>NZ_JBQSWX010000031.1:0-33509 GCF_052377615.1 Arthrobacter sp. AOP36-A1-22
TTTGGTGGTGCCCCGCCCTACTGCAGCATGGTGCGGTCGTCGAGCTGGGCGCCCTTGATCTTCTCGAATTCCTTGAGCAGCCCGGGAACGGTCATCTTCGATTTGGCCTCGGCATCGAGATCCAGGATGATCTCCCCGTCGTGCATCATCACCAGCCGGGTGCCCAACCGCAGCGCCTGCTCCATGTTGTGGGTGACCATCAGCGTGGTGAGTCCGTGGCGTTCGACGATCTCCTCGGTCAGCCGGGCCACCAGGGCCGCCCGTTGCGGGTCCAGTGCCGCGGTGTGCTCGTCGAGCAACAGGATCTGAGGTCCACTGAACGTGGCCATGAGCAGCGAAAGTGCTTGCCGCTGTCCACCGGAGAGCAACCCGACCTTGGCCTTGAGCCGATGTTCGAGGCCCAATTCCAGAGATTCGAGCTCAGTGGCGAATTGCTCCCGCCGTCGTTTGGTCACCCCCAGGCCCAGCCCACGGAATTTTCCGCGGTTCAGGGCCAGGGACATGTTCTCTTCGATCGACATGCTCGGCGCGGTGCCGGCCATCGGGTCCTGGAAGACCCGGCCGATGTATTTCGCCCGCGCATGGTCCGCCAGTTTGGTGACGTCCTTGCCGGCGATCTTCACGTTGCCGACGTCGGGCTGGAGCTTGCCCCCGACCATGTTCAGGACAGTGGATTTCCCGGCACCATTGGAGCCGATCACGGTGACGAATTCGCCTTCGGTCAATTGGAGGTTGATGTTGCGTAGCGCCTTGCGCTCGTTGACCGTCCCGGCGAAGAACGTCTTGGACAGGTTGTTGACTTCCAGCATGCTAGGACACCGTCTCCTTCTGCTTCTCCGCGGCGTTGTTGATGGTGCGCATCCGGCGACCGAACTTATTGAAGCCCTTCCACTGCGGCAGAACGAGCGCGAGGACCACGAGGATCGCGGAGATCAGCTTCATGTCATTCGGCTCGAGACCGGCGTCCAGGGCCAGTTGGATGAAGACGCGGTAGAGGACGGCACCGAAGATGACGGCCAGCGTGGCGATGAAGATGTTCCGGGTCCCGAAGATCGCCTGGCCGATGATGACCGAGGCCAGACCGATCAGGATCAGGCCGATACCCATACCCACATCGGCGAAGCCCTGGTACTGGGCGACCATCGCGCCGCACAGGCCCACCAGGGCGTTGGAAATGGCCAGCCCGAGGATCTTCTGGTTGTCGGTGCTGACGCCCAGGCTGCGGATCATCTGTTCGTTGTCACCGGTCGCCTGCATGGCCAGACCGGTGTCGGTGTGCAGGAACCAGTCCAGGACGAACTTCAGCACCAGGGCCACCACGAAGAAGATCAGGATGGATACGACGCCACCGGTGAGCTGGGCCTCCCGCAGCGGGGAGATCAGGGTGTCCTCCCCCAGCAGCGGGACGTTGGCTTTGCCCATGATGCGCAAATTCACCGAATACAGGGCGATCATGGTCAGGATGCCGGCCAGCAGGCCGTTGATCTTGCCCTTGGTATGCAGCAGACCGGTCACGACACCGGCTGCCGCGCCGGCCAGCAGGGCCAGCCCGGTGGCCAAAAGTGCCGGCATGCCGTTGACGATGGTGATGGAGGCGACGGCGGCGCCGGTGGTGAAGCTTCCATCAACCGTCAGGTCGGGGAAGTCGAGGATGCGGAAGGTCAGATAGACCCCCAGCGCCATGATCGCGTAGATCAGGCCCAGTTCAACCGCAGTAAGCATGAAGAGATCCTTGGGTAGAGAGGGAAGAATGCGGGGTGCCCGGCCGCTGGAGGGCGGCCGGGCACCGTGATCCGGAAGATCGGCGCGGGCTACTTCTTGTAGACCTCGGCGGCCTTGTCGATCATGTCCTGCGGGATCTCCACTCCGGCCTTCTTCGCGGCGGCGGTGTTCACATACAGTTCGACATCGGTCAAGGTCTCCACGGGCATATCGGCCGGCTTCTCCCCGTCCTTGAGGATCTTCACCGCCATGTCGGCGGTCTGGACGCCGAGCTTCTCGTAGTTGATGCCGTAGGTGGCCGTGGCGCCACGCTTGACCGACTCGCCGTCGGCGGCGATGACGGGGACCTTCTTGGACTGCGCGGTCTGCAACAAACCTTCCAACGCGGAGACGACGGCGTTGTCGGTGGGCACGTAGTAGGCATCGACCTTCAGCGACTCGGCTGCCTGCTGGACCTCGGAGGAGGCGGAGATGGCCGCTTCCTTGATCTCCAGGTCGAGATCGGCCGCGGCTTCCTTGGCCCACTTCACCTGGACGGTGGAGTTGACCTCGCCGGAGGAGTAGACGATCCCGACGGACTTGGCGTCAGGGGCCAGTTCCTTGAGCAGTTCCATCTGCTCCTTCACCGGGTTCTTATCCGAGGTGCCGGTGACGTTTCCGCCGGGTTCCTCAACGCTCTTGACCAGTTTGGCTTCCACCGGGTCGGTCACCGCCGAGAAGAGGACCGGGGCATCAGTGATCGCCTGGGCGGCCGCCTGGGCCGCCGGCGTGGCGACGGCGAGGACCAGATCCAGGTTGTCCTGCGAGAACTGGTTCATGATCGCCGTGTTCGTCGAGGCATCCGCCTGAGCGTTCTGCAGATCGTAGCTGATCTTGTCCCCGGTATAGCCGGCGTCCTTCATCCCCTTCTTGAAGCCCTCGGTCACCGCATCCAAGGACGGATGGGACACGTACTGCGAGATGCCGATCTTCACGGGCTCGGTCGCATCCGCGGATCCGCTGGACTCCCCGGACCCTCCCGAGGATCCGCAAGCGGTGGCGAGCAATGCGGTGGCCATCAGGCCTGCGGCAAGCTTGCCGACGCGAGAAACGTTCATGGTGTTTTCCTTTCACGGGTCACGAGTTGATTTCCGGTCAACATCACCTTTGCTGCCACCGGATCCCGTCCCCCACTGCGAGTGATTCGACAATCTTTTGACCACCTCGTGCCTAAAGACACCTCGATACTACCTGTGAATCAACTCACATTGTCCATATGACTCAGGGGCCCATGGACGCCCTTGTGCGCCTCGAGGCCCATTGAAGACAAAACGTGTCCCATGCCACATTTCGGTATCATTCCGTACTTGGCCTCCCGACCACTTCCGGAAGCGCATCGGACGGCCGCTGGGCGCCGTCGTCGAGCGGACCCCCTTAGACTGGTTCAACCATGGCTGTAAAGATCACCTATCCCGAGTCCCTTCCGGTCAGCGCCCGCCGCGACGACATCATGGAAGCCATCCGCGACCACCAGATCGTCGTCATCGCCGGCGAAACCGGCTCCGGCAAAACCACCCAGCTTCCCAAGATGCTGTTGGAACTGGGCTTGGGCGAGGGCGGGATGATCGGCCACACCCAACCCCGCCGGCTGGCCGCCCGTACGGTGGCCGAACGCATCGCCGAGGAGACCGGGGTCGAGCTCGGGGCGGAGATCGGCTTCCAGGTCAGGTTCACCGGACACGTGTCGGCGTCCACCCAGGTCAAGGTCATGACCGATGGCATCCTGCTGGCGGAGATCCAGCATGACCGGCTGCTGCGTAAATACAACGCCATCATCATCGATGAGGCCCACGAACGCAGCCTGAACATCGACTTCCTGCTCGGCTACCTCAAACGGCTGCTGCCCAAGCGTCCCGATCTGAAGGTCATCATCACCTCGGCGACGATCGACCCGGAGAAATTCGCCACGCACTTCGGCTCCCCCGCCTCCGAGGGCGGAGAGGAGATCGTTCCGGCCCCCATCATCGAGGTCTCCGGGCGCACGTTCCCGGTGGAGCTGCGCTACCGTCCGCTGAATCCCGCCGAAGGGCGCGAGGACGACGACGACTACGACACGGACGAGGATCGGGACCCGCTGGACGCGGTCTGCGATGCCGTGGACGAATTGGCGGCCGAAGCCCCGGGCGACGTCCTGATCTTCTTTTCCGGCGAGCGCGAGATCCGCGATGCCGCCGAGGCCCTACGCGCCCGGGTGCGGACCAACCCCCGGCTGAGAGGCACCGAGGTGCTGCCGCTCTTCGCCCGGTTGTCCCTGGAGGAACAGCACAAGGTCTTCCACCCGGGGTCCAACCCTCGTCTGGTACTGGCGACCAATGTCGCCGAAACTTCACTGACGGTCCCGGGCATCAAATACGTCATCGATACCGGGACCGCCCGGATCTCAAGGTATTCGCACCGCACGAAGGTCCAGCGCCTGCCCATCGAACGGGTCTCCCAGGCCAGCGCGAACCAGCGGTCGGGTCGTTGTGGCCGCGTCTCCGACGGCATCGCCATCCGGCTCTACTCCCAGGAGGACTTCGAGGCCCGTCCCGAATTCACCGACCCTGAGATCCTGCGCACCAACCTGGCGGCGGTGATCCTGCAGATGTCCGCCATGGGGGTCGTGGAGTCCCCCCGCGACGTCGCGGGTTTCGACTTCGTCCAGCCCCCGGATTCCAAGGCCGTGAACGACGGCGTCTCACTCTTGCGCGAACTGGGCGCTGTCGGGGAGGGGGCCTCGGCAAAGGTCACCAGGATCGGGCGGCAGCTCAGCCAGCTCCCCGTCGACGTCCGGTTGGGCCGGATGATCGTGGAGGCAGGCCGGCGCGGCTGCGCCAAGGAGGTCATGATCCTGGCCGCCGCCCTGACCATCCGCGACCCCCGCGAACGCCCCTCCGAAGACACCGGTCAACGAGCCAATGCCATCGGCCTGCACCGCCGCTTCGACGACTCGACCTCGGACTTCTCGGGGTTCCTGAACCTCTACGCCTACCTGCAGGAGAAGCAGAAGGAGCTCTCCTCCTCGGCGTTCCGCAGGCTCTGCAAGAAGGAATTCATCAACTACATGCGGGTGCGCGAATGGCAGGACCTCTTCGCCCAGCTCCGCCAGCTCTCCAAACCATTGGGCATCACCCTGTCGACGGGGCCGGTGGACCCGGCAGGGCTGGAACGGGAGATCCACACCAGCCTGCTGGCCGGCCTACTCGGACACATCGGTGCCTGGGATGAGCGCAAACGCGAATATTCCGGCGCCCGCGGCACCCGGTTCTCCATCTTCCCCGGCTCGGCCTTGTTCAAGAAGAACCCCGAATGGGTGATGTCCGCCGAACTGGTGGAGACCAGCAGGCTCTGGGCCCGGGTCAACGCCCGCTTCGATCCCCTCTGGGTGGAGGAGGTCGGCAAGCACCTGTTGAAGTATTCGCATTCAGAACCCCACTGGTCCCGGAAGATGGGTTCGGTCATGGGCTACGAGAAGGCCACCCTCTACGGTCTGACCGTCATCCCCCAGCGCCGCATCCAATATGGGCGCGTCGATCCGGTCGTGGCCCGGGAGCTGTTCATCCAGCACGCCCTGGTGGAAGGCGATTGGAAGACCCACCATAAGTTCTTCCAACGCAACCGGCGCCTGCTGGCCGATATCGACGAACTCGAAACCAGGATGCGTCGGCGTGATCTGGGTGCCACGGACGAGGACCTCTTCGATTTCTACGATCAGCGGGTCGGTTCCGGCGTCGTCTCCGAACGCCACTTCGACCGGTGGTGGAAGAAGGCGCGGGCGGAGGAGCCCACCCTGCTGGACTTCGACCCGGAGGAACTCTTCAACGCCGACGCGGACGAACTGAACCAGGAGGACTTCCCCCGGACCCTGCAGCACGGGGACCTTGAACTGGAGCTGTCCTACGAGTTCAACCCGGCCGCGTCGGCCGGTGAATCCGACGGGTTGACCGTGCGGGTGCCCGTGTTGTTCCTGAACCAGCTGGACCCCGAACGTTTCCGCTGGCTCATCCCCGGTCTCCGCGAAGAACTGGTCACCGCCTTGATCAAGTCCCTGCCCAAGGCCATCCGCAAGAACTTCGTCCCGGCCCCCGACGTGGCCCGGCAGGCGGTGACCGCACTGAATGCCGATTTCGACCCCACGACCGATGACCTCGAACCCTCCCTGGAACTGGTGTTGCGTCGGATGCGCGGGGTGGTGATCCCGCCGGGATCCTGGGACTGGTCCAAGATCCCCGGGCACCTGTTGGCCACTTTCCAGGTCGTGGATGCCAGGGCCCGGATCCTGGATGAATCCACCGACCTGCCCACCCTGCAACGAACCCTGGCGACGCAGAACCGCCAGGCCCTGGCCGATTCGTTGGGAAGCGCGGGGCCTGCCCTGCTGGCGGCGGCCCGCGAGGCCGAACAACGCCACGGCAAGGAATCCTCGGGCGGTTCCGGAGCCGGAACCGGTGGGGCCCGGACCTCGCCCCGGCCCGGACGGGGCCGGGCGGGCACCACCACGCGGGAGCGTCCGACGCCGACGCTGGAGCAGACCGGGCTGACCGCCTGGCCCGAAGGGCTCGGCGACGGGGCCCGGATCGAGCGCCGGGTCAGCACCACGGTGGCGGGGGCGGAAGTCACCGCATTCCCCGGTCTGCTCGATACCGGGGACACGGTGTCGCTGACGGTGTTCCGCAACGAGGATGAACAGCTCACGGCCCATCGGGGCGGGGTGATCCGGCTGCTGCTGCTTCAGGTCCCCTCCCCGGCCAAGTACGTATTGGAGCACCTGAACAACCAGGAGAAGCTGGTCTTCACGCAGAACCCCCACGGTTCGGTGGAGAAGCTGATCGCCGACTGCACGCTGGCGGCCCTGGACCGGCTGGTCCCTGAGGAACTGCCCTTCAGCAAGGCGGAGTTCGATGCCCTGTTCGAGTCGGTGCGGGCCGAGCTGATCGACACGGTCTTCAAGGTCACCGCCATCGTCGAACGCGTCCTCTCCGGGGCCCGCCGCGTGGACCAACGGGTCTCCAAGGCCTCCTCGCTGGCACTGGTGAACGCGCTGGCCGATATCCGCAGCCAGGTGGAGAACCTGGTCTACCCGGGCTTCGTCGCCGGGACCGGCTACGCCCACCTCTCCCAGCTGCCCCGCTATCTGGAGGCGATCGGCAAGCGTCTGGATAAGTTGGAGGCCGGGAACGTGGCGCGGGACCACCAGGCGATGCTGGCGATCCAGGCGTTGGAGGATGAATACGATGCCGCCCGGGCCGCGGTGCCTGCCGGGGCACGGATCCCCGCGCCCCTGGCCCGGATCAAGTGGATGCTCGAGGAGTTGCGGGTGAGCATGTTCGCCCAGGAACTGGGCACCGCCTATTCGGTCTCGGAGAAGCGGGTGCGGACCGCCTTGCGCCAGGCCACCACCAGCTAACCGGCCGGTCCGAAAGGCCCGTCCCCGCCGTCGTCCCCGCGGCAGGGACGACGGCGGGACTGCGGGCCGGGATTACTGGTTCGGCACCATATCGGTATGCCCGTCCTCGCGCAGTGCGGTGCGCAGTCGTTCGGCATTGTCGTCCAGGTGGGCTTCCTTCGGGTCGGTATCGGCCCGGGAGAGGTCGAAGTCGGCCAGCGAGTTCGTCGGCCAGACGTGCACGTGCAGATGGGGGACCTCGAAGCCGGCGACCATCAGGCCGGCTCGTTCGGAGCCGAAGGCCCGCTTCTGGGCCCGCCCCACGACCCGGGCGACCGCGTTGAGCTTATTGAGCAGCTCGGGTTCGATATCGGTCCAGTCGTCGACCTCCTGGCGCGGCACCACCAGGGTGTGACCGTCGGTGATCGGTCCGATCGACAGGAACGCGACGACGTCGGGATCCTTCCAGACGAATCGTCCCGGCAACTCCCCGTTGATGATCTTGCTGAACAGCGTGCTCATGGTGTCCCTCTCTTCGGTAGTGGTCACGAATCTACTTGGCCTGCTCGGCCCCGGGCCAGTCAGCCGGTGGGGCCGGTGGCCACCTCCCGGGCGGGGTCGGAGGAAAACTGCGAATACGAGCCCGGATACAGGGCCGCGTCGATCCCGGCGATCGCCAGGGCGGCGATCTCGTGGGCGGCGGTGACCCCGGAGCCGCAGTAGACGGCTACCGGTGGGCCTCCTGCTGCCGGGCCCAGGGCGGCGAACTTCTCCCGCAGGGCTTCCGCCGACAAGAATCTGCTGTCCGCGTCCAGGTTCGCTGCGGTGGGGGCGTTCAGGGCCCCGGGGATGTGCCCGGGGCGTGGGTCCACCGGTTCGGTTTCCCCGCGGAAGCGTTCACCGGCCCGGGCGTCGAGCAGGACCCCGGTGGAGGGGAAGGCCGCCGCGCCGTCGGCATCCAGGACCGGCAGCGACCCGGGGTGCGGGACCCAGCGTCCCGGTAGCGGGGTGACCGGCCCGGTGGCGACCTCCCCGCCGGCCGCCGGCCAGGCGGCCCATCCGCCGTCGAGCAGGAACACCTCGGCCAGTCCGGCGTCCCGCAGCAGCCACCAGGCCCGCGCCGCCGACAGCCCGCCCACGGCGTCGTAGACCACCACGGTATCGCCGGGGTCGATCCCCCAGCGGGAGGTGGCGGCGGCGAAGGCTGCGGGTTCAGGCAGGGGGTGGCGACCGGCTTGCGGGCGGGCAGGGGCCGCCAGCTCGGTCTCCAGGTCCACATACACGGCCCCCGGGATATGCCCGGCCAGGTGGTCCTCCTCCCCCGTGGTCGAACCCAACGCCCACCGGACATCCAGGATGACGGTGCGCTGCCCGGCGGCGATCCGGGCGGCCAGGGCCTCGGTGGTGATCAAGACGTCCATGTCGGAACTTCCTCCCTCATGCCCCGCCGCCGGCTCCGGGGCGGCCGCCGAAGCGGGCCCGGGTAGGCTGGACGGGTGGATTCAACGATGCTGCCAACACTACCGCCGCCTGCCGGACGGGCTTGGGTCAACCAGGCCGTCCTGGCCCTGGAAGCCGATACCGCCCGCTCGGCGGATACGCACCTGCACCGGATCGGCCTGCCGGTGGTTTGGGGCATCGAGCTCTACCTGAAGGACGAGTCCACCCACCGCTCGGGCTCGTTGAAGCACCGCCTGGCGAAGTCCTTGTTCCTCTACGGGCTGGTCAACGGATGGATCACCGAGCGGACCACCATCGTGGAATCCTCCAGCGGGAGCACCGCGGTCTCCGAGGCGTATTTCGCCCGGCTGTTGGGCTTGCCCTTCGTGGCCGTGGTCGCCGCAACGACGTCGGAGCAGAAGATCGACCTGATCCGTGAGCTGGGCGGGACCTGCCACCTGATCGAAGAGGCCTCGGCGGTCGACGCCGAGGCACGCCGATTGGCTGCCGAAACCGGTGGACACTACATGGACCAGTTCACCTACGCCGAACGGGCCACCGACTGGCGCGGGAACAACAACATCGCCGAATCGATCTTCTCCCAGCTCGAACTCGAACCGCATCCGGTGCCCGCCTGGGTCGTGGCCGGGGCCGGGACGGGGGGCACCAGCGCCACTTTGGGCCGCTACATCCGCTACCACCAGCATCAGAGCCGGTTGGCCGTCGGCGACCCCGAGGGCTCGGCCTTCCTGCCGGCCTGGCAAGCCTGGAACGACGGCGGTGACCCGGCGGCTGTGACCGGGACCCCGAGCCGGATCGAGGGCATCGGCCGGCCGTCGCCCGAACCCAGCTTCGTGCCCTCGGTGATCGATCTGGTCCAGACCGTGCCCGACGGCGCCTCGGTGGCCGCAATGCGCCATCTCTCCGGATGGGCGGGGCTGCACGCCGGACCGTCCACGGGAACGAACATGTGGCAGATCTGGCGTCTGGTGGCGCGGATGCGGGCCGCCGGACAGCAAGGATCGGTCGTCTCACTGATCTGCGACGGCGCCGAACGCTATGCCGGATCACATTACGACCCCGGATGGCTTCACCGCGCGGGCATCGACACCACCCCCTATGAAGGGGTCATCGAGGCCTTCCTCGCCGGCGGCGACTGGGTGGAACCGTAGGATCCCGGCGTAGAATGACCCGGGCTGGTTCTTGGCCCACCCTCCTGAGTCGGAAGAAGTGCCGCATGATCGAAATCCTGAACCACAGCCAGCTAACCCGGGCCCGGACCAGCGGCGCCCTGGTCGCCAGGATCCTGCAGACCATGAAACGCCGGACCACCGTGGGGACGAACCTGCTGGACATCGACCGGTGGACCCGGCAGATGATCACCGAGGCCGGGGCCCGGTCCTGCTATGTCGACTATGCGCCGTCCTTCGGACGCGGACCCTTCGGCCACTACATCTGCACCGCGGTCAACGATGCGGTCCTCCACGGCCTGCCCCACGACTACGCCCTGGCCGACGGGGACCTGCTGACACTGGATCTGGCCCTCATCCTGGACGGGGTGGCAGCGGATGCGGCCATCAGCTTCGTGGTGGGTTCTTCACGCCCCGCCGAAAGCGTCGCGATGATCGATGCCACCGAGGCGGCCCTGGCCGCCGGCATTGCCGCGGCAGGCCCCGGGGTCCGCCTCGGCGATGTCTCCCATGCCATCGGCACCGTTCTGGACCGGGCCGGATACCAGATCAACGTCGAATTCGGGGGCCACGGCATCGGCTCGACCATGCACCAGGACCCGCATGTCCCCAATACCGGGCGCCCCGGCCGGGGCTACAGGCTCCGGCCCGGCTTGCTGCTCGCTCTGGAGCCGTGGGTCATGGCAGATACCTCACAGCTCGTGACCGACGCCGATGGCTGGACGTTGCGCAGCGCAACGGGGTGCCGGACCGCCCATACCGAACACACGATTGCGATCACCGAGGACGGAGCCCGGATCCTGACCCTGCCCTAGCCGCTCCGGGGCCCGGCCGCTCAGGCCTCGCGGGACTCCCCGACCTGCAGGTACTCGAATTCGGTGCCGTACCGGGCCCCGAACCGGGTGACATGCCCGGTCATCATCCCCAGCCCCCTCTCGTTGAGCAGCCCGTCGTGGATCGGGTAGGCATGGGCCGGCCGGACCGACACCACGAAGTCCACGACCTCGGCCAGCTTCGACCACGGGGCATGCAGCGGCACCAGCAGGGTCTGCACCGTGACCCCGTTCGGGACGATGAACGAGTCTCCCGGGTGGTACAGGTTCCCGTCGACGAGGTACCCCAGATTGGCGACCACGGGGATCTGCGGGTGGATCAGCGCATGCTGGCCGCCGAAGACCCGGACGTCGAACCCGGCGATCTGCCGGACGTCGTCGGGGGCCAGCACGTGGATCCTGTCCCCCGCCGCCCCGAGTGCCGGGTGGGCCAGCAGTTGATCGACCACCTCCCGCGGGGCGTAGACATGCACCCCTGCGGTGCGGTCCACGATCGGCAGGACGGCCGCCGCGTCGAGATGGTCGGCGTGCTCGTGGGTCACCAGGATGGCTTCGGCACCGGCCAGGGCCGCCGGCACGTCGGTGAATGTTCCGGGGTCGATGACCATGACGCGTGATCCCTTTTCCAGGCGGATGCAGGCATGTCCGTGTTTGATGAGCTTCATGCCCCCACCCTAGTTCGCCGCCGCCGCGCTGATAAGCTGTTTCTTCCAGTCGTCCGCGGCCCGTCCGGTCGACCCAGGACCCCTCACGTCGGGCCCGAAGCAAGACTCCAGGAGCACAGCAACGCATGTCGGAGAAGATCGTCCCCAAGCGCGGGCGGGAACAGCGTGTCACCAAGCAGCGGCTCGCCGTCGAGGCCGCCATGGGCCGGTTGGAGGACTTCGTCTCCGCCCAGGAACTCCACCGTCTGCTTCAGGACCAGGGCGATAAGGTCTCGTTGGCCACCGTCTACCGGATCCTGCAGTCCATGGCCGAGGACGGGCTGCTCGACGTCGTACGATCCGGCGAGGGCGAGGCCGCCTACCGCCGCTGCGAGGCCGAGACCCACCACCATCACCTGGTCTGCCGGACCTGCGGCAAGGGGGTCGAGGTCCAGGCTCCCGCCGTGGAGACCTGGGCGGCCCGGGTCGCCGCCGAGCACGGTTTCACGGAGGCCTCCCACACCGTGGAGATCTACGGCTACTGCCCCGAGTGCACGCTCAACCGGCAGGGAGCCGACGGCGCCTAGGCTGCGAGTTGCGGTGCCGCTTCCTGGATCCGCCGCACCCGTGAACGGCGCCAGTCGATGACCCGGCACACCACGTAGATCGCGAAGGAAATGGTGGTCACGTAGGGGCTGATCGGCAAGCGTCCGGCCAGGGCGAGCATGATGCCCCCGACCACGCTGGTCATCGCGAACACGATGCTCAGCGCCACCGTCAGGCCCGGGCGCGCGGTCACGCGGATCGCGGCGGCGGCCGGGGTGATCAGCAGGCTGAGCACCAGCAGGGCCCCGACGACCTGGATGGACAGGGCCACCGCGAGTCCGAGTAACAGCATGAACACCACCGAGAGCCGGCCGGCGGGGATCCCCCGGGCAGCGGCGACCGAGGGATCGACACTGACGAACATCAATGGACGCCAGATGATCAGCAGGCCCACGATCACCACGACCGAGCACACCGCCAGGACCCCCAGCTGGACGGAGTCCACGGCGACGATCTGGCCGGTGAGCAAGCCGAACTTATTGGCGCTGCGCCCCTCGTAGAGGGACAGGAACAGGATGCCCAACCCCAGCCCGAAGGGCATGAGGATCCCGATGATGGAGTTGCGGTCCCGCGCGTTGGCGCCCATGAGCCCGAGCACCAGGGACGCCGCGATGCTGCCCACCAGGGAGCCGGCCACCACATTGGCCCCGATGAGCAGGGCGAAGGCGGCCCCGGCGAAGGACAGTTCGGCGATCCCGTGGACGGCGAAGGCCATGTCCCGGGTCATCACGAAGACGCCCACGAGTCCGCCGACCAGGCCCAGGATCGCCCCGGCAATGATCGAGTTGGAAACCAGGGGCAGCAGTTCGGCATAGTTCTCGAAGCTGAAGATCGTCTGCCAGATGTCGTGCGCGTTCATGCCCGGCCCCCGTCCCTGCTGGTCGTCGACGCCGGTTCGGCGTCGGAGGGATGGTGGTGGCTCAGGGTTTCGGGCATCCCGACCACCACGATGCGTCCGTTGCTGCGGAAGACCTCGATCGGGCTGGAGTACAACTCGGAGAGGACCTCGGAGCGCATGACCTCTTCCGGGGTGCCGACGTGGAACCGCCCGCCGGCCAGATAGAGCACCCGGTCCACATATTGCAGGATCGGGTTGATCTCGTGGGTGACGAAGACGACGGCGCTGCCCTGGTCGCAGGCCTGCCGGTGGATCAGGGCGGACACCGCCTGCTGGTGGTTCAGATCCAGCGACAGCAGCGGTTCATCGCACAGCAGGAGTTCGGGGTTCCCGGCCAAGGCCTGGGCGGCACGCAAGCGCTGCTGCTCCCCTCCGGAGAGCAGCCCCACGGGACGGTCGGCATAGGCGGTCGCCCCGACCCGCTCGAGGAGCTCATCGACCCGGGCGTTGATCTCCCGGCGGTGGAAGATCCGTGGGCCCCAGCGGTGCCCGTCCACGCCCAGGGCCACCAGATCCCGGGCACGCAAGGCCGTATCGGGGGGAAACCCGCGTTGCTGGGGGATGCTGCCGATGGTGCGCGAGCCCCGGGTGACCGGGCGTCCGCTGATCTCCACGCTGCCGGTACTCAGTTCCTGCAGCCCCAGCAGCACCTTGAGCAGGGTGGATTTACCGGCCCCGTTGGGCCCGAGCACGGCCAGGAACTCCCCCGGCTGGACCTCCAGGTCCAGCCCGCTGAAGAGCCTCCGCGGGCCGAAGTCCAGGCCGGCGCCCCGCAAGGTCACCGCCGGTGTCGTATCGGGCTGGCTGTTCGGTGGCACGGGCGGCCTTCCTGGAGGGTGGGGGTGGCTGGCGGAGGGGAGCCGCGCCGCCCGTCGGCGGTGTCACGGCACGCATCCAACCCTAACCCAAATGAGACTCATTTTCATTATCGGCTTGTTGGTTGAAGCGACGGATCCCGCGGCGTTCGTTTGAATCGTTGATCTCCCCGACCAGCTGCTCCAGGACGTCCTCGAGGAACAGGATCCCCAGCGTGTTGCCGGCGGCATCGTTGACCCGGGCCAGGTGGGATCCGGTGCGCTGCATGACCCCCAGCGCATCCTCGACCTCGACCTCGGCGCCCAGATTGGCCAGGTTGCGCAGGCGGGTGACCGGGATCGGCTGGTCGTAGCGGGACTGCGGGATGGACATGACGTCCTTCAGGTGCAGGTACCCGGCGAGGTTCTCCTGGGCGTCGGTGATCACGAACCGGGAGAATCCCGTCCGTCCGACGGCCTTTTCGAATTGGGCCGGCGTCGTCTCCTGGGACAGGGTGACGACCTCGTGCAGCGGAACCATCGAGGTCTCGGCGGTGTAATCGGAGAACTCCAGGGCCCCATGGATGATCCCGCTGCCGTCCTCGACCAGGCCGGACCGGGTCGATTCCTGGACGATGGAGTGGACCTCTTCGAGGGTGAAGGAACTGGTCACTTCGTCCTGAGGCTCGACCCGCATCAATTTCAGCGCATGGTTGGCCAGCCAGTTCAACGAGTAGACGACCGGGTGCAGGATCCGGGACAGGAAGATCAGCGGCGGTGCCAGCAGCAGCACGGCCCGATCCGCCACGGAGACCGAGATGTTCTTGGGCACCATCTCCCCGAACGTGACGTGCAGGAAGGTCACGATGAGCAAGGCGATCACGAACGCGGTGGTATCGGCCACCGGGACCGGCACGCCCAGCGCCTCCAGCGGCCCGGCAAACAGATGGTGGATCGCCGGTTCGGCGACGTTGAGGATCAGCAACGAGCAGACGGTGATGCCCAATTGGCAGACCGCCAGCATCAAGGAGACGTGTTCCATGGCGAACAGTGCCGAACGGGCCCGCTTCACCCCGTTGTCGAGCAAGGGTTCGATCTGGCTGCGCCGGGCGGTCATGACCGCGAATTCGGAGGCCACGAAGAAGGCATTGCCCAGCAGCAGGATGATGAGCCACATGATTCCAAGCCAGGGATTCACTGCTCCTGCCCCCCTTCCTGGTCCTCGTCCTCGGAGGCCTCGAAGCTCAGCCGGTCCACCCGGCGGCCGTCCATCGCCTCCACGAACAGCTCCCCGTTGCCGGTATCGACGAAATCGCCGACGGCGGGGATCCGTCCGAGCATGGCCATGACGTAGCCGCCGACGGTTTCATAGGCGGGGTCGTCGGGGATCTTCAGCCCGGGGACCTGGTCCCCGAGTTCGTCCGGACGCAACAGGGCGGGGAAATGCCAGCGGCCCGTGGCCGAAACCAGCACCCCCGGTTGGGTCCTGTCGTGTTCATCGGTGACTTCGCCGACGATCTCCTCGACCAGGTCCTCCAGGGTGACCATGCCGGCGGTTCCGCCGTATTCGTCCAACACCATGGCCACCTGTTGGTTGGCCTCGCGCAGATCGGCGATCAGCGAATCCAGGTGCACGGTCTTGGGGACCGACATGATCTCCTCCATGACGGTCGCCGCCACCAGGCCCGCCCGCTTATGCCGCGGCACCGCGACGGCCTTCTTCACGTGGCAGACCCCTTCGACGTCGTCGGCGGAATCGCCGATCACCGGGAACCGTGAATAGCCGGTGCGGCGGGCCGTTTCGATGACGTCCTCCAGCGGTTCGTCCAGTTCGACGGTCTCCATGCGGATGCGCGGGGTCATCACGTCGGCGGCCGAGCGTTCCGAGAAGCGCAGGGTGCGGGAGAGGAATCGGGCGGTGTCGCCGTCCAAGGTGCCCATTTCGGCCGAGCGGCGGACCAGCGAATTCAGTTCCGCCGGGCTGCGGGCCCCGGAGATCTCCTCCTTCGCCTCCAGCCCCACGGTGTGCAGGACCTTGTTGGAGAAGCCGTTGAGCACCACGATGGCTGGCTTGAAGACGGTGGTGAACACCAGCTGGGGCCGGGCAATGGCCCGGCCGATGCCCAGGGCGCGGGCAATGGCCAGGTTCTTGGGGATCAGTTCCCCGACCAGCATGGAAAGCACGGTGGCGAAGATCATGGCGACCACCAGGGATACCGGGGCGGCGCCCGCACCGAGCCCCGCGGCCTCCAGGACCGGGGTCAGCAGCCGCCCGACCGAGGGTTCCATCACGAAGCCGGTCAGCAACGTGGTCAGCGTGATCCCCAGTTGGCAGGACGAGAGTTGCGTGGACAGTGACTTCAGGCAACGCATGAGCGGTTCCGCACCGCGTTCGCCGTCGGCCACCGAGCGCTGCACCGTGCTCTGGTCCAAGGCGACG
Organism: Arthrobacter sp. AOP36-A1-22; assembly: GCF_052377615.1. Taxonomy (NCBI): domain Bacteria; kingdom Bacillati; phylum Actinomycetota; class Actinomycetes; order Micrococcales; family Micrococcaceae; genus Arthrobacter; species Arthrobacter sp. AOP36-A1-22. The sequence continues at coordinate 15,972 of NZ_JBQSWX010000031.1, forward strand.
AGGGAGAATTCAACGGCGACGAAGAACCCGGTCCCGGCGATCAGGAGCAGGCCGAGCGCCAGGAAGATCCATTCCACCTACGTGCTCACCGCCGTCGTTCCCCGCACGGGCATCACGGCACGACGGCGGGATGCGCGGTAGGTGGGTTTCATCGGTTCGGGGGAACCCGGTCTGGAAGGCTCCGATGAGCCGGCCGATGAGCTGGGCATGCTGAGACGGTTTGAGCCGGCGCTGCGCGTGGACGCGACAGGCCGGCACACTGAGTGGCTGTCCATAAGGGTTCCAGTCTACAGAATCGCACCCACGCCCGCGAGGACATCTCCGCCGGGAGCGGTGTCCTGGCCCGTGGCCCGTCCGTCGGGGCACCGACGCCCGTCATGACGGGGAACACATCCATTCAGGACAGGCCGCGTCTGATTGGCAACGCCGCGCGGAAAGTCATTAGACTGGCCAGAGGTCCAAGGCAAAGCCGGAGGACCGGCCCGGACACGATCGGGACCAGCGACGAGGCAATCAGGGAGAAGAGGCGTAATCGTGCCAGATCAACCACACCACCGACTGACCGAGGAGTTCGGCGGGAACGAGTGGCTCGTCGAGGAGCTCTACCAGCAGTATCTGCGGGACAGGAACTCCGTGGACAAAAAGTGGTGGAGCATTTTCGATTCGTTTGATTCCTCGGGACGCCCCGCCGCCCAGGACTCCGCCCCCGCCCAGAAGGCCCCGGCCAAGACCGGCTCCTCCCCCAGCCCCCGGGCTGCTTCCTCGGCCCGGGTGACCGAGGCCCCCGCGGAGCAGAAGACCGGGGCGGACGCCCCCTCCACGGCCACCACCTCCGGTGACACGCCCAAGGACACCCCCGAGACCCCGAAGGCCAAACCCGCGGATCCCGCCCCGAAGGCCTCCCCGATCCCCGCCGAACTGCCCAAGTCCAGCGCCGGGGAGCAGCAGCCCGAAGAAGACGTCGTGAAGCCGCTGCGTGGACCGGCCAAGGCCATCGCCAAGAACATGGAGGCCTCCCTCGAGGTCCCGACGGCCACCACCGTGCGTGCCGTGCCGGCCAAGGCCCTCATCGACAACCGCATCGTCATCAACAGCCACCTGGCCCGGGCCCGTGGTGGCAAGGTCTCCTTCACCCACATCATCGGCTTCGCCGTCATCCGCGCCCTGAAGCTCTTCCCCTCGCAGAACGTGAGCTACCGCGAGGTGGACGGCAAGCCCTCCTCGGTGCAGCCGGCCCACGTGGGTTTCGGCATCGCCATCGACATCCCCAAGCCCGACGGCTCCCGGATGCTCGCGGTCCCGAACATCAAGAAGGCCGAGACCCTGAACTTCTCGGAGTTCTGGAACACCTACGAGGACCTGATCCAGCGGGCGCGCGGCAATAAGCTGACCGCCGACGACTATGCCGGGACCACGGTCTCGCTGACCAACCCCGGCGGCATCGGCACCGTCCACTCCGTGCCCCGCCTCTCCAAGGGCATGGCCACCATCGTCGGTGTCGGCGCCCTGGAATACCCCGCGGAATTCCGTGGCGCCAGCGAAAAGACCGTGGCGATGCAGGGCATCGGCAAGGTCATCACCCTGACCTCGACCTATGACCACCGCGTCATCCAAGGCGCAGGCTCCGGCGAGTTCCTGCGGCTGGTCGAATCGCTGCTGCTCGGTGAGCAAGGCTTCTACGACGAGATCTTCGAAGCCCTGCGCATCCCCTACGAGCCGGTGCGCTGGGTCGTGGACAACCAGGTCGACGTCGATCTCCAGGTCAATAAGATCGCCCGCATCCAGCAGCTCATCCACGCCTACCGCGTCCGCGGGCACCTGATGGCGGACATCAACCCGCTGGAGTACGTCCAGCGCCGCCACCCCGACCTGGACATCCGCACCTACGGCCTGACGCTATGGGATCTGGAACGCGAATGGGTCACCGGTGGTTTCGGCGGCGCCGACCGCCTGACCCTACGCAAGATCCTCGGCGTGCTGCGCGACTCCTACTGCCGCACCACCGGCATCGAATACATGCACATCCAGAATCCCGAGGAACGCAAGTGGTTCCAGGACGAGATGGAGCATGAATACACCAAGCCCAGCCGCGACGAGCAGTTCCGCATCATGGGCCGCCTCAATGCCGCCGAGGCCTTCGAGACGTTCCTGCAGACCAAGTTCGTCGGCCAGAAGCGCTTCTCGCTCGAAGGCGGCGAATCCCTGATTCCGCTGCTCGATGGCATCATGTCCGACGCCGCGGACCAGGGCATGGACGAAGTGGGCATCGGCATGGCCCACCGTGGTCGCCTCAACGTGTTGACCAACATCGCCGGCAAGACCTACGCGCAGGTCTTCCGCGAATTCGAGGGAACGCAGGATCCCCGCTCCGTCCAGGGGTCCGGTGACGTGAAATACCACCTGGGCACCGAAGGCAAGTTCACCTCCGACAACGGCAACGAGACCCGCGTCTACCTGGCGGCGAACCCCTCGCACCTGGAAGCCGTCGACCCGGTGCTCGAGGGCATCGTGCGGGCCAAGCAGGACCGTCTGGACCACGGCACCGAATCCACCGGCTTCAGCGTCCTGCCGATCCTCATCCACGGCGATGCCGCCTTCGCCGGGCAGGGCGTGGTCTCCGAGACCCTGAACCTGTCCCAGCTGCGCGGGTACCGCACCGGCGGAACCATCCACGTGGTGGTCAACAACCAGGTCGGTTTCACCACCTCCCCGACTGCCTCGCGTTCCTCGGTCTACTCCACCGATGCCGCCAAGATCATCCAGGCGCCGGTCTTCCACGTCAACGGGGACGATCCCGAGGCAGTGGTCCGGGTCGCCCAGCTGGCGTTCAAGTACCGGCAGAAGTTCAACAAGGACGTGGTCATCGACCTCGTTTGCTACCGCCGCCGTGGCCACAACGAGGGCGACGACCCGTCGATGACGCAGCCGATGATGTACAACCTCATCGAAAACAAGCGCTCGACCCGCAAGCTCTACACCGAGGCGCTGGTCGGACGTAACGACATCACCCAGGACGAGGCCGATCAGGCGCTGCGCGACTACCAGGGCCGGCTGGAACGGGTCTTCACGGAAACACATGAAGCCCAGACCTCCCCGATCCCGGTCGTGAACTCCAGCGACGCCTCGGTCAACGACCTGGAGCTGCCGACCTCGCAGCTCGAGGACGCCCCGTCCACGAGCCCGGTCAAGACGGCCATCTCCGCCGAGGCGCTCGCGGCAGTGGGTGCGGCCCACCTGAAGATCCCCGAGGGCTTCACCATCCACCCCAAGCTCAAGGCCCTGCTGGAGCGTCGGGACACGATGTCCCGCGAAGGCGGGATCGATTGGGGCTTCGCCGAGATCGCCGCCTTCGGCGCCCTGTCCATGGAAGGCATCCCGGTGCGTCTGTCCGGCCAGGATTCACGCCGTGGCACCTTCGTCCAGCGCCACTCGGTCTTCCACGACCGCAAGACCGGCGACGAGTGGATGCCGCTGCGCAGCCTCTCCGAGGACCAGTCCAAGATCTGGTTCTACGATTCGCTGCTGAGCGAATTCGCCGCGATGGGCTTCGAATACGGCTACTCGGTCGAACGCCCGGATGCCCTGGTGTTGTGGGAAGCGCAGTTCGGCGACTTCGTCAACGGCGCCCAGACCATCATCGACGAGTTCATCTCCTCCGCCGAGCAGAAGTGGGGCCAGCGGTCCTCGCTCGTGCTCATGTTGCCGCACGGCTACGAGGGGCAGGGCCCCGACCACTCCTCGGCACGCATCGAGCGCTTCCTGCTGATGTGCGCCGAAGAGAACCTGATCGTGGCCAACCCGTCCAACGGCGCCAACCACTTCCACCTGCTGCGGCGCCAGGCGTACACCCGTCCGCGCAAGCCACTGATCATCTTCACCCCGAAGCAGCTGCTGCGCCTGAAGGCCGCCGCCTGCTCGGTGGAGGACTTCACCCAGGGCGGGTTCCAGGAGGTCATCCCCGATGTCCTGGACCTGAAGGGCCAGGAGGTCGAGCGGGTGCTGATGGTCTCCGGTCGGCTGTACTACGATCTGGAATCGGCCCGCAAGAAGGCCGGCGACGAGAAGACGGCGATCATCCGCATCGAGCAGCTCTACCCGCTGCCGGTCGGGCAGATCAATGCCGAACTGGCCAAGTACCCCAACGCCAAGCTCTACTGGACCCAGGACGAGCCGGCGAACCAGGGTCCCTGGCCGTTCATCGGCTTGAACCTGGCCCCGGAGCTGGACCGTCCGGTGGAGTTGGTCTCACGTACGGCGTCGGCGGCCACGTCGACCGGTTCGCATAAGCGCCACGAGGTGGAGCTGGCCGAACTCCTGCAGCACTCCTTCGGGAAGTAGCCGACGGACGAACGAACGCATCAGCCGAAGGGCGGGACCGTACGTCCCGCCCTTCGGTGTAGCAGGCCCCCCGTCATGGTGGGCGTACCGCGCAGAAAGGTCTTTCGTGGAACAACGAACCATTCGCATCGCCGCCATCGGCAACGAGATCCTCGCCGGACACGGTGACCCGCGGTCACTGGGTTGGTATGGTCGGGTCCTGGCCCGCACCACGGGTGATGACTTCCGACTCCAGAGCTACACGCTGGCTTCCCCGGACGAGGGCACCGAGGCACTGGCCGAACGGTGGTTGCAGGAGGCTGGCCGGCGTTTCGGCGAGGGCTGCGACAACCGTCTGGTGGTGGCCCTGTCCGATTTCGACCTCGACCTCGGGCTTTCCACCGCCCGCAGCAGGCTGAATCTGGCCAACATCCTTGATGCCGCGTCACAGATGAGCATCAAGGCCATGGTCGTGGGCCCGATCCCCTCCCTCGATCAGGAGCGCAACGCCCGGTTGGCCGATTTGTCGGCTGCCTATGCCGATGTCGCCTCCCGCCGCCACCACGCGTACGTCGACACCTTCACGCCGTTGCAGAACCACGAACAGTGGCGCAACGACCTGGCCGCCAACGGGGGCCTGCCGGGACAGGCAGGCCACGGTCTCATTGCCTGGCTGGTCCTCCACCGTGGCTGGTACAGCTGGTTGGATCTCGCGGAACCGACCGGGGCGTAGCTCCGTCCGGGTGCCGGTGAATAGGACCGGGTCCCCGGGTGTGACAAGATGGAGGGCAGCTAGAATCCCCGAGAAGAGCAGGAGGCAGCTATGAGCAAGCGTGCACGTAAGCGCCGCGGCCGCGCCAAGAAGGGCGCGAACCACGGTAAGCGTCCGAACACCTAAACCAGGTGAACAGCGAAGAGCCCACATCCTTCAGGATGTGGGCTCCTTTGTGTTGTGGGTCAGTCGTGCCGGGTCTCCACCCGCAGCTCGCTGATCCGGCTCATGATCCGGGTCTTGAGCGTATTCGGTGCCACTTCCTGGCAGCTGCGCTTCACGACCGACCGGATGATGCATTCAAGGTCGTATTCGTGGGTGCATTCCTCACACCCCTCGAGGTGTTCGCGGACGTCCTTGAGGTCATCCACCGACAGTGCACCGTCGAGGTATTCGTACAGACGGGCGATCCGTTCGTCTCCGCAGTCGCCCAACGATTGGCAGTCGCCCATCATTTCCTCCCTTGTCCGGCCGCCGCCGGGCGGTCCGTCTCCTTCTGCGCCGTGCCCAGTCCCCTGGTGGCGGCGTAGTCGGCGAGTAGTTCCCTGAGTTGCTTGCGCCCCCGGTGCAACCGCGACATGACGGTACCGATCGGAATGCCGAGGATCTCGGCCACTTCCTTATAGGCGTAGCCCTCCACATCCGTGAAGTACACGGCCAGACGGAACTCCTCGGGAATCGACTGCAGCGCCTGCTTCACGTCGGAATCCGGCAAGTGGTCCAACGCTTCCGCCTCGGCCGAGCGCAGTCCGGTGGACGTGTGCTGCGCGGCCTTCGCCATTTGCCAGTCCTCGACCGTATCGGTGCTGGAACGCAACGGTTCGCGCTGGCGCTTGCGATAGAGGTTGATATAGGTGTTCGTCAGGATCCGGTACAGCCAGGCCTTCAGATTGGTGCCTGGTTTGTACTGGTGGAACGCCGAATAGGCCTTGGTGTAGGCCTCCTGGACCAGGTCCTCGGCATCGGCGGGATTACGCGCCATGCGCATCGCCGCCGAATAGAGCTGGTCGACATATTGCAGGGCATCCCGCTCGAACCGTGCGCGCTGCTGCGCTTCGGTCTCGCGACCCTCGGGGACGGCTTCGGTCCCTTGCTGTGAAGTGCTCATCACGGCCCAGTCTAGACCGGGAGCCGGACGACTGGGCGTTGGCTGGGCCACTCGTTCGGCGCAAGTCAATGTCGGCATGCTCGGCAGCACCCCCTTTCGAAGTCTCATTAAGCCGCCATCGCGGTTGCGGTGGTTCTCTGCCACCGGCCTCTTGTACTTCACAACAGCACGATTTGGCTGCCTATTCCCTTCCGACGGTGATCGGGGCACCGTCCGAACCGAAAAAGTGCGAGACTAGGACAAGCATGTGAACGCACTCCCGACTCCTTGGAGGAATCGATGTCCCTGGCTCGCCTGATTGCCCGTCCCCTGCTGGCTTCCAGCTTCGTGTTGACCGGTCTGGACCGCGTCCGCAAGCCCGAGGAGAGTGGTGAGCGGTTGCGCCCGAATCTGCGTCGTGCCGCCTCGGTGTTCCCCCAACTGGAATCGGTTGCCGCGAAGCCGGCCCTGGCCGCCCGCTGCATCGGCGCAGCCCAGGTCCTGTCGGGGCTGATGCTGGCCCTGGGCAAGTTCCCGCGTTTCTCGGCCTTCGTCCTGGTCGGTTCCTCCGCCGTCACCGGTTTCAACGACAACGCCGGCGAGTCCAAGCTGTTGACGTCCAGCCGGGTCAAGAATCTTTCCCTCGCCGGAGGCGTCCTGCTGGCCAGCGTGGACACCGATGGTGCCCCGTCGATGGCCTGGCGTGCCCGCCACCTCGGCAAGGATGCCCGCAGGCAGCTGGCCAAGGCCAATAAGGAACTTTCCAAGACGGTGCGTGACGGGGCCCAGGATGCCCGCAAGGCCGCAGAAGACGTGGTCGGCCGCTAGAGCACACGTCATGAGCAGCAACACCATCACCCCCGAGTCCACCACCGACTGGCCGGCCCCGCGGGCGCATGGCCGGATCGATGCCACCGTGCAGGTCCCGGCGTCGAAGTCGTTGACCAACCGATACCTGTTGTTGGCCGCCCTGGCGGATGGCCCCTCGCGATTGCGCAAGCCGTTGCGTTCCCGCGATTCCGACCTGATGATCCAGGCCCTTCGGGTCCTGGGTGCAGGGATCGAGGAACGCCGCAGCCACGACGGGGCCGGGCAGGATCTGCTCATCACCCCCATCGACCGCACGGTGGCCCGTGGTGCGCTCACCGTCGACTGCGGCCTGGCCGGGACGGTCATGAGGTTCGTCCCGCCGTTGGCCGCCCTGCTCGATGCCACCGTGTTCTTCGACGGCGACCCGGCCGCCCGGGTCCGTCCCATGGCCCCCGTGGTCACCGCCTTGAAGGATCTGGGTCTGCAGGTCGTGGACGAGGACCCCGGCATGCTGCCCTTCACGCTCGAGGCCACGGGTGTGGTGGCCGGAGGGGATCTACGGGTCGATTCCAGCGGTTCCTCGCAATTCATTTCCGCCTGGCTGCTCGTCGGGGCCTTCTTCCAGCACGGCCTGCGGATCGAGCACGACGGCGATTCGGTGCCGAGCCTGGACCATATCCACATGACGATCGCCACGCTGCGCGAGGTCGGGATCCGGATCGATGAGCCCGCCCCCAACCAGTGGCTCGTCCACCCCGGGACCGTGGAGGCCTTCGACGTCGCCATCGAACGCGACCTTTCCAATGCCGGCCCCTTCCTCGCCGCCGCATTGGCCGCCGGGGGCACGGTCCGGGTGCCGGATTGGCCCGCCGAAACCACCCAGGTCGGTGCCCGTTGGCCGGAGATCCTCACCCGGATGGGGGCCACGACTTCATATGAGGGCGGGGTACTCACGGTCAACGGCCACGGAACCATCGACGGCATCGAGCTGGCCGACGCCTCGGAACTGGCCCCCACGGTGGCAGCGCTGGCTGCCCTGGCGGGTTCTGAAAGCCGCCTGACGGGCATCGGGCACCTCCGGGGGCACGAAACGGACCGGCTGGCCGCCCTGGTCACCGAGATCAAGGCCCTCGGCGGTGAGGCCGAGGAACTCGCCGACGGGATACTGATCCGCCGACCCGTCGACCGGGGAGGACTCTTCCACAGCTATGAGGACCATCGCATGGCCACCGCCGGTGCGGTGATCGGCTTGGCCGTGGACGGGGTCCGGATCGAAGACATCGGCACCACGGCGAAGACCATGCCCGATTTCCCCGGGTTGTGGCAGGAACTGGCTGCGACCGGCGGGGCCTGACGATGGCGCGTGATGCCCGCAGTTGGGACGAATCAGATGTCAGGATCCGCCCCAATAAGAAAGGATCCCGCCCGCGGACGAAGGACAGGCCCTCCTATGACGAGGCCGTCATCGGGCGGATCATCACCGTTGATCGCGGCCGCTATACGGCGATCCTGGACGAGGACACCGCCACCGAGCGGATCGTCATCGCGGCCCGGGCCCGGGAGTTGCGGCGCTCCCCCGTCGTCCCCGGGGACTTCGTCGCCTTGGTGGGCGACACCACCGGCCAGCCGGATACCCTGGCCCGCCTGGTCAGGATCCAGGATCGCGACACGGTGCTGCGACGCAGCGCCGATGACACCGATCCGGTGGAGCGCATCGTCGTGGCCAATGCCGATCAGCTGGTCATCGTGGTCGCTGCTGCCAATCCGGAGCCCAGGACCGGGTTCATCGACCGGGCGCTGGTCGCGGCCTTCGACGCAGGCATCGACGCCATCCTGTGCGTGACCAAGACCGATATCAAGGATCCGGCCGAGCTGCTGGAAAACTACCGGCATCTGGACATGGACATCGTCACCAGCAAGAGCATCGCCGCCGAGGGGACGGGCATCGACGCCCGTTCGGCCGACGGCGCCTCGGCCCGGCTGGACGAAGGCGCCATCGTGGAACTTCGACGGCTGATGGCAGGACGCGTGACCGTGGTGTTGGGGCACTCCGGGGTCGGCAAGTCCACCCTGGTCAATGCCCTGACCGGGGCGCAACGCGCCACCGGGGGCGTCAATGCCGTCACCGGTCGTGGACGGCACACCTCGTCTTCCGCCATCGCCCTGCGGGCCGAGCAGGCCCCGGCGGGGACCTGGATCATCGACACGCCCGGCATCCGCTCCTTTGGTCTGGCACTGGTCGACCCGGACCACATCCTGGACTCCTTCCCCGATCTGGTCCAGGGTTCGGTGGACTGCCCCCGCGGTTGCCGGCACACCCCCGACTCCCCCGGCTGCGCACTGGATGCCTGGGTCCGTCGCCCCGAGGCGGATGCCTCGGGGGTGGCCCGGCTGGCTTCCCTGCGGCGTCTGCTCGGGGTCGAGGAGAAGGCCAAGGGCAAGGAACTAGGGTCGGTCTAGGAGCACGGTCCGGAGCGGTTCCTGCGGTAGGTTTGAAGGCATGACCCGCGACGTAATGAGCTATAACGACGACCTGCGCCTGGCACATGCCATTGCCGATTCCGTCGATTCCCTGACCATGTCCCGCTTCAAGGCACAGGACCTGCAGGTGGAGACCAAACCGGATCTGACCCCGGTCACCGATGCCGACCGGATGGCCGAGGAGGCCATCCGCAGCCAGCTGGGCCGCACCCGCCCCCGCGACGCGGTGCTGGGCGAGGAATTCGGCAGCACCGGTCACGGCTCCCGCCGTTGGGTCATCGACCCCATCGACGGGACGAAGAACTTCGTGCGCGGGGTTCCGGTGTGGGCCACGCTGATCTCACTCATGGATGAAGGTCGCGCCGTGGTCGGTCTGGTGTCGGCACCGGCATTGGGTCGTCGGTGGTGGGGAGCCGAGGGCACGGGCGCCTATACCGGCAAATCCCTGGCCTCGGCCACCCGTTTGAACGTTTCGGGGATCAACGACCTGGCCGACGCATCCCTGTCCTATTCAAGCCTGGGCGGTTGGCGCGAACGAGGGCAGCTGGAGAACATGCTCGATCTGCACGACGCCGTCTGGCGCACCCGGGCGTTCGGAGACTTCTGGTCCTACTGCCTCCTGGCCGAGGGCGCCGTTGACATCGCCTGCGAACCGGAGCTGAACCTCTACGACATGGCCGCCCTGGTCCCGATCGTCACCGAGGCAGGAGGACGCTTCACGTCCCTGGACGGCGAGGACGGCTGCATGGGAGGCAACGCGCTGGCCACCAACTCCCTGCTGCACGAGGCCACCCTGGACCTGCTCAACGGTTCACCCGATTCCGTGGTGCCCGACTCCGGCGCCCCAGCCGACCAGCGGGCCGACCACGCCTCCCCGTGGGAACGCGCCTAGGCTTCAGCGCGCGGCGCGGCGTCCTGCGGGACGACGCCGGTTGCGGCGTTGGGCCTGCGCGTCGCTAGCCAGTTCCTCGCGCTTGAGCCAGTTCATGACTCCGCTGGCGAGTGTCAGCACCAACATGATGCCGGCGAGCCAGAGGTGTCCTGCACTCCACAACGCCGCCACACCCAGCAGGAACAGCACGTGGGCGACCACAGGGTGGATGGGCCATCCCAGCCGCCACGGCGCCTGGGGCGAGAGCAGGAGCCCCCAGAGGATGACGAGCGGGATCAACACCACGAGGACGGACACCACCGGTGCCAGCGGCAGGAACTCGATCGCCCAGAGCCCGGCGGCACACAGCAGTGCCACCTCCAGGACGAATGCCAAGATCCCGGCGGGACGGATCGGCGTTCCGGAAGGCTTGTCCGCCACGACTTCCGCAGCGTTCTGCGGTTCCTCTTCCATGCCTTCTGCCTTTCCCCTCGAGGGGCAGCCCGGGAGCGGGCAGCCTGAATATTTGGTACACCTTCTGGAACATTCGGGTCCCGGTGTCTCTTCCATTCTAAGCATGCGGCCCGCGATAGCCGGGACAGCACGCAAAAGGCCCCGGAATCACGAGGATTCCGAGGCCTTTCAACCGTGGAGATGGGGGGAATTGAACCCCCGTCCGATGTGGTGTTGCCAGGACTTCTCCGGGCGCAGTCTGCTATGGGTTTTCTCTGCTCCAACAGCCGTCTCACAAACATGCGGCTGGACCCTTTCGGGATACCCCGAGCACAGTCATCTGAATTATGCCCGACACCCCGATGACAAAGGTGTTGAGCAGTGGCTATCTAAACGACGCCAGTATCAGGGCCGATAGCAATCCCTGGCTGACGGACTGTCTGGCTGCTTAGGCAGCGAGAGCGAAGTCAGTGCGCTTTGAGTTGGCACTTGTGTTTTGCAAAGAGCGTTTACGAGATAACTTTGCGTCCTCGGCCCGCTTCTCCTGTCGCGACTCACATCGTCGAAACCGATCATCCCCGTATGAATTTCTCAATGCGGGTTTCCCCGCTCAACCTGCGGGCGAAACCCGCAGGACATCTAGCATAACCCACGATGGGCGGGATTCATTCCCTGCCCGAATCCAGGGGTCAAAATCAGGACACGCCGCGGTTCCGTTCGCGCAGGGCCCGTAGTGCATCGCGGTTGTCCTGCTTCTCGCGCAGGGTCTGGCGTTTGTCGAATTCCCGTTTGCCCTTCGCCACACTGATTTCCAGCTTGGCGCGCCCGTCACGGAAATACAGTTGCAGCGGCACGATCGTGTAGCCGGGGTCCTGGATCTTCCGTGTGATCTTGATGAGTTCCTCACGGTGCAGCAGCAATTTCCGCCGACGCCGGCCCGCATGGTTCGTCCACGATCCGTTGAGGTACTCGGGGATGTAGATCCCCTCAATGTAGAGCTCTTCGTTATAGAACTGGCCGAAACCATCAACCAGGGAGGCCTTGCCCTGGCGCAGGGACTTCACTTCGGTTCCGCTGAGCACCATCCCGGCTTCGTACGTGTCCAGGATCTGGAAATCGTGGCGCGCCTTGCGGTTGGTCGCAATGACCTTGCGCTCGGTGGTGTCCTTGGGCATGCCAACCTCCTCCTGTATACGTCATGGTGTCGGGCCGTGGCCGCGGTGAGTCGAACATCAATCCTACGTCATCGGGGCCGGCGCCCGGGCGGCACGGTTGCTCCTGCATGCGGGCACCATCTGCAGGTTCCCTGCCCGGAGCACCGGGCGCTGCGCGGGGTTGCTAGAGCAGTCCCGCAGGGTTGACGACCTTGCCGTCGAGGATCGTTTCGAAGTGCAGATGGCAGCCGGTGGAGTTGCCGGTGGTTCCGACATAGCCGATCAGTTGGCCCTTGGAGACCTTCTGGCCGCTATGGACGACGTAGCTGCTCAGGTGGTGGTAGCCCGTCACCAGGGCGTGGCCCTTGACGACGCCATGGCTGATCTGGACCTTGTTCCCCGAGGTCGGGGACAGGGTGGCATACCAGACCTCACCTGCAGCTGCCGCGTGCACGGGAGCACCGCACCGACCACCGAAGCCCCAGTCGAGCCCGGCGTGGACGTAGCCACCCCTGCCGCCGTAGTCGATGGTTCCTGCCGGAGTGGGGCGCCAGCCGAACGTGGAGGTGATATGCCCGCCGGAGGTCGGTTTGGACAGGCCCCAACTGCTCGTACTGCTGGAGGACCCGCTATTGCCCTGGCTGGATTTCTTCTTCGCCGGGGCGCTGGTCTTCTTGCTCTTGCTGCGTTCGGAAGCGGCCTTCCGGTCCGCCGCGTCGGCTGCTGCACGCTTCGCGGCGGCATCGGCCGCATTGGCCCGGGCGGCCTTCTCCGCGGCAGCACGTTTGGCCCGCGCCGCGGCTTCGGCCTTCGCCGCGCGTTCTGCGGCTTGTTCGGCGGCGACCTTGGCGGCCTTTTCCGCAGCGGCCTTGGCAGCCTCTTCCTTGCGCTTGCGTTCGGCGGCCTCACGGATCAGACGCTCCTGGCGCTTCTTGATCTTGGCGACCACCTGGTCGTGCTCATCCTCTTGCTTCTTGATCTGGGCCTTGATCTGAGGACGTTTGGCGTTGAGTTCCTCGCTGGCTTCCTGGGCGCCATCGATGAGTTCGTCGACATGGCGTTTTGAGGCTTCAGCCTCGTCCCGGGCCGCCTGCTCCCGGACCAGTGCCGCTTCTGCCTGGCCCTTGAGGTCGCTGATCTCCTCTTCGACGGCGGCCAGTCGTGCCTGGACGTTGGCATCGGTCGCCTGCTGTTGGCTCAGATCGCTCAGTACGGCATTCTGGCTGCGCAGCGCCTGGTTGGCCAGGCCCAGGCTGTCGGCGAGGTTTCCTTGCTCGGAGTTGGAGTTGAGCATCAGGCTCAAGTTGCTGGAGACTCCCCCACGCTTATAGGCCTGGGTGGCGATCTGCCCGATGACCTTGCGGGTGTCTTCCATCTTCTCGGCGTCCTGGTCCATTTGACTGCCGATCTGGTCCTTCGAGGCCTGCGCGGCATCCACGCGTGCGGAGAGTTCGTTCACCTGCTCCGTGGCACTCTGGACGCTGGCCCGGGCGCTCGAGAGCTTCTCCTTCGCCGCCGGAAGCTTGTCCTGGTAGCCCTTGAGCTTCTCCGCGGTCTTCTGGATGTCGGCATCGAGGAATTCCATATCGGTTTCCAGGGAATCAAGTTGCTTCTCGACCTGTTGCTTGTGGTCGTCCAACTTATCGGCCTGGGCCACCGGAGCCATCAGCGACAGGGACAGCAGGCTCACCAGGGCACCACTAATCACGGCACGGGACAGGCTCCGTCTATTGCGGTCCGCCACAGGGTCGGTCCTTTCAGTGGTACGGCAGGTTCATCCTCGAAGGAGCCCGGGGAACACGGGCTCGGAGCAACCTAAACCTTCAGGTAACGCCTTAAGGTCAGGACCGACGATACACCAGCCAGGACGATCCCCAACGCAAGCAAGCCGGGGGCGACCAGGAATACCTCGTTGGTGGCAATGAAGGCAGTGTCCGGATACTCGATCGCCAACTTTCCTTGGATCAGGTATTTCACCACCGCCCACAGCGTCCCCGAGGCCAGCACGGCACCGATGAGGGCGGCGATGACCCCTTCCAGGACGAACGGTAGTTGGATCACCGCCTTCGAGGCGCCGACCAGGCGCATGATCCCGGTTTCCCTTCGTCGGCTGAAGGCCGAAAGCCGGATGGTCGTCGCCACGAGGAGCACGGCGCAGAAGATCATGACCACCGCAATGCCCACGGCCACCAGGGAGGCGACATTCATGACCGAGAAGATCTTCTCCAACAAGTCGCGTTGGTCGATGACGGTGTCCACGCCCTTCATGGGGGTGAACAGTTCGTTGATGACGTCGTATTTTTCGGGGTCCACCATCTTGACGCGGAAGGACTCCGGGAGCTGGTCCGCCGTGACGGTATCCACGATCGGCGAGTTCTTGAACTGCTCGCGGAAATGCTCCAGGGCCTGATCCTGCGACTCGTACTCGTAGCTCTCCACATACGGCTTCACCGCTGCGGAGTCGAGCTGGCTCTTGATGGCCGAACGCTGCGAATCGGTCACTGCACCATCGGCGCAGGTCTGGGAGCCGTAATCGTCTCCACACAGGAAGATGGCTACTTCGACCTTGTCGTACCAGAAGCCCTTCATCTGCGTGATCTGCATTTGCGTCAGCGCGGCGGCCCCGACGAACGTCAGGGAAATGAAGGTCACCAGGACCACGGAGATGACCATGGAGAGGTTTCGACGTAGACCAGAACCGATCTCGCCGAGGATGAATGCGAGTCTCATGCTTCGTCCTCCTCGGTGTCAAAGGGGGCAATGGCCTGGTCCCGCGGGTCGGCGGTCCGCAATTCGCGCGAGCCATCCCGATTGACGATGGGGATCATGGCCGTGTATTCGCCGGCTTGTTCGTCGCGAACGAGTTTGCCTTCGTCCAGTTCGATCACCCGACGGCGCATCGAGTTCACGATGTCCGTATCGTGGGTGGCCATGACCACGGTGGTCCCGTTTTGGTTGATCTTGTCGAGGATGTTCATGATCCCCACGCTGGTGGCGGGGTCGAGGTTTCCGGTCGGCTCATCCGCGAGCAGGATCCCCGGTTGGTTGACGATGGCCCGGGCGATGGCCACGCGTTGCTGTTCACCGCCGGAGAGCTCGTGGGGCATCCGGCGTTTCTTGTCCTCCAGGCCCACGGTCTTGAGGACCTCGGGGACGGTGCTGCGGATCGAGGCCCGGCCCTTGCCGATGACCTGCATCGCGAAGGCCACGTTGGAGAAGACATCCTTATTGGGCAGCAGCCGGAAGTCCTGGAAGACGACGCCGATGCCCCGACGCATGCGAGGGACCCTCCAGTTGGGGATTCCCGCCACATTCTGGCCGGCGACGTGGACGGAGCCCCGTGAGGCCTGGTCCTCGCGCAGGACCAGACGGATGAACGTCGATTTACCGGAGCCGGAGGCCCCCACGAGGAAAGCGAAGTCACCGCGATTGATCTCGACATCGATATCGTCCAGTGCCGGACGGGACTTCTGGTCGTAGACCTTGGTGACGTGCTCAAATCTGATCATGGCAGTTCTGCCCACTCGGACCACCGGTCAGTGTCCGAAAATGCGGGGCTTTGCTGGGGGAACGTACAGCACCGGCATTGAGCACTCTAGCCCCGACATTCTGCCTCCGGGTGCAGGTGGAAGCGTGTGTCGGGGTTCCGGCCCCGAGAGAACGGGCCCGGTCCTTGCCGGACCGGGCCCGTGATCACGGGAGCTGCCGGGGCCTATGCGCCGGCGAGCTCTCCGCCCAAGGTCAGTTCCGGCTCGGTCGCGGCCCGGACCTCCTCGACGCTCACCCCGGGGGCGGTTTCCAGGAGCACCAATCCCCTATCGGTCACCTCGATCACCGCCAGGTCGGTGATGATCCGGTTCACCACGGCCTTGCCGGTCAACGGCAGCGAGCACTCGCGCACGATCTTCGCCGAACCGTCCTTGGCCGTATGGTCCATCAGGATGATCACTTCCCGGGCTCCTTGCACCAGGTCCATGCCCCCGCCGGGGCCCTTGACCATCTTGCCCGGAATCATCCAGTTCGCCAGATCGCCCTGGGTGGAGACCTGCATCGCTCCCAGGATCGCCACGTCGATCTTTCCGCCGCGGATCATCCCGAAACTCATGGACGAATCGAAGAAACTCGCCCCCGGGTTGACCGTCACGGTTTCCTTGCCTGCGTTGATCAGGTCGGGATCCATATCCTCCTCGAGCGGGTAGGGCCCGACCCCGAGGATTCCGTTTTCCGACTGCAGGACCAGGGTCCTGCCGGCGGGGATGTAGTTCGGAACCAGAGTCGGCATCCCGATGCCCAGATTCACATAGGCCCCGTCCACCAGCTCCTGTGCGGCCCGCTCGGCCATCTGCTCACGTGTCAGTGCCATCGTCTCAACCTTCCTTCGTCGTCGAACCGGCGGGGCGCACCGTGCGCTTCTCCACTGGCTTTTCGATGTCCTGGCCCACTTCCAGGACACGGTGCACATAGATCCCCGGCAGGTGAACCTGGTCAGGATCGATCTCCCCGGGTTCCACGAGTTCCTCGACCTGGGCGATGCACACCTTCCCGGCCATCGCCGCCGGCGGGCCGAACTGCCGGGTCGCCTTGTTGAACACCAGGTTCCCGTGCCTGTCGCCCTTGAGCGCGTGGACCAGGGCGAAGTCGGAGACGATCGCCTCTTCCAGGACGAAGTCGTTCTTCTCGCCTCCCGGGGCGAAGGAGC
Organism: Arthrobacter sp. AOP36-A1-22; assembly: GCF_052377615.1. Classification (NCBI taxonomy): domain Bacteria; kingdom Bacillati; phylum Actinomycetota; class Actinomycetes; order Micrococcales; family Micrococcaceae; genus Arthrobacter; species Arthrobacter sp. AOP36-A1-22. The sequence goes on from NZ_JBQSWX010000031.1 coordinate 32,616, forward strand.
GCACCTCCTTGGGTTCCGAACCCTGCAGGATGTTCCCGTCGGCGTCGTACTTCTGCGGCAATCCGCCTTCGGCGACCTGGGTGCCGACACCGGCTGCGGTGTAGAACGCGGCGATCCCCGATCCACCGGCCCGCAGCTTCTCGGCCAGCGTCCCCTGCGGGGTCAACTCCAATTCGAGTTCCCCGGTGAGGTACTGGCGGGCGAATTCCTTGTTCTCCCCGACATAGGAGGAGGTCATCTTCCGGATCCTGCCGGCGGCCAGCAACACACCCAGCCCCCATCCATCGACACCACAGTTATTGGAGACCACCGACAGGCCCGTCGCGCCTTGTTCCAAGAGGGCCTCGATCAATGCCATCGGGTTGCCCGAGAGGCCGAAACCACCAACCGATATCAGGGAACCATCCCCGATATCCGCTACGGCCTCCGCCGCAGAACCGACACTTTTATCCATGGTCATTTCAAAGACCTCCCTCGCACGATGAAATATTGCCGCGGTCCCGCCGTCGGGCGTTGTGACCGTTATTACGTTCCAACCTATCGCTTTCGGTGGGGCCCGACCGCATTGGTCCGCCCTTCCCGGGGCACCTACATCATCGGGCGCTCCATCCGCCGTCGACGGTGTAGGAAGCCCCGGTGACCATGCCGGCGTCCGGAGAGGCCAGCCATGCCGCCAAGGATCCGACTTCCTCGGGCTCGACGAGCCGTTTGACGGCCGATTCGGTGAGCATGATCGAGGAGATGACTTCGTCCTCGCCGATGCCGTGGATCTTGGCCTGATCGGCGATCTGGTCCTCGACGAGGGGTGTTCTCACGTAGGCGGGTTCGATGCAGTTGCTGGTCACCCCGTACTCTCCCCCTTCCAATGCGGTGACCTTGGACAGGCCTTCTAGG
>NZ_JBQSWX010000032.1:0-29349 GCF_052377615.1 Arthrobacter sp. AOP36-A1-22
GGGTTCGAACTCCAGTTCGCCCGCTTGTACTGCCATCGCATGCCTACTAGACCTGTCGCTACACCGGCGCTTACGACCTCCGGACCCGGCCCGGAGGCGATTTCACCCACCCCCATCCTAATGGCGAATTACATCCATGTCATTTGCCGCGTGGCGTCCTCCTGCGGGGAGAATAGCCCCATGGAAACCGCTGCCGAGCACACTCCCTGGCCCATGGCCCCCGACTGGGCGGCGGCACTTGCGCCCGAGATGCCCCGGTTGCAGAAGCTCGATGCCGAGCTTTCCGCCCGCCGCGACGCCGGCGAACAGGTGCTGCCCGCCGGCGACCACCTGCTGCGCGCCTTCCACCGTCCGCTGGCCGATGTCAAAGTCCTCATCCTTGGTCAGGACCCCTATCCGACGCCCGGCCATTCGACCGGGCTGGCCTTCGCCGTCGACGCCTCGGTGGACCCGTTGCCGCGCAGCCTGAAGAACATCTTCACCGAGTACTGCCAGGACACCGGATATCCGTTCCCCGCTTCCGGGGACCTGACCCCCTGGGCCGAGCAGGGGGTGCTGCTGTTGAACCCGATCCTGTCGGTGGCCGCCGGGGACGCCGGATCGCATCGGAAACTGGGGTGGCAGCAATTCACCACCGCAGCGATCACCGCACTGGTTTCACGCCGGGCCCCGCTGGTGTCGATCCTGTGGGGCCGGCACGCCCAGGGCTTCGAACCGCTCCTGGGGTCGACGCCGGTGATCACCAGCGCCCATCCCTCGCCGTTGTCCGCACGGCGCGGCTTCTTCGGCTCGCGTCCGTTCTCCCGGGCCGACGAACTGCTCACCGCCCAGGGGGCGGCCCCCGTCCAATGGCGTCTGCCCGGGGCCGAGGGCGGCCGTGGCGGCTCCGGGGCGGGGGCGCCGGACACCGAGGTCACGGAGCCACTGCCGGGTTTATAGCCTGCTCCGCTAACGGCGGCGGATCCGCCGCCGCTCGTGGGTGATCCACCCCTTGGTGAAGGGACGGGCGACGGTATCGCCGAGCACGACGCCGCCGGCGATGGCCACGATGATCGCGAAGGCGTTGAACATCTGCAGCAGCCCCACGGACATGTCGCCCGCGTCGATCGTGATGCCATACATGGCCCTGAAGATCGTCAGCCCGGGCAACAGGAAGGTCACTGCCGGGACGGCGACCACCAACTGCGGGGCGGTCATCTTCATGGCCACCCAGCGGCCCACGCCGCCGACGACGATGGCGGCCACGGCCGGGGCCATCCGGTCCCCCACCCCGACCGACTGGGCGAGCAGGTAGGCCAGATAGCCGGTGAGGGCCACCCCGGCGGTGGGCAGCAGCAGGCTGCGAGCCGTCTGTTCGAACAGGGACACACAGAACACAGCGACCCCGACCAGGAAGGCCAGGAACGCCGTCGGATAGGTGATCTGGTCGATGTTGGCCACGTCGAGTCGGCGCATTCCCAGCAAGGTGCCGGTCACCAGCGCCGCGGTGATCCCGGCGATGATGGCCCCGTAGATGAGCATCGAGGAGAAGAAGCGGCCCGCTGCGGTGACCGGGAATCCGTTGATCGCGTCCTGGACCGCCGACACGAATCTCGACGAGGGCAACAGCAACATGATCCCGCCGGCCACGACCACCGCCGGGGAGATCGGGGCGTTGACCGCCCAGAGGAGCATGGCGATGCCCGTGGTGACTGCCGAGCCGAGTCCGATGGTGAAGAACTCGGGGACCTTCCAGCCACCCACCACGTTCATGATGCCGGTGATCAGGCAGAACGAGACCAGGGCCACCAGGGCCCCGAACCAACTGCCCCCGATGAACATGACGAAGGCCGCGCAGAACCCGCCACCGCCCACGGTGGCCAACCACCGGGGGTAGGGCTTGGGCTGACGCAGGATCTCGTGCAACCGTTCGGTGGCCTGGGTACGGGTGACTCCCCCGGCGATGATCTCCGAGACCAGTCCGTGCAGCAGCGCCAGGCCCCGGTAGTTGCCCGTCCAGGAACGCACCACCCGCAGCAGCGACACCGGGTTCTGGTCCTGCGGGGCATAGTTGATGTGGATCGACTGGTTGGTGATCTCCACATCGACATTGCTCAGACCCAACGAGGCGGTGACCGCGATGACGCTGGTCTCCGCCTGCAGGGCACCGGCACCGAAACGGAACATCGACTCCGCCATGTCCAGCGCGAATTCCAGGGTTTGGCGGGCGTTGGCGTCGTACTCGCCGGGGGTCTGGATCAGCGGGTTCGCGTAGGGGCTGCCCACCAGCCGGTCCACGATCGAGAACGCCTGGGTCGGCGGCGACTCCGTATGCATCAGCTTCGAGAACGCGCGCTTGGCCGCCGGGGTGGCCTTTCCTGCGGCCCGGGCGACGGTCGGCAACGGATTCGGCGCGTGGAACGGCGCGGGGGCCGGCCGTGTCGGCCGCGGAGCGGTCTTCGGTGCGGCGGTATTGGTCGGCCCGGTGCGGGCCTCCGGCGGGAGAACGTTGGAAACCCTGGCCACGGCGGGGTCGATGGGCACGGCGGTGGTCGTCGGAGGGGACTTCGGTGCCGGCTTGGGACGCCGGGCCGCGGGGATCTTCCACGGGGCCGGTTTGCGGGTGGAGCCGGCTGCCGGGGTCGCGGCAGCATCCCCGGCAGGCGTGGTTCCGCCCTGGGTGGACCCGCCCGGTGTCATACCCGGCCACCCGGGCCGGGTCTTCCGCGAAGCGGTCCGTGCAGGTTTGATGCGCTGCTCGGGGGAGGTCGGAGCCGGGGCTTCGCCGGCCTGGTCCGTGTCCCGGGCCGGTGGGGTCGCGGCACCCTTCCCTCCGGGGGTAGGCGTATCGGTCGGCGGCGCGGCGACGGGGACTTCGGCGGTGCGGGGGGTGATGCCGTCCCACACCGGTTCGGTCTTGGAACGGTCATCAGGAGAGCCGGGCAGGTCGACACTGCCGCTGGGCAGGACATGGTCGGCCCGTGGGCGGGCCTGCTCCACGGCGTCGGAGGCCTCGGGGGTATACGCCAGGGCGCCGGTGGGTTCGGTCTTGACCCAGTCGTCGTGGTAGCCCGGTGCGGTGTCCTCGGTGTCGGAGGCCGCATCGTCGTCGTTCTCGGTGGAACGGCTTGCGGACCGGGCCAGTCGGCTGAAGAGGCCTGCGGGCTGCTTGATTTCCGACGTCGGAATACGCGGAATCGACCCGGCCTTCGGGTTCGGATCCTGCGTGCGTGTCGTGATTTCGGAGGGCTCCGGCTTGTCGCGGTCGGACACGAACTCTCCTGTTCTGACGGGGTTTCCTGTAAGCAACTCTACAACCGCGGGCAAGCCCCGAAGCGGCGTGGACCCGCCGATGTGTCCAACATCAAAAACCGCCCGGACACGGGATCAACCGATCGGTTGATCCGGGCTGCCGCGGGGCTCCGTAGCGTCGAAGACAACCCGACGAGAACCCCTCCAGGAAGGCCCCACCATGACGTCCCTCGATACCAGGAAGCCCGCCGTGGGAGCCCCGGACCCCGGATCCGGGCCGCGACGGCGGGTGCGGATCCTGATCCCCGCGGTGTTGATCATCCTGTGGTTCGTCGCCTTCTCCATGGGCGGCCGGGCGTTCTCGGAAGTCAACGCGGTCTCGGTCAACGACCCGGCCGAACACCTGCCGGCGAGCGCCGAAGCCACCCTGGTACACGAACTCCAGCCCGGGTTCCGCTCCTCCGACGCCCTACCGGCCACCCTGGTCTTCACGGCCGACTCCCCACTGGATGAGGAACAGCTCCAGGGGATCCAGGGGCTGCTCGATGACGTCCAGACCCTGGACACCGTGGTCCCCGGATCGGTCTCCCCGGCCCGGCCCAGCGAGGACGGTCTCGCCGCAGTGAGCTTCGTTCCGTTGAAGACCCACGCCGCCGACGGCTCGGATATCAAGACCCGCGTCTCGGTGGAGGACCTGCGTTCCTTCCTGGCCGAGAACCCGGTCCCGGGGGTCTCGACCTATGTGGCCGGCCCGGCCGGCATGAGCGCCGACATCGGCGGTGCCTTCGCCGGCTTGGATGGCCTGTTGCTGCTCGTTGCCCTGGCCGTGGTCCTGGTCATCCTGGTCATCGTCTACCGCTCCCCGCTGCTGCCGATCATCGTCCTGGGCACGGCCATGGCTGCCTTGACGGGGGCGATGGCACTGGTCGTCGCTCTGGCGAAGGCCGGGGTGCTGACCCTGTCGGGGCAGACCGAGGGGATCCTGATGATCCTGGTCATCGGGGCCGCAACCGACTATTCACTGCTCTACGTCTCACGCTTCCAGACCGAACTGGCCCGGTTCGGGCGGGGCTGGGAGGCCACCTGGGCCGCCCTGCGCGGGGCGATCGGCCCGATCCTCGCCTCGGGTGGGACGGTGATCGCCGGTCTGCTGTGTCTGCTGCTGAGCGAGATGAACTCCCACCGCATCCTGGGCCCGGTCGCCGCCCTGGGCATCGTCTTCGCCATGCTGGCTGCGCTGACGCTGCTGCCGGCCTTGCTCATGTGGGCCGGCAAGGCAGCCTACTGGCCCCGCAAGCCCCGGGCCCTGGATGCCGATGCCCCGGCCACCCGCGACGAGGGCACCGACACCGAGAAGTCCAGGGCCTACGCCCGCACCGGACGCGGGCTCTGGCCCGCGGTCACCCGACTGGTCTCCTCCCGCCCGCGCACGGTCTGGATCGCCACCGCCCTGTTGCTGGTCATCGGCACCCTGGGGGTGGGCCAGTTGAAGGCCGACGGCATCTCCCAGACGGACTTCGTCATCGGGCAGACCGGTTCCAAGGCGGGCCAGCAGGCCCTCGGCGAACACTTCGCCGCGGGGTCCGGCGCCCCGACAGTGGTCATCGCCCCGGAGGACCAGGCCCGGGACGTGACCGCCGTGCTCACCGAGGACCCCGGCGTCGACGCGGTGGGCCGCCCCACCGAACACGACGGCCAGGTCATGCTCAATGCCACGTTGAAGGACGCCCCCGAATCAACGCAGGCCGAAGAGACCGTCCAACGGCTGCGCACCGAGTTCGACTCCCCCGCCTTCGACGACCAGGTGCTGGTGGGTGGGGACACCGCCGTCGCACTGGATACCCGCGACGCCTCGATCCACGACCGCAACCTGATCATCCCGATCGTCCTGGGGGTGATCGCCCTGATCCTGGTGGTGCTGCTGCGGTCGATCGTGGCTCCGCTGATCCTGGTGGCCAGCACGGTCCTGTCCTTCGGCACGGCACTGGGCGTTTCGGCACTGGTCTTCAATTCGGTGTTCGATTTCCCCGGCGCCGACGCTTCCGTGCCGCTCTATGGTTTCGTCTTCCTCGTCGCCCTGGGCGTGGACTACAACATCTTCCTGATGACCCGGGTCCGCGAGGAGGCCTCCATCCACGGGGCCCGGGTGGGGATCCTGCGTGGGTTGCGGGCCACCGGCGGAGTCATCACGTCCGCCGGGCTCGTCTTGGCTGCGACCTTCGCCGCCCTCGGGGTGCTTCCCGTGCTGTTCCTGGCACAGCTGGGCTTCATCGTGGCCTTCGGCGTGCTCCTGGACACCATCGTGGTCCGTTCCCTGCTGGTCCCTGCCCTGGCCTACGACCTGGGCGAGAAGCTGTGGTGGCCCGGACGCAGCCGGAAGGCCTGATCCCGGCAGCGCCCGTCGCTGAACCGCGCCGACAGACGGTCACGACGACACGAAAAACCCCTCGTCCGTTGCCGGACGAGGGGTGATGGTGGTTCTTACTGGATTCGAACCAGCGACCTTTCGCGTGTGAAGCGAACGCTCTAACCAACTGAGCTAAAGAACCGGATGTCACGCCACGATGGCGTACCTAGAAAGGGTACCGGAGGCGTGGCCCGCCACCAAATTAGTCGAGCCCCTCGTGACCCCTTTCGCATCCTTCCCGATCTCCCCTCCCGACGCACGGCCACCGGCAGCATCCGGCGGTCCCGCCCCCGACGAATGGCACCTGGGGTAAAATCCGGCGCATGGATGTCGTCCGCCCCGGCGCCAACGCCTCGAGGGGCAATGCGGCGGAGACGGGATCGGGCAACGGCGGGTTCTTCCACGCCATGAGGGAGTCGGAATAATGGTGCTGTCCGGGCAAACCACCTGGTGGCAGATGCTCATCTGCCTGGCCGTGGCCCTGGTCCTGTCCACGGCCATCGGATTCGAACGCCAGCTCAAGGCCAAGTCGGCGGGCATGCGCACCCACACCCTGGTCGGTGTCGGCGCCGCCCTGTTCACGATCGTGAGCAAGTACGGGTTCTCCGATGTGATCGCCCCGGCCGTCCAGGACCACATCAACCTCGACCCCTCCCGGGTGGCGGCCCAAATCGTTTCGGGCATCGGTTTCATCGGCGCCGGGCTCGTCTTCGTACGACGCAATAAGGTCCGTGGGCTGACCACTGCCGCCTCGGTGTGGCTGACCGCGGCCATCGGCACGGCCTCCGGGGCCGGGCTGATCATTCCCGCGGTCTTCGTGGTCTTCGCCCACTATGTGGTCGCCTACACCTATCCCTGGCTCGTGCGCCGCACCTCCCTGGGCAACCGGACCGAACATGGCCTGCGCGTCAGTTACGTCGATGGCACCGGGGCCCTGCGGGCCATCCTGCAGGCCTGCACGACCCAGGGATTCCAGATCCAGGGGTTCTCCACCGAACGCGAAGACGGTGGCAGCGGTGGGACCATGAGCCGGCTGATGAAGGGGGCAGAAGCGAAATCCGCCGCCGGCGAGGTCGGGGTCGAGCTCGAGATCGAAGGGACCGGGGCCCTCAACGAGCTGGTCCACCGGCTCTCGGAACTGGCGAACGTCACCGGTGTCACCGTGGAGGACCAGGCCGAATAGGCTGGGACCGGCAGTGCCCACCGGCGGAGAAGAATGCCGGGCGGGGCCGGAACAGCAGGAGAACTACGAAGTAGCGCGTTGCGGTGGCCTGGCCATCGCCAAGAAGGAGGACCCACGGGCGGACTACAGGCCTGGCATCTTTTGATAATCCTGGTGGTCGCCGCCGTGGTCACCGCCGCCGTCGTCGTGATCATCCTGGCGGTCTGCAAACCGAGGGCCGGTGTCGGCGCGCGCCACGGAGCGGGCCTGCCCCAGGGGCCGCCGCCCCAAATCGGGTACACGATGAACGGGCAGCCGATATACCAGCAACCAGTCCCGGCTCAGACTAACGTGCTCGCCATCCTGGCCCTGGTCCTGGGGCTGTTCACCGGCATCCTCGGTATCGTCTTCGGACACATCGCCCGTTCCCAGATCCGCAGCACCGGCGAAGGCGGAGCCGGATTGGCGCTCGCCGGACTGGTCATCGGCTACGTCTGGGTGGGACTCTTCCTGCTGCGCGTCGTCCTCTAGACCCCGTCCTCCCCCTCCGGCCCCACCCCCCGATGAAGGCGGGTCGGCGCCATCCCCTCCGGGCGATGCCCTACGCTATGGCCATGGGCCGTTACGACGATCAACCGATCGAGTTCACCGCTTCCCGAAGGCGGAAACCACAGCGTCGCTTGAAGGGGGCCCGCGTCGGATCACTGGTCGCCGCGGGAGCACTCGTCCTACTGATTTCCGGCCCCGCTCCGAGTCCGACGGAAGCCAAATGGGTCGACCCCGAGCACGCCTCGGCGAACGTGACGGCGTTGACCGTCCCCTCCCTTTCCGCGCCCCCCACGTGCGAAACACTGGACGTAGTCCTCGGGCCCCGGAGGAAGGAAGCGAAGATTGTATGGAAAGCGCCTGAAGAAAAGCTTTCAGCTCCGATGCGCTACGAAATCAGGACGACCAACACCACGGCGGAGCCGACCACGACGAAGTCCATTTTCCTGAAACAGGGAACGACGTCGCATACCTACTCGGATCCCACGCTCGGCGGCCTGGATTTCAAGGAGACGACCACCCTGGAGGTGCAGGTGCTGGTTGTCATTCCCGATTCCCAGACCAACCCGACCCGTGCTCTCTGGGAGAGCCCCGCGCCACCAGCCGCGCAGACCGTAACGTGGAACCGAATCGATATATCCAGGGGCAGCTATAGGTGTGCGGGCGACTAGCAACCCCGCGGGAACACCGGTGGGACCCGGACGGCCCCGGGCAGCGCCGGGCAGCGCCGGGGAATGGTGGAGCCCCCTGCCGGATTCGAACCGGCGACCCCCTGTTTACAAGACAGGTGCTCTGGCCAACTGAGCTAAGGAGGCGGATGCGCCGGATGCCCGGCAGCATGAACAAGATTAGCCCAGGTGCCCTCCGGTGCGGAAACGGGCGGCTCCCGCCGCAGCAGGAGCCGCCCGGACGGCGATAGCGGCCGGGGCTACTTGTTATCCGCCACTGCCTGGTCGAGGACCTCCTTGAAGTCCTCCTCGCCGATCTTCCATTCGTGGCCGTTGATGTAGGCGGCCGGGGTTCCGCCGACTTCGTACTTCTGGAACCCGACGTTGACGTATTCCGCCCAGGGCCGGAATTCGGTGCCGTCGGCGCAGGAGGAGATGTCCCCCGCCCCGGATTGTTCGGCGATCTTGGCCAGCTTCGCGTTGGGCAGGCCGGAGCCGCCTTCCTCCGGCTGCTGTTCGAACAGCGCGGTCAGGTAGTCGCTGAACGCCTCGGGCTTGGCATCGGCAACACAAGCCACCGCGTTGGCGGCCCGCGAGGAGTAGTTCGTGGAGGACATGCGGTCCAGGAACGTGGCGATCCGGTATTCGAGGGTGATGTCGCCGTCGTCGGCCAGCTTCTCCAGATCGGCACCGTATTGGCTCTCGAAGTCCTTGCAGACCGGGCAGCTCATATCCGCGTAGATGACGACCTGGACGGGGTCGCCCTTCTTGCCTTCGGTCACCCCGCCGGGGACGCTCTTGCCGTCGATGCTCCCGGCATCGGGTACCGCATCCTTGTCGACCGACATGGTCGGGGTCTCGGTCAGGCCGTCCGAGGTGAGCGTGTATCCGCCGTACTGGTTGCCGTGGGCCGGGGCCTGTCCGGCATCGGGGATGCTCGTCTTGTTGTTCTGCATCACGAGCGTCACGACGACGGCGATGATCGCGATGATCGCCACCAGGACACCGAGCTTCAGGAACAGGGAGTTGCGTTTCTCTGCCGTCTGTTGCCGTGCGTGGAGCTGTCGAGCCTGCTCACGGGCGGTGGCGTTCCTCTCGGCCTTCGGCGGCCTCGGGGTGTTTGATGCCATGAAAGTACATTCCTACTCTGCTGGATCGGACGGGAAACCCCACTTAGTTTAGGGCACCGTTCCTGTGTGCCCGCCGTGAAGGGAGTGCAGGGCCCGCCCCGGGCGCATAAGCTCGGGGCAGAAGAGGTACGTCCACGCACCCCAAGGAGGCAAGCCGTGCCCAATACAGTGAGCAGCATGCAGGATTACCGGAGCACGACGGCGTCACGCGAACGCCGCGCTCCGGTCACCGCCGAGAAGAAGGCAGTCACCGGCGAATTTGATTTCGTGGTCGTGGCCAACCGTCTGCCCGTGGATCGGGTCGTCACCGCCGAGGGCGTCTCACAGTGGCGCCGCTCCCCCGGTGGCCTGGTCACCGCGTTGGCCCCGGTCATGGCCTCGGCCGAGGGTGCCTGGGTCGGATGGCACGGTGCCACCGACGAGGAGCTCGAGGAGTTCAAGGAAGACGGCATGCATCTGGTTCCGGTGCCGTTGAGCCAAGAGGATGTGGAGCTGTATTACGAGGGGTTCTCCAACTCCACCCTGTGGCCGCTCTACCACGATGTGATCATGCCCCCGGAGTTCCACCGCACCTGGTGGGACCGTTACCGCGAGATCAACGTGCGTTTTGCCGAATCGGCAGCAGCGGCCGCTTCCAAGGGCGCCACCGTGTGGGTGCAGGACTACCAGCTCCAACTCGTCCCCCGCCTGCTGCGGGCCATGCGCCCGGATCTGAAGATCGGTTTCTTCAACCACATCCCGTTCCCTCCGATGGAGATCTTCGCGCAGCTGCCCTGGCGCCACCGCGTCCTGGAGGGGATCCTCGGCGCCGATCTGATCGGTTTCCAACGCCAGTCCGATGCCAGCAACTTCCTGCGCTGCGTGAAGCGCTACCTCGGGTTCACGGTCAAATCCCAACGCGTGCACGTCCAGGACGAGGACGGCACCCCGCGCCGGGTGGCCCGGGCCGAAGCCCACCCGATCTCCATCGATTCGGCGTTGATCGCCACCCTGGCCGAGGACCCGGCGGTGCTGGCCCGCTCCCGCGAGATCCGCGCCGATCTGGGCGATCCCGATGTGATCCTGCTGGGCGTCGACCGGCTGGACTACACCAAGGGCATCCGCCACCGCATCAAGGCCTTCGGGGAACTGCTCGCCGACCAGGAACTGACCGTGGGCCAGGCCACGCTGGTCCAGGTCGCCAGCCCCAGCCGCGAACACGTCGACCACTACATCACCCTGCGCGAGGACGTGGAGGGCAGCGTCGGACGGATCAACGGCGAATACGACACCATGAGCCACACCGCGGTGCGCTACCTGCACCACAGCTACCCGGTCGAGGAGATGGTGGCCCTCTACCTGGCCGCCGACGTCATGCTCGTCACCGCCCTGCGCGATGGCATGAACCTGGTCGCCAAGGAATATGTGGCGGCCCATGCCGATAACCGCGGGGCCCTGGTGCTCAGCGAATTCGCCGGCGCCGCCGACCAGCTGCGCCACGCCGTGCTGGTGAACCCGCACGACATCGACGGGATGAAGGAGTCCATCATGGACGCCATCCGCATGCCCGAGCAGGAAGCCGCCCGACGGATGCGCATCATGCGCCGCCAGGTCAGCACCAACGACGTCGCCCGCTGGTCGCGCGACTTCCTGGCCTCGTTGGCGCGGACCGAGGAGGACTGAGCATGGCCCTGGATGCCGACCTTCGTCACGCCCTGGAGCGCCTGCGCGATGTCAGGCTGCTGCTGGTGGCCATGGACTTCGACGGCACCATGGCCCCGTTCGTGGACCGGCCCGAGGACGCCCGGGCCCTGCCGGCCGCCGCTGAGGCCTTTGCCGGTTTGGGCGAGCTGGACAACACGGTCACCGCGCTGATCTCCGGCAGGGATCTGGAGAGCCTGCGCACCGTGGCCCGGCCGGAACCCCACGTCCTGCTGGTGGGAAGCCACGGCGGCCAGCGGTGGGCGCCCCCCGAACTGGCCGCCGATGCCGGCGGCCTGGACCTGGGCCGGGACCAGAAGGCCCTGCTGGCCACCGCGGCCTCGGTGCTGGATGAGGTCAGCGCCCGGCATCCCGGGACCACGCTGGAACACAAGCCGGCCGGCGTCGTCCTCCATGTCAGGCAGGCGGAGGCCGCGGTGGGGGCCTCGGCCCTGCGCGAGGCACGCAGCCGGTTGGAGTCCTTGACCGGCCTGGCCCTCTCCGATGGCAAGAACGTCCTGGAGGCCTCAGTCATCCGGGCGGATAAGGGCGCGGGCCTGGACTGGCTGCGCGAGGTCGTCGACGCCGACGCCGTCCTGTTCGTCGGCGACGACGTGACGGACGAGGACGCCTTCGCCGTGCTGCGTCCGGGCGACGTCGGGGTGAAGGTCGGTCCGGGGAAGACCCGGGCCCCGTTCCGGGTCGACGGAATTGGTGACGTCCCGGCACTTCTGCAATCGGTCCTCGGTGTGCAATGATTGTGACACCATTCACAACGGACCGTCGGGCACGTACCTGCCCGTGAGGGGATAGATCAATCATGGCCACTGTCACTTTTGACCAGGCAACCAGGCTCTACCCGGGCACTTCGAAGCCCGCAGTCGACCAGCTCAGTCTCGATGTCGCCGACGGGGAATTCCTCGTTTTCGTCGGACCTTCCGGTTGCGGCAAATCAACATCGCTGCGCATGCTCGCCGGGCTGGAGGACGTCAACTCGGGACGGATCCTCATCGGCGATCGCGATGTCACCGATGTCCCGCCGAAGGACCGTGACATCGCCATGGTCTTCCAGAACTACGCGCTCTACCCCCATATGTCGGTCGCCGAGAACATGGGCTTCGCCCTGAAGATCGCCGGCATCGACAAGGCCGAACGCGCCGAGCGCGTCCGTGAGGCCGCCAAGCTGCTGGACCTCGAGGACTACCTGGACCGCAAGCCCAAGGCCCTCTCCGGTGGCCAACGCCAGCGTGTGGCCATGGGCCGCGCGATCGTGCGTTCCCCGCAGGTCTTCCTCATGGACGAGCCGTTGTCGAACCTCGATGCGAAGCTGCGTGTGCAGACGCGTACGCAGATCGCCTCGCTAACCCGTCGGCTGGGCGTCACCACCGTGTATGTGACCCACGACCAGGTCGAGGCCATGACGATGGGCGACCGCGTCGCGGTCCTCAACGCCGGGATCCTGCAGCAGGTGGACACCCCTCGCAACCTCTACGACCGTCCGGCCAACGTCTTCGTTGCCGGCTTCATCGGCTCCCCCGCCATGAACCTGCTGGAGCTGCCCGCCGTTTCCGGTGGCATCGAATTCGGCAACTACACCTACCCGGTGGACCCGGCCGTCCTGGCTGAGGCCAACGGCCAGACGATCACCTCCGGCGTCCGCCCCGAAGACCTGGAGATCGTCGGGGCCGGTGAAGGCCTGGACGTCGAGGTCGACGTGGTCGAGGAACTCGGCGCCGACGCCTACGTCTACGGCCACGCCACCCTGGATGGCCGCGAGTACCCGATGGTCATCCGCGTGGACGGGCGCAGGCCCCCGCTGAAGGGCTCGACCGTGATGGTCCGCCCGAAGGCCGAGCACATCCACATGTTCGACACCAAGACCGGGCAGCGCCTGGGTGATCCCGAGGCGGCCAACGCCCCGCAGGCCTCGCTGGCCGACGTGGAGAACCTCGTCGATTCCGAGTAACCACCACCGGTAGCCGACGGCGGCCCCGCCTTCACCGCGAAGGCGGGGCCGGCGTCGTTCCACCCGCCTGGCCCGTGGGGCCCGGCGCAGAACCGAGGATGCGATGACCCGCCATTACGCCAGCTGGCACAACGAACCGACCGACTACAGCCAGCACGGCAAGCTCCCCCGTGAAACCGCGATCAGCGACGAGACCCCGCGCACCTCGCTGGGTGGTTCGTTGAACATCACCTCGGCCACCATGGATTCGGCGCTGCTGGACCTGCCGTGGCATATTCCATTGGAGGACTGGCCGGCCAGGAACCTCGCGGCGCTGCCGCGCGGCATTTCCCGCCACGTCGTCCGCTTCGCCCTGCTCCGTGAAACCGTCATCGCGGTCAAGGAGACCGGGGAGCATATCGCCCGGCATGAGTACCACATGCTGCGCAAGCTCAACCGGTTGGGGGTTCCCTGCGTGGAGCCGGTGGCCGTCATCAGCGGCCGTGCCGACGAGAACGGGGAGGAACTGGACCCGGTCCTGGTGACCCGGCACCTGAAGTATTCGCTGCCGTATCGGGCCCTGTTCTCCCAGCGGCTCCGGCGCGAGACGTTGCACCGGCTCATCGACGCCCAGGCCCTGCTGCTGGTCCGGCTGCATCTGGCCGGCTTCTACTGGGGCGATGTCTCCCTCTCGAACACCCTGTTCCGCCGGGACGCCGAATCCTTCGCCGCCTACCTCGTGGACGCCGAGACCGGGGAACTGTACCCCTCGCTCTCCGACGGCCAACGGGAATACGATCTGGAGATCGCCCGGGTGAACATCGCCGGTGAGCTGATGGACCTGATGGAGGCCTCGTTGATCGAGGACTCGGTGGACCCGCTGGCCACCAGCGAGCAGATCATGGACAGCTACCACCGGCTGTGGCAGGAGCTCACCCGGCGCGACCACGTCGATCTGGCCGAACGGTGGCGGGTCGACGAGCGGATCCGCCGGCTCAACGACCTGGGCTTCGACGTCGACGAAATCGCCTTGCGGACCACCGCCGACGGCACCCAACTGCAGATCCAGCCCAAGGTCGTCGACGCCGGGCACCACCAGCGCCGGCTGCTGCGCCTGACCGGTCTGGACGTCCAGGAGTTCCAGGCCCGGCGGCTGCTCAACGACATCGACGCCTTCCGTGCCCGCAAGCATCCGGAGATGGACGAGGAACTCAACGCGGCCCAGTGGGTGCACGAGGTCTTCGATCCCATCACCCAGGCGATCCCGCGTGAACTCCACGGCAAGCTCGAACCGGCCCAACTGGTCCATGAGGTCCTGGAGCACCGCTGGTTCATCTCCGAACAACGCGGCAGCAACGTCCCGATGTCCAAGACCATCGAGTCCTATATCGAAACGATCCTGCGCCACCGTCGGGACGAGGCGGCGATCATGCTCAATCCCCCGTCGGGGGTGTTGGACGCAGTCGACCAGCCCGAGGACGGGGACTAGCACCCCGGGCTGGGTCGACGGCCCCGATCCACGCGGTCAGCCCAGCCAGATCCACCTCACGATCAGCAGTGCCGCGATGAGGTAGAGGATCCAGTGGGCTTCCTTGATCCGCCCGGAGCACACCTTGATGAGTGCGTAGGAGACCAGGCCGACGGCGACGCCCTCGGCGATCGAAAAGGTCAGCGGCATGACGATGATCGTCAGGAACGCCGGCAGGGATTCGGAGATGTCGTCCCATTCGATATGTCGCGCCCCTTCCATCATCAACGCCCCGACGAGGATGAGTGCCGGGGCCGTGGCCGAGGTCGGCACGGCGGCGATGACCGGGGAGAAGAACATCGCCAGGCCGAAGAAGCCGGCGACGGTGACCGCGGTCAACCCCGTGCGGCCCCCTTCCTCGACCCCTGCCGCCGATTCGACGTAGGCGGTCGTGGTCGAGGTGCCCAGGGCGGCACCGCTGAGCGCAGCGAGTCCGTCCATCGAGAACAGGGTCTTCGCCCGCGGCATCTCGCCGTCCTTGCCGATCATGCCGGCCCGCTGGCTCAGCCCGGTGAGGGTTCCGGTGGCGTCGAAGAAATCGACGAAGAAGAACGTGAACACCACCGACAGCAGTCCGGCTCCCAGCGCCCCGCCGATGTCCAGGTGGAAGGCCAGGTCACTGGGCCAGATGGGCATCTGGACCGGAGAACCCCCGAAGCCGCCGAAGGCCGCGAACGTGCCCTCTTCGGCGCCCGGGTAGACCGGCAGCCGGCTGACGACGGCGATGAGGGTCGTAGCGATGATCCCGACCAGGATCGCCGCCTTGACCCGCAGTTTCATGAGCACGGCGATGATCAGCAGCCCGAGCAGCCCCAACCACACATGTGGTTTGGTGACGTCGCCGATGCTGACCAATGTCGCGTCGTCACTGACGACGAATCCCATGTTCTTCATGCCCAGGAAGGCCAGGAAGGCACCGATTCCTGCGGTGATCGCGTACTTCATGCTGATCGACAGGGCCCGGGCAATCGCTTGCCGGACCCCGAAGATGCTCAGGATGATGAACAGCACCCCCGAGATGAACACGGCACCGAGCGCCGTCTCCCAGCGGTATCCCAGCCCCAGGACCACCGTGTAGGAGAAGTAGGCGTTCAGCCCCATGCCGGGTGCCTGGGCGAAGGGGTAGCGGGCGATCAGACCCATGTACAGCGAACCGAGGATCGCCGCCATGCAGGTGACCATCACCAGTTGGGTGAACAGGTTCCCCACATCGGGCATCTGCCCGGCCATGGCATCGTTGAGGATGCTCGGGTTCACGAAGATGACATAGCTCATCGCCAGGAACGTCGTGATGCCGGCGCGGAACTCGATGCCGTAGGTCGACCCGTGTTCGCTGACCTTGAAGTATCTGTCGATCGCGCTCCGGTGCGCGGCGGAGGTTTTTTCCGGTGGAACACTTTCCCGTTTCGGGGTGTTGGTACTCATTGTTCTCCTTTGAACTGTGGTGGAACCACCATGACGTGGCGCATCGGGTCCGCAGTGGACGATGGCCCGCCTGATCCGTGGGGATCCCGAGGATTACTCTGGCGTACGGGTACGGGTCGCCACACCGCCCATCCAGACGCGGTCGATATCCGCGCTGGTCCCGTTGGCGAAGACTGCGGCAAGGGCGCGATCGGCGCTGACGGCGTTCCGCAGGATGGCTTCGAGGGGGGTCCCGGATGGCGGGTTGACCTCGATCGCGTCGAAGACGGCGCCGACGCTGAGATGGCCGACGTCGTCATGGCCCAGGGCGCGGGCCCCGGACACGGTGGCCAGATGGAGCAGATGAGCCGGCCCCAACGCGAGGCCGTTCGGTTGCAACTGCTGGTGGAAGTAGGCCTGTAGGCCTTCCTTGAACTGGTTGAATCCGGTGCCGGCCCCGACATCGGAGCCCAGCGAGACCCGCACCCCGGCTTCGAGGTGTCTGCGCAACGGAAACAGGCCGCTGCCGAGGGAGGAGTTCGACGACGGACAGTGGGCTACCGCGGTCCCGGTCTCGCCCAGCAGGGCCAGTTCGGCATCGGTGGGGTGGACGTTGTGGGCCAATAGGCTGCGGGGCCCGAGCAAGCCGTGCCGATCGTAGACGTCGCTGTAGCTCGAGGCGGTCGGGAACAATGCGGCCACCGCCGCCATCTCCGCCTGGTTCTCGTTGACGTGGGAAGTGAAGAACAGGTCGGGGGCGCCCTCGAGGGTCTCCCGGCAGGAGTCGAGCAGGTCGGGGCTCGCCGAGAGCGCGAACCGCGGGGTCACGGCGTATCGCAGCTTCCCCTTCCCGTGCCAGCTGTCGATCAACCCCGCCGCGTCGGCGGCCGCCAGTTCCGGGGTGGTGTGGAGGTCCTCGCGCAGCTCCTGGTCCGCCACCACCAGTCCCGCGGTCATCCGTAGTCCGCTGTGGTGCGCGGCCCGGAACAGGGCGTCGGTGGCCGGGACGTAGTGGGCCCCGAAGGCCAGGGCGGTGGTGGTTCCGGCACTGATCAGTCCGTTCACGAACTCGTCGGCGACCGCCCGAGCATGGGCCGGGTCGGCCATGCGGGCCTCCTCGGGCAGGGCGCAGTGCTCGAGCCATTCCAGCAGCGGCATCCCCAGTCCACCGATAATCCGCAACTGCGGGTAGTGCACATGGGTATCGACCAGCCCGGGGAGCAACAACCCCTCGATGCCGGTGAGTGTCGCGGACGGATGGAGTCGTTGGGCCTCGGCGAGGGAGCCGCGGAAGGTGATGACACCTTCGGTGACGGCGAGCGCACAGTCCTCGGCGCGCAACCCGCCGCCGTCGAAGGGGTCCCGGGGGGTGTCCAGGATGCGGCCGTGGAAGATCGTCGTGGGAGCAAGGTCGTCGTGGATCATGGGGTGGCTTTCTGGAAGACGCGCATGAGGTCGGCGGCGACGCTGATGGCGATGACGGCGGGGTGTTTCCCGGTGAGGTCGGGAACCCCGATCGGGCATTGGATACGTTCGATGGCTGCGTCGGCATGGCCTTCGGCAGCAAGTTTCTTGCGGAACCGGGACCATTTCGCCGAGGAGCCGATCACTCCGATGCTCCCGAGACTCCCGCGCCGCAGGGCGGCGTCGCAGAGGATCAGGTCTTCTGCGTGGTCATGGGTGAGGATCAGGACATGGGCGTCATCAGGGAGTTCGGCGATCAGGGTCTCGGGGGCCGGCAGGGTGTGTAGGTGCACGGTGGCCGGGCCTTCGCTCAACGTGGCGGTCAGGGTCTCGTCGACCATTCCCCGCCTGGTATCGGCCAGGTGGAGGGTCAGCTCGGTCCTGCTGAGGATCCGGGCCAGTTCCTTGCCGACGTGTCCGGCCCCGAAGACCGCCACCGTGGGGCGGCGGCCGATCGGCTCCATGAGCACCCGGACGGTGCCGCCACAGCATTGGGTGCCGTAGGCGACCTGCGCGTGCTCATTGAGGCCGAATTCGGTTTCGGCCACCTCCTCGGCCCCCTGACGCAGCATCGTGCGGGCCTGTTCGGTGACGGTTGCTTCCATGTTGCCCCCGCCGACGCTGCCCGAGGTGGTGCCCGCGGCGATGAACATCTTCGCGCCGACCTCGCGGGGCGAGTGTCCGCGCACCTCGATGATCGTCGCGAGTATCCCGGCGGTCCCGGTGGCGCGGGCACGGCTGAGCCCGGTGATCCAATCCATGCTGTTCCACCCCCGTCATTCGGCCGGCAGGGCCGGGGAGGGGCTCCTCCGACGGACCTGGTCCAACGCCCAGTACACGGCCTCGGGGGTGGCCGGGGACGGCAGTTCGACCTGCTGTCCCGGCTCGCCGAAGGCCGCGGCGGCGGCCCGCAAGGCCTCCCGCACCGCGATCGAGAGCATGAGCGGCGGCTCCCCCACCGCCTTGGACCCGTAGACGCTGCCATCGTCGGTGGGGTGGACATACAGATCGACGTTGAACACCTGCGGCAGTTCCGAGAAGGAAGGCAGCTTATAGGTGCTCGCCGCCTGGGTCAGCAGTTTGCCGCGGTGCGGGCCCTCGCTGGTATCCCAGCGCAGGTCCTCCTGGGTGAGCCATCCTGCACCCTGGACGAAGGCCCCCTCGATCTGCCCGAGGTCGATCAGCGGCGACAGCGAACTACCGACGTCGTGCAGCAGATCCACCTGCCGGGTCGTATACGCCCCGGTGTACCCGTCGACCTCGACCTCGGCCACAGCGGCACCGCGGGAGTAGTACTTGAACGCATTGCCCTGGTAGGTGCTCGGATCGAAGTAGAGGCCCTCGGTACGGAAGTAGCCGGTCGCCGAAAGGGAGACGCGTTGCTGGTAGGCCGTCTCGACGAGCTCGGCCCAGTCCACGGTGTTCTTCGTCCCCAGACCACTGACGACTTCGCCGCTGATGCGCACATCGTTGGAGTTCACGCCCAGCATGCCGGCGGCCACCGGGGCCAGCCGGTCCAGGATGAGTTCGCAGGCGTTCTTCACTGCCCCGCCGTTGAGGTCGGAGCCCGTCGAGGCGGAGGTGGCCGAGCTGTTGGGCACCTTATCGGTCCGGGTCGGGGCCAGTCGCACCCGGCGCAACGGCAGGCCCAACGCGGTCGCGGCGACGTGCAGCATCTTGGTGTGCAGCCCCTGGCCCATCTCCGTCCCCCCGTGGTTGATCAGCACCGATCCGTCCCGATAGATCAGCACGAGGGCCCCGGCCTGGTTCAGGACCGGCTTGTTGAACGAGACACCGAACTTCACCGGGGTGATGGCCAGGCCCCGTTTGACGTGCTGGTTCCGGGCGTTGAAATCGGCGACGTCGCGCAGTCGGGCGTGGTAATCGCTGCTCTGTAGGAGCTTGTCCCAGATGTCTCCCATGCGCGCGGCCTGGCTGACCTCCTGCCCATAGGGGGTCCTCTGGCCCGGGGCGTAGAAGTTCCGGCGGCGGATCTCCTCTTCGTCGATGCCCAGTTTCGTGGCCGCCTGACCCAGCAGGTCCTCGGTCACGATCATCCCTGCCGGGGCACCGAATCCACGGAAGGCCGTATGGGAGGTCTTGTTCGTCCGGGCGATCCGGCCGACGACGTGGACGTTGGGAAGGTAGTAGGCGTTGTCCACGTGGCACAACGCCCGGCTGACCACCGCGGGCGAGAGGTCGACGCTGAACCCCCCATCGGCGGTCAGCACCGCCTTATAGGCCAGGATGTGACCCTCGTCGTCCAGCCCGGCCTCCCAGGTGGCGTGGAATCCGCCTCGTTTGCCGGTCATGGTCAGATCCTGGGTGCGGTTCAACCGCAGGCTCACGGGCCGGCCGGTGAGCACGGCCCCCAGGGCGGCGACGGAGGCGAACGCGTTGGCGTTCGTTTCCTTCCCGCCGAAACCTCCCCCCATGCGCAGGCACTGCACGGTCACCTGGCTCGAGGAGATCCCCAACACCCGGGCGACGACCTCCTGGGTGTGACTCGGGGCCTGGGTCGAGGACTGGATGAAGACCTGTCCTCCCTCGTCGATGGTGGCAAAGGAGGCTTGGGTCTCCAGGTAGAAGTGTTCCTGGCCCTGGATGTCGATCCCCCCGCTGAGACGGTGCGGGGCCGTCGCCAGGGCCTCATCCGCGTCGCCACGGTGCAGGGTCCCCGTCGGTCCCTGGAACGCCCCGGCGGCGATGGCCTCCTGGGTGGTGATGATGGAGGGCAGCTCGGTCTGGGTGATCTCGATGGCCTCGCTGGCCAGCCGGGCCTGTTCGAGGGTCTCGGCGAGGACCCAGGCCACGGGTTGGCCGTGGAACTGCACTTCCGCGGGGAAGAGGGTCTCGTCGCCGATGTCGCCGTAGTCGTTGAGACCGGGGACGTCTTCCGCGGTGAGCACCCGGGCCACCCCCGGCATGGTCCGGGCCGTGGACGTGTCCAGGGAATCGATGCGGGCGTGGGCGCAGAACACCTGCAACGGCCAGGCATGCAGGACGTTGGCGGAACGGTGCGGCAGGTCGTCGGTGTACAGCGCGTGACCGGTGACGTGGTCCCACGCCGCCTCATGCGGCATGACGACCCCGGCAGCACTGTCCCGGGGGATGTCGGCCAGGGGACGGGACGAGAACGGTTTCATGATCCGACCTCCTCGTGGAAGCGGCGTATGGATTGGGCGAGCGTGGCACTGCGGTAGGCGGCGCTGGCCCGGTGGTCGGACATCGGTGTCCCTTCGGCCTCCATGACCTCCGCGGCGGCCTCGAACGTCCGGGCCGTCCATGGCTGGCCGAGCAGCGCGGCTTCGGTGTCCCGGGCGCGCAGCGGCGTGGCCGCGGCTCCCCCGACGCCGATGCGGATGTGCTCGATGCTCCCGTCGGTGACGGTCGCGGCGATGGCCACCGCCACCGAGGAGATGTCGTCGAATCTGCGTTTGGCGACCTTGTAGAACCTGGCCACCGGCGCCATGGGTGTCGGGATGCGCACCGCACGGATGAGTTCATCGGCCTCACGCACGCTTTGCCGGTACCCGGTGAAGTATTCGGCCAAGGCCACCGTCCGGTCTCCTCGCGGGGAGCTGAGCACCAGATCGGCGTCCAGGGCCAACAGTGCCGGGGCCAGATCGCCGATGGGTGATCCGGTGCCCAGGTTCCCGCCGATCGTCGCGGCATTGCGGATCAGTCGGGAGGCGAACAGGGGGAAGAGTTCGGCGAGCAGGGGCACCGATCCGTCCAGGAGCCGCTCGACTTCCGACAAGGTCAGCGCCGCCCCGATCTCCAGGTGGTCCCCGTCCTGGCGGAACCGCCGCAGTTCGGGCAGCTGGTCGATGGCGATGGTCAGCGGGGCGCGGCGATGCTTGATGGTCAGCTCGACCCCCCAGTCGGTCGAGCCGGCCAGCAGGACCGCTTCCCGGGTCGAACCGAGCAGTTCCAGAGCTTCGGCGAGATCCGCCGGGCGCACGAAGGTGCCGGACTCGCCGTCGAGGCGCAGTGGCCTGCTGGCCGGCGCCGGTTGGTTCCGCCGCCGGGCGATCGGATCATCGGGATCGACCTCGCCGAGGGCGAAGGCCGCATCGCGGATGGGCCGGTAGCCGGTGCAGCGGCACAGGTTTCCCGACAGGGCATGGAGGTCGAATCCGTTGGCCCCGATCTCCGATTCATGCCCGGGGGTCGATTCGTATCTGGTGGCTGGTTCGGTCCTGGTCTCCGTGGGCGCCGAGGTCCGTGGGGGCAGCCAGGATTCCAGCGGTCTGGCCTGGTCGTCGGCGACCATCGGCCAGGGAAGTTCGTTGCCCGAGGGGACGGGCTCGGCGGTGGAGACGATTTCCGAGGTCGAGGGGGCCGAGCCGCAACCACCGGGGCCGCAGGCGCAACCGGTCCGGTCTTCACGGTAGTACTCGGCGGCCATCGAGGAGACGAACCCGGGGGTGCAGTAGCCGCACTGGGAACCGCCCCGCTGGGCCATTTCCTGCTGCACGGGGTGCAGCGCCTCGGCGGAGGCCAGCCCCTCGGCGGTATAGATCTCCTGACCGGCCAGCGCGGCGGCGGGGACCAGACATGAGTTGATCGAGGTCCAGCGGGTGCCACCGTCGCCGTCGGGGCGGGATACCATCACGGCGCAGGCCCCGCATTCGCCCTCCGCGCAGCCCTCCTTCGGGCCGGTGATTCCGCTGCCGCGCAGCCACTGCAGCGTGGTCGTATGCGGGGCGACGTCGGCGACGGACATCCCCCGGTCGTTGACGCTCACGGTCGTGGCGGACGCGTCGTGGGCGGTGTGATCGGCAATTCCGGTCATGATTGACCCTCCTTCGACCTATCCAGCCAGAGGGCCGATCATCCGTGGATCGGTACTGCTGCTGGCATGGTTGAGGTCGACGAGGTCAGGAAAGCCACACCAGGTTATCCATGCGAACAGGTGATGACTATTGTGATGCAGCTTACATCCCTCATCGGCAAACCGGAAGTGGTGTCCCCGACCCGCCCCGTCATGTTGCGTCACCTGCACGACCACCGGTGCCGCGCGTCCCCGTCGTTAGCGCGATGCCGTGGGAACGGTGGTTCCTGCCAGTGTGAAGGCCGCCGCACTGAGCGCCCGACCACCGAGGACGACGCCGGAGTCCCCTTCGATCTCGCAGGTGACGTTTCCGTGGCTCCAGGCAGGCACCGGCGTCCCGACCGCCCCGAGGCCTTCCAACCGGAGTCCTTCGGCGGCATCACGGAAGAGCACGACCAGAACCGCCTCGTGGCGGTCTTCGCGGATGAAGGCGAGCGTCCCGCCGTCGGCGTGGAGCCACCGTAGCCCCCCGGAGGTCAGTGCCGGATGCTCCCGGCGCAACGTCGACAGCGCGGTGTAGAGACCGCGCAGATCGGTCGGGATCCTGCTCGGATCCTCCCAGGGCATGGGGGTGCGGGATTTCTCCCCGTTGAAGCCCTCGAGCCCGAATTCGTCCCCCATGAAGACCATCGGCACCCCCGGCAGGGTGAACTGCAGGGCCACGGCCAATGGCTGCGCTCCTGGAAGGATGGCGCTGGCCGCCCGGGCGGTGTCGTGGGTGTCGATCGCGTTGAGGTTCGCCAGGCGCACCCGCCAGGGGAAGGCCGCGGCGAAGTCCAGATGGGTGTCCAGGAACTCCTCGGCGCCGGTGCTGTCGGGGCCCCGTTGGGGCAACCCGTAGAAGTCGGGCCACGGCTGGGAGGTCACATTGGACTGTGGTGCCACCGCGGCACCGTCGTCCTGCCAGGTGCGCGGGCGGGCCAGCCACTGCCACAGCGGGCGGGTGAAGTTGGTATAGGTCATGGCCCCCTGCCAGGTGTCCCCCTGGAAATCGGGGGCCGCGTCGGAGGTGGATTCGGCCACCAGCAGGGCCTCGGGGTTGATCTGGTGCATCCGTCGGCGGATCATCGAGGCGATCTCGTGGTTGAAATCGTCGGCGCCGGCCCGCCCGGTCATGTTCCCGACGTCGATCCTCCAGCCGTCCATGTCGAACGGCGGCTGCAGCCAGCGGGCCACCATCGAATCGTCGTCCAGGATGAACCGGTCACGCAGCCCCTGCGAGCGCCAGTTGAACTTCGGCAGGGAGTCCACCCCGAGCCAGGCCAGATACTCGGTGTTCTCCTGGCTGAAGTAGTAGAAATCGGATTCGGGGGCCGCCGGGTTCCGGTAGGCGGCACGGAACCATTCGTGGGCGTCCCCGGAGTGGTTGGTCGTCAGGTCACCCACGACACGGATTCCGCGGGAGTGCGCATCTTCGACGAGTCGGATGAGTGCCTCGTCGCCGCCCAGCAGCGGGTCGACCCCCGCGAAGTCGGAGGCGTCGTAGCGGTGGTTGGAACGGGCCGGGAACATCGGGGTCAGGTACAGCACGCTCGCCCCGATCTCCTCGAGGTGGTCCAGATGTTCGCCGATGCCGTCCAGGTCCCCGCCGTAGTACTGGTAAGGGGTGTCCGGGCCGCGCCCGATGACCTCGCTGGTGTCCCACTCGGCGGCCACCGCCCACTCGGGTAGTTCGCGGTCGTCGGCCGCGGCGGAGCGGGCGAAGCGGTCGGGGAAGACCTGGTACATCACCGAGCGGTGGATCCATTCGGGGATCGCGGCCCCGGCGCAGATCCTGAAGTCCTGGACATCGGGGGTGTCCCGGGTCGAGGTCCCGCGGGCGTTGACCCAGAGCGACCCGGTCCCGGTGCGCATCACCCAGCGGTAGTTCTGTACGGGGTTGACCACGGTCAGCAGTGCCTGCCACCAGACCCAGCCGTCGGCCTCACCCAGCCGGGTCGCCTGGTCGTAGTGGGGTTCCGCGTCGCGCACGCTGCGCAGCCAGACCCCGCCGGGGGTGGGTTGGTCCGAGGGAACCCGCAGCCGGACGGCAACGTCCTGTCCCAGGACGGGGTCCTGACGGTCGACATGGAGTGCGGATCCGTCGTGGTGTGGCGCTTGAATCATTGATGCCTCCTGCTGGATAGTCTCTCATCCTCGGATTTCGGCAAACACGATAGTGATGCACGCCATAATTGTAAGCGCTCTCACAGGCAGGAATACCACCTGCGTCCGACGCATACGGACTCAATGCAAGCGTTTTCACGGACTGGCGACTGCGGCTAGGCTGGACCGCATGCGACCAGCCCCTGCCTTGAGCGCGGTGTCGGATCTGCCGGCCGCCGCACCCCGCCCCGACGTCCCCCCGACGATTCCGCCCGGGGCCTTCGCCCGCGGTCCCCTGGCCCACAGTCCCTCCACGGACCGCTCCTGGTGGCGCAGTTCGGTGATCTACCAGATCTATCCGCGCTCCTTCCGGGATCTGCACGGTTCGGGCACCGGAAACCTGGCCGGCATCACCGCCGAGCTCCACCAGATCGCCCGGCTGGGGGTCGACGCGATCTGGCTCTCCCCCTTCTACCCCTCCCCGCAGCACGACGCCGGGTACGACGTCTCCGACTACACGGATGTCGACCCGCTCTTCGGCACCCTCGAGGATTTCGACGCCCTCATCGCCCGGGCCGACGAGCTGGGACTGCGGGTCATCGTCGATCTGGTCCCCAACCACTGCTCCGAGGAGCACGCCGCCTTCCGCGCCGCCGTGGCCGCCGGACCGGGGTCGACGGAGCGCGAGCTGTTCATCTTCCGTGATGGTCGGGGCGCAGCGGGACAGGAACCACCGAACAACTGGCAGTCACACTTCGGCGGGCCCGCCTGGACCCGCATCACCGAACCCGACGGCGCCGAGGGCCAGTGGTATCTGCACCTCTTCGACTCCTCACAACCCGATTTCAATTGGGATGCCGAGGCCGTCCACGTCGAGTTCGAGAGGATCCTGCGCTTCTGGCTCGATCGCGGGGTCGCCGGTTTCCGGGTCGACGTTGCCCACGCCCTGGTCAAGGAACCAGGTCTGCCGGATTGGGGTGGAAACGCCAACGGATCCCCGCGCGAGGGCTTCCCCTTCTCCGAGGCCCCCATGTTCGGCCGGCCCGGGGTGCACGAAATCTATCGCACGTGGCGCGACATCCTCGCCGAGTACGACGGCGAACGCATCCTGTGTGCCGAAGCCAACGCCCACCCGGTGGACGCGGTCGCCGATTGGGTCCGCCCGGAGGAGATGCACCAGGCCTTCAATTTCCCGTATCTCAATACCGGCTGGGATGCCACGGCCTTGCGTGCCGTGGTGGACCGGTCGCTGGCGGCCTTCGATGCGGTGGGGGCACCCAGTACCTGGGTCCTGTCCAACCACGACGTCAGTCGCCATCCCACCCGTTTCGGCGTCCCCGCCGGCGCGCGCTCCGGGGATGGCGTGGGCCCCCGGGACCCGCAACCGGACCATGAGCTCGGCCTGGCCCGCGCCCGGGCGGCCACCGTGTTTATGCTGGGCCTGCCCGGCGGGGCCTACCTATACCAGGGCGAGGAGTTGGGCCTGCCCGACCACACCACCCTCGAGGACCGGTTCCGTCAGGACCCGAACTTCTTCAGGACCGCCGGCCAGCGGGTCGGGCGCGATGGCTGCCGCGTCCCCCTGCCCTGGACCCCTGCGGGCCCGACACTGGGGTTCGGCCCGTCGGAAACCTCCTGGTTGCCCCAACCGGCCGGGTGGGAACGGCTGGCGCGTTCCGCCCAGGACGGCGACCCCTCCTCGACCTTGTCGATGTACCGGCGGGCCCTGGCGGCACGCCGTAGGCTGGAGCTCGGCGCGGGTGGGCTGCAGTGGCTCGATACCTGCCACGCCGACGGGGTGCTCGCCTTCGAGAACTCCGGCATCGACGTCGTCCTGAACACCACCGAGGCCCCGGTGGCCCTTCCTCCCGGGGAGGTCCTGCTATCCAGTGGCCCGGTTCCCGGCGACGTCGACGGCGTGCTGGAACTGGCCGCGAATGCGGCGGTCTGGTTGCGGCGCACAACATAGGGAACCGGGCGGATCCACGCCCCTGGACGGAAGGACGCAGATGACGGGCATCAAGGACGTTGCCGCACTGGCCGGGGTCTCGGTCGCCACCGTTTCGCGCGCCCTCAGTGGCAACGGGAAGGTATCCGCCGCGGCCAGCGAACGGGTCCATGCTGCCGCTGAGTCGCTGGGCTACGTGGTGTCCTACAACGCCTCCTCCCTGGCCTCGGGACGCAGCCGGAACATCGGCCTGGTGATGCCCACCGTGGGCCGCTGGTTCTTCTCCACCGTGCTCCAGGGGGCCACCAGTGCGCTCATCGACGCCGGATACGACCTCACCTTGTACAACACCGGTGGCGAACAACGCCACCGGGATTCGGTGTTCTCGGAGCTGTTGCTGCGCAAACGTCTCGACGGGGTCATCACGGTCACGCTCAAGCTGGAGCCCGACGAGATCAACCAGCTGGCCTCCGTCGGCAAACCCGTCGTGGCCATCGGTGGCCACATTCCCCGGATCGACACGATCCAGGTCGATGACTTCAACATCGCAGCCCTGGCCACGGAGCACCTCATCGGACTGGGGCACCGGGAGCTGTCCTTCCTGGGAGGCACCGAGGAATTCGAGGTGGATTTCAAGCTCGGGTCGGCCCGTGAGGACGGCTTCGAGTCGGCGATGAACCAGGCCGGGTTGCCGGTACGCCGGGACTGGCTGCTCACCGCCGACTTCTCCACCGCTGGTGCCTATCAGAAGATCCGCAACGTGCTGGCCAATCCCCGTCGACGTCCCACCGGCTTCGTCTGCGCCTCGGATGAGATGGCTTTCGGGGCGATCTTCGCGGCACGTGACCTTGGTCTGCGGGTCCCTGAGGATGTCTCGGTGATCGGCATCGACGGGCACGAGCTCGGAGAGCTTCTCGGGTTGACGACCATTGCCCAGGATCCCGGAGGGCAGGGTGCCGCGGCCGTGGGCAAGCTGCTCTCGCTTCTGGACGGGGCGGATCCGGCCATGGGCCCCGACCCGACGGCGGGCTTCCATCCCACGGAATTCACCTCACGGACCTCCACGGGTGTTCCGCCGCAGCGCTGAAGGGAACGCCTCGGGGCGGACACGAAAAAGGGGCCGATTCCTCGGCCCCGTCCTCGTGGCTGACAACCTGTTCCGGCTTCTTCGAACCAGTGGTCCGTTATTCCGGAAGATGGTCGGGGTGACAGGATTTGAACCTGCGACCTCGTCGTCCCGAACGACGCGCGCTACCAAGCTGCGCCACACCCCGTGGGGTCATCAACCTCAAGAAGTTTACCGGTTCGGAGGCGAATTCACTAATCGGGAGCGGGGCTTCAGATTCCCTTCCCGGGGTTCAGGATGCCCTGCGGGTCCAGCAGGGCACGGATCCGGTGCTGCAGTTCCAGGACGTCGGGTTCGAGCTCCCACGTCAGCCAGCGGCGCTTATATTGGCCGACGCCATGCTCCCCGGTGATCGTCCCCCCTGCGTCCAGTGCGGCACGGACGGACTCGTCCAATGCCGCCTCCAGGCGTTCCATCCCGGCCCGGCCCTCACCGGGGTCGATCCAGAACGTGGGGTGGAGGTTCCCGTCCCCGGCATGGCAGACGACCCTGACCCAGACCTGATGGCGTGCGGCGATCTCCTCGAGGGTGTGGATGTAGTCCACCAGCTGGGACCGCGGTACGGCAATGTCCTCACCGGCCCGGAATTCGTCGTCCTGTTCGTCACCCCGGCTGTTGCGGCGCATCTCGATGAGCTCGGCGGCATTGGGGTCATCGGCGGCACTGACCTCCGCCCCCAGCCCGGTCAGGACCTCGCGGATCACCTCTTCCTCGATCCTGGCCCCGTAGCCGTCGGTACGGATCAGGAGCATCGCTCCCCCGCGCTCGGTCAGCCGGGTCCCGTGGATCGAGTCCAGGACCTCCATCGTCCCGGCGTCCAGCATTTCGGTGATCGCCGGTTGCACCCGGGCCTTGCCGATGGCCAGGACACCTGCTGCGGCACCTTCCAGCCCGGGGAACAGGGCCACCATGGAGCGTTGGTCGGCACTGAGGTACCGCAGCCTGACGGTGGCGGCGACCACGATCCCCAGGGTTCCTTCGGAACCGACGAACAGGCTGGTCAGGTCATAGCCGGCCACTCCCTTGAAGGTGTTGCGGCCCACGTGGATGAGCCGGCCGTCGGCCAGGACGACGTCCAGTGCCAACACCGAATCACGGGTGACCCCGTATTTGGCACAGCGCAGGCCTCCGGCGTTGGTCGCGATGTTACCGCCGATGGTGGAGATCTTATGACTGGCGGGGTCCGGGGCATACATCAGCCCGTGGACGGCCACCGCGTCGTTCAGATCAGAATTGATGACTCCTGGTTGGACGAGCGCCGTTTCGTCGTCGGCGCGGATGTCCAGGATGGCGTCCATCCGTTCCAGGGACAGGACCACGCTGTTGCGGGTGGCGTGGACGCCGCCGGAGACCCCGGTGCCGGCGCCCCGGGCGATCACCGAGAATCCCAGGTCACCGGCCAGCAACACGACCTGCTGCACGTCCGGGGTGTCCCGGGCGAAGACGACCGCCAGCGGTTCATGGGGATCGGCCACATGGCCGTAGTCGTGGCTGTAGCGATCCAGGACCGAGGCCTCCACGCAGACCTGTTCGGGCCCCAGGGCGCTGGTGAGTCGCTCCGCCACGACCGTGGCATCGAGATCCTGAGTGGGGGCACTCATGCGGCACCGCCCATGAAGCGCTGGTAGTAGCCCAGGATCTCGGGCCAGGACTCGGCCATCGCGTGTTGGCCTTCGCCGGCCGGGCCGGGTGCCCATCCGGCATGGGTGACCGTGACATCGGTGGCCCCGGTGCCGGTCTCCTCGAAGTCGATGACGACCCGGGTGGGGGCTTCCTGTTCGAAGCCGAGGGTGAAGTCCAGTTCCAGGCACCCGTGGGAGCGGTCGGAGGCCCCGCTGCGCAGGGGCGCTTCGGATCGAACCACGCTGCCCCATTGCCGGCGCTCCCCTGCTTCGGATTCCTCGATGAGCATTCCTTCTTCGATGCCCAGGTGGGAGCCCGGCCCCATGGTCCCCACGGTGCCCAGTGGCCACCACAGGTGCAGGTAATCGACGAACCCCTCGTAGGCCTGTTCACATTCCATTGCCACGGTCACGCCTGCCACCACCGGCTCCAGCCGGGGACGATCGCCGTCGCTACCGGAGTCGGGGGTCGGTTCCGCATGGGAGAAAATGCCATCCATGCCTCAAGACTACCTTCAGCGTCCCGACCGCGGGCCGCGGGGATATCCGGTCCTTAAATGCAGTAG
>NZ_JBQSWX010000033.1:0-19102 GCF_052377615.1 Arthrobacter sp. AOP36-A1-22
CCCGCCCCGTTGCGCGCGGCGCGGGGGGGCCGTCCGGCCCCCCGGCTCCAGATGACCCAAGGTGTTACTTGGCGTCCTCGGCAGGCTTCTCGGCTGCTGCCTCGGGTGCTGCTGCTGCCTCGGGTGCTGCCTCGGCCGCTGCGGCGGCTTCCGCTGCAGGAGCCTCCGGCTCGGTCTCGGCGACCGGTGCTGCCTCTTCGGCGGCGGCCTTGGCCTCGTCCGACTTGGCGTTGCCCTCGAGCAGGTCGCGCTCCCACTCGGCCATCGGCTCTGCCGCGGCTTCGGTGTTACCGCTCTGCTTGTTGCTGCGGGCGATCAGGCCCTCGGCCACGGCGTCGGCGACGACGCGGGTCAGCAGGTTCACGGAGCGGATGGCGTCGTCGTTGCCCGGGATCGGGAAATCGACTTCGTCGGGATCGCAGTTGGTGTCCAGGATCGCGACGACCGGGATGTTCAGCTTCTGCGCTTCATCGACGGCCAGGTGTTCCTTCTTGGTGTCGACGACCCAGAGCAGCGACGGTGCCTTGGTCAGGTTGCGGATGCCACCGAGGTTGGTCTGCAGCTTGGTGAGCTCGCGGCGCATCAGCAGCAGTTCCTTCTTGGTGTACATCGAGCCTGCGACGTCGTCGAAGTCGATTTCCTCGAGCTCCTTCATGCGGGCAACCCGCCGGGAGACCGTGGCGAAGTTGGTCAGCATGCCGCCGAGCCAGCGCTGATTCACGTAGGGCTGGTTCACGCGGGTGGCCTGCTCGGAAATGGCTTCCTGGGCCTGCTTCTTCGTGCCGACGAACAGCACGGTGCCGCCGTGGGCGACGGTGGCCTTGACGAACTCGTAGGCGCGGTCGATGTAGGACAGCGACTGCTGGAGGTCGATGATGTAGATGCCGTTGCGCTCGGTGAAGATGAAGCGCTTCATCTTCGGGTTCCAGCGACGGGTCTGGTGGCCAAAGTGGACGCCGCTGTCGAGCAGCTGGCGCATGGTTACGACGGGCATGTCGCAACTCCTTCCGGCGGTAGCAGTCCGGTCCCGGCAGGGACCGCGGTAACCACCTGTTGTTTCGGTTGTGTGGCAATCCACCGGTCGGTGGTGCCCCTGGCATCGGCCACCGGAATCCGGCCCCCGCAGCCCACCGGGTTTCCGGACCGTTGGCTGCAGGTCCCACCCGTTGGATGCCGCCGGAAAGGCGGCCTCGAAAGGTGGAGACGCAATACGCGAAGTCAGTTCCAGTCGTTTCCTACCTGTAGGCACAGGCCTTCCACTCACAGAACTGCGATTAATAGTGTACTACAGCCGCGGGCCCCGGATGGACGGCGACGAGCCCTCCACGGCGGCCTCCACCCCGGGGTTTTCCCCGGCCGCATCCGAGGGGCTCCACGAGGCTACTGCGGCAGCACAGGATCGGTGCATGTCACTGTCCTGGAAGCCGCGTTGGCCCCTGCTCCTGGTCCTGGCCGTGGCCTTGCTGGCCGGGGGTGGTCCGGCCGGTCCGATCGGCCCGGCCCGGGCGGACGGACCCACCCCCTCCGCCGGGTCCGTCCCCTGGTCCTGGCCGCTCGGCGGCCCCGAGGCGGTCCTGGATTCCTTCGTCGCACCCCCGGCGCCCTGGGCTGCCGGACACCGGGGGGTGGACCTGCGGTCCGCGACCGGGGCGGGGATCCGCTCCCCCGCCGCGGGCGTCGTGCGCTATGCGGGGGTGGTGGTCGACCGGGAGGTGCTGACCATCGACCACGGGGGTGGAGTGGTCTCTAGCTTCGAACCGGTGACCGCGGAGCTGGACGTCGGCGCCCGGGTCGTCCGCGGCCAGCAGGTCGCCACGACCGGAACCGGCGGGCACTGTGCCGGCGTCTGCCTCCACTGGGGAGTGCGGCTGAATGGTGAATACATCGACCCGCTGTCGCTGCTGATGGACCGGCGTCCGTCTATCCTGCTGCCGGTTCCTGCGGCGTCGCTCCGTCAAGGACCCGGCGGTAGACCGCGAGCATGAGTTCGGTCTGCCGGCTTTGCAGCAGGTTCCCGGTCTCCGCCGCATCGAGGGGTTCCCGACGGCCGTCCTGCAGGTCGGCGGCCGCCCGACGCAGGGTCCTGGCCAGTCCCTCTACCGTGTCGTCGTCGGTCAGCCAGAGCAGGTTCCGCGGCAGGTCCGCGGCAATGCGGTGATCGCTGAGCACGGTCGGGGTTCCCAGGGCCGCCGCCTCATAGACGGTCATGCCCTGGGTTTCGAACCCCTGCGAGGTCTGGACCAGCGCATCGCTGTGGCGCAGTTCCGAGAGCATCCGCTCATAGGGGACCCGGCCTTGGAAGGTGATGCTCGAGGCGGTGATGTCCGCGGCGATCCGTTCGGCACGCCGGCGTTCGGCGCCGTCGCCGAAGATCCGCACGTCGGCCCGGATCCCCGAGGCGCCCACGGCCCGCAGGAAGGGGATCAACCGCTTCTCCGCGCTGAAACGCCCGATCCAGACCAGCCGCGGGCGGGCCCGGTGAGCCTCCGACCGGGGTTCGGCCAACAAGCCCCGGGCCACGTCGTCGTCCAGCCCGGTGGGGATGACGTCGAGTCGTGGACACACCCCGTGTCCCTTCAATAGTTCAGCGAAATGGGTCGATGGTGCGGTGACCGCCGCGGCGCGGGAGGCAAAGCCCCGTAGATAGGTCCAGGCGTCGGCAGCCACCGGTTCGCCGGTGCGCAGCACCCGTTTCTGCATGAGCCCGAAACCGCGTTGGAACAGTCCCGGCAGCGGCATGGTCGCCCGCAGTCCGGCCTGAAGGTGGTTGTGCATGGTGTGCACCACGGGCACCCCGAGCATCCCGGCGGCGGCATAACCGATCGCGGCACCCCAGAAGTCGGCTTGGACGTGGTGCAGGTCCACGGGGCCGCGGGCCCGCAGGCGGGACACCAGGGTCTTGATGATGCGGGCGGTGGGCGGGGTCATCCCGTATTCCCCGGGCCCCAACCCGATCGTGGGCAGGGTGAGCACCCGGGGGTCGGTATCCGCGGCCCGCCCACGCAAGGCCGGGGCCACGACGGTCACCCGGTGCCCGGCACGTTCCAGGTATTTGCGCTGGAGTTGGACCGAGGTCTGCATCCCCCCCAGCGTGCCGGGATGCTGGTCGGTGAACATGACGATGTGCATGGTCCGCTGGTTCCTGGCCTTCCCGGTCGTTGTGCAAGAGGTGGCCGAGGTGCTGCCGACGGGGCCGGCCGGTACGCCATGGCGTACCGGCCGGAACACGTAGGGCGAGTGGGGCTTGAACCCACGACCCAGGGATTATGAGTCCCTTGCTCTAACCAACTGAGCTACCGCCCCTCGGCGCAGGCTGCCTGCGACCCTTGTCATCCTAATGGAAACCGCGGGCCCGGACGCCACGCGGCCGGCTCAGGCGACCAGGAAGTCGTCGGCGCCGGCTCCCCGGTAGAGGGCCTCGAAGATATCCATCGTCTTGGCTTCGCTGTGCTGCTCGGCCTTCTTCAACCCGGCAGCGCCCATCCGCGCCCTCTCCGCCGGGTCCAGAACCAGGATGGCATCGACCTTCTCCGCCAGTTCGCGCGCATCTCCGGGGGTGAACAGGTGGCCGTTGACGCCGTCGTCCACCAGATGCGGCAAGGCCATGGCATCGGCCAGGACCACCGGGGTGGAGGCCGATAGTGCCTCGAGGGTCACCAACGACTGCAGTTCGGCGGTCCCCGGCTGGCAGAACACATCGGCTTGCAGATAGGCGATCCGCAATTGTGCATCCTCGATATGGCCGGTGAAGTGCACCCGGTCCTCCAGCCCCAGTTCGGCGACCCGGCGTTCGAGCGGGCCGCGTTGTTCCCCGCTGCCGACGATGGTCAGATGTGGTGCCGGGTCGCTCCGCATCAGGCCCAGGGCCTGGACGAGCACGTCGACGTTCTTTTCCACGGCCAGCCGTCCCACGAACAGGATCATCGGGTGGTGGGACTGCGGCACCTCCTCCCCGGCGTCGAGCTGGTAGTTGGAGGCGTTGATGCCGTTGGACAGCGGCAGGACCCGCCCCAACCGGGCATGGGTCATCATGGCGCGTGCCGCCAGCGGCGTGGGCGTGGTGACCACGGCGGCCTTGCCCATGATCCTGCCCATGTCGCGCCAGGAGTTCCGGGCCACGATCCGCTTGAACCACTTCGGGAACGGCAGGAACGGGTCGAGGTTCTCCGGCATGAAATGGTTGGTCGCCACGGTCCTGATCCCCCGCTTTTCGGCTTCGTTCACGGCCGCCTGGCCCACCATGTAATGGCACTGCACGTGCACGATATCGGGTTTGATCTCATCCAGGATCGCCCCGATGTCCCGTTTGGCTTCCCAGGGCAGGCAGAGACGCAGCGTCGATTGGGTGGGTTGGCTATGCGAGCGCAGCCGGTGCACGGTCGCCTCGCGGCGGTGCTCCACGACCCCGGGGCCGTTCACGTCACGGGCGGCCACGACGTGGACCGTATGCCCACGGGCCTGCATGGCCGTGGCCAGCCGATGGGAAAAGACCGCCGCCCCGTTGATGTCGGGCGGGTAGGTATCCGCAGCAATCAGGATGGTCAGGGGTTTGTCACCGCTCACTGGGGGCTGGCTCCTGCTACTCGGGGTTTGGTCTGGATCCTCTGATGGCACCACGTGCGGCGGATCCGCAGGCCCCGGCCCGCTGGGCCTAGCGTCCCGTGCCCGCCTGCCGGCGTCGTGCCTCTTCCTGCCGTTGCAACACATCGGGATGATGGCGCGACAACGCAGTGACACCCACGATAGCAATGAGAGCCGCCCCGACCATGGACATCGCCACGACCGGATGCACATCGGGACGCAACTCACCCAGGATGCCGATACCGACGGCGATGCCGATCATCGGGTCGATGACGGTCAGTCCGGCGATCACGAGTTCGGGCGGGCCGCTGGAATAGGCGTTCTGCACGCAATAGGTGCCCAACAGACCGGCCACCACCACCGCGAGGATGACATACCAGGCGATGTTGCCCAGGAACCTTCCGTTGGGATCCATCAGCCCGATGGCGATGGTGCGCACCAGCACGGCGACGAAACCAAAGAGCACCCCGGCGCCCAGGATGTAGACGAAGGCGCTGATGCGCCGCCTGAAACCGAGCAGGACCGCGGTGAGGATCGCGACCACGACGGCCAGCAGCAGCACGGTGGCCTGTTCCTGCTGACGGCTGATGGCGTGGGTGCTGGCGGTGACGTTGATCGCCAGCAGGACGAAGCCGATGCTCCCGCTCATGCAGGCGGTGATGGCCAGCACCGTGGGCCGGTTGATGCGGATGCCCTGGTCGCGGGCGTTGACCACGGTGGTGATGACCAGGGCGATCGCTCCGATGGGCTGCACCACGGTCAGGGGCGCGCTGGCCAGCGCGTAGACGTTCAGCACCATCCCGACACCCATGAGTGACAGCCCCAACATCCAACGGGGATTGAGCAGCAGCTTCAGGATGCCCCGGGAGGACACCGCGAGGCCACCGCTGCTGGCCCGGACCGCACTGCTCTGGCGCTGTGTGCCGAACGCCAGGAAGAAGGCTGCCGTGACGGCGCAGGCGACGGCTATCCAGACCATGGTCCCCCGGATTTCAGGGTGCGCGCCCTGCGGTGGGCCCGGCGGAAGTAGAACACGGCCGCCACCACGTGCAGCACGCACCCCACCGCCAACAGTGCGATCGCCACGGTCTCGAGCACCCTTCCGGGGGCGGCATCTACCCGGCTCAAGAGCAGCAGGGGCATGGCCAGCAGCAACAGGGCGGTGCGGATCTTCCCCAGGTTGCTCACGGGCTGGTTCGGGTTCCCGCGGGCAAGGATCACCGTGCTGGTGATCAGCAGGACATCGGGGATGATGATCGCGTAGGCCAGCCAGGCCGGGGCGATCCCGTCGACGACGAACACCACGATGACCACGATCAGGGCGACCCGGTCGGCCACCGGGTCAAGCCATTTGCCGACCGTGGAGATCTGGTTGAGCAGCCGGGCGACGTACCCGTCGATCCAGTCGGTGGCCCCCAGGACGACCAGCACGATGGTCGCCCACCCATAGCGGTCCGTCTGGACCATCCAGACGAAGACCGGAACCAGTCCGAACCGCAGGACGGTGATCAGGTTCGGCAAGGTCCAGAACGTGGTGAGCTCGCGGTATTCGAGGTCATCACGCCCCCCGGCGCCGATGATCTTCACGCGTGCTTCCCTTCTCCCCGGAGGCTACGGCCCGTCCCGGGACCGATCGGTGCTGGTCGAACCACTCGAAACGGCCCTCAGACGGGACCCGTCACCTCAAGACTTCCGGAGCTTGCGCACGAACGCACCCAGGGCGACCAGCGAGGCCCCCATGAGGGCCAGCGGCTGCCAGCGCTCCTTGAACAACAGCGAGGCGTCGCTGGGAACCTCCTGGTGGGTCCGCTCGTGCAGTGCCTGGCGGGCCCGGAGCTTGCCGTCCTGGGCATAGGTCTTGGCGGTCTCGGACTTTTCCTTGGCCTGGCGCTTGACGTCGAGCTTCGGGGCCAGGTCGTCGCGGATCTCGGCCAGATGCTCGCGGCGTTCCTGCGAACGCTTGAGCAGTTCGTTGTAGGGCACCGGCGCGGGCTTGTCCTCGTCCTTCTTCTTTTTCTTGTCCTTCTTGGCTTCCTCGTCCTTGGGCTTCTTCTGGTCCAGCGTGGACGGGTCGAAGGAACGGCCCTGCTTGGCGACGCCGAGGTCGTATTTGACCCCCCGGATGGCGTCCTCGGGGATCAGCGGCATCTGCTTCTTGATCTTCATGACGCCGATCAAGGCCAGGATCGCCGCGACGATCAGGAAGAAGGCAGCGACCATGAGTGCGGCAAGCCATGGTTTGAAGACCAGACCCAACGCCAGGATCCCCGACGTGATGAGCGCAACGATCATGAACGTGATGAAGACGAGGCCCACGACAGCCAGGCCGGCACCGATCCCCGCCTTGACGGCCTTGCTCTTCATCTGGGCGATGGCGAGCTGGATTTCGTCATTCAGCTGCTTGGGCACCAGTCGACCGACGATCTTCATGAGGCCGGTGAACGACGATGGGCGACGTCCGGACGTGGTTCGTGTCATCCTGATCCTCCTTCGGTGGCGGCCCAGACGGGCCTGTGCACTCAAAAACCTACCATCTTGCCTGCATACCGGGGCTACTCGGGGGTAGACAACGTTCCTTCCAGCGGTCATGATCGCGCCCCCGAGCGCCTGGGCCGAAGGGCGTCGCTGCCACCTCGCAGCCCCGGTATAGGCTGTGGACATCGGCTTCACAGCCGGCCTGTTCCCCTCCTGTCGAACCCCGAGGACTCCTTGCCCGGCACCCCTGCACCGACCCCTGCCCCCAGCCGACGCTCAAAGATCCTGCGCATTGTGGTGTTGGGCATGCTCACCGCCCTCGGCCCCTTCACCGTGGACCTCTACCTTCCGGCCATCCCCGCCTTGCGCCTGGATCTGGGCATCACCGAGGCCGCGGCCCAATTGACGTTGACCGGCACGGTCTTCGGCTTCGCCGCCGGTCAGCTGGTGGTCGGCCCGCTCAGCGACCGCCTGGGCCGGCGGGGGCCGCTCATCGCGGCGACGATCCTGCACATCGGTGCCACCACGGGAGCAGCCCTCTCGCAGGATTTCGAGATGCTGATGCTCTTCCGCGTCCTGCAGGGCGTGGGGGCGGCGGGCAGTTCGGTGGTCGCCATCGCGATGGTGCGCGATCTGTATGACGGCCTGCGACTCGTCAAGACGATGAGCTATGTGGCCCTGGTCAACGGCATGGCCCCGATCTTCGCCCCGGTGATCGGCTCCCAGCTCCTGTTGGTCACCGACTGGCATGGGGTCTTCGGGGCACTGGCCGGCTACGGGATCGTGGCCTCCACCACCGCGATCCTGCTGTTGGGCGAATCCCTTCCGCCCGAGCGCCGACCGGTCGGGGGACCCCACCTGTTGCGGCGCTATTCCCTGGTGCTCAAGGACCGGATCTTCGTGGGGCTGCTGCTGGTCGGCGGGCTGAACTTCTCCGGGCTGTTCTCCTATCTTTCGGCCTCCCCCTTCGTCTTCCAGGACGTCTACGGGCTCAACGAGCAGGCCTACGGGTTGTTGTTCATGGTCAACTCGTTGGGGGTGGTCGCCGGGGTGCAGACCAGCGCCCGGTTGGTCCGCCGGTTCGGCGCCCAATGGATCATCGCCGCCGCCACGATCGCCCAGGTGTTCTTCGCCCTGTGCATCATCGCCGCCGACCAGTTCCATTGGGGCTTCTGGGGCACGGCCATCCCGTTGTGGTTCTACATCTGCGCCACCGGCTTCAACTTCCCCTGCATCCAGGGGCTGGCCCTGCACCGTCATGGCAGCCAGGCGGGCACCGCGGCGGCGTTGCTCGGGGCGGCGACCTTCGGGTTCTCCGGGGCGATCTCCCCCGTCGTGGGTCTGCTGGGTGTCGGGAGCGCGACGCCGATGGCCGCGGTGATGGCCGGGTGCATCCTGCTGGCCATCGCAACCTTGTGGATCGTGGTCCGGCCCCGCCAGGTGCCGTTGATGACCTGAGCGGGCCGCAACGAAAAACGTCCGCCACACCATGCGGTGGGACGGACGTTCATTCGGCTCCCCCAACTGGACTCGAACCAGTAACCTTTCGATTAACAGTCGAACGCTCTGCCAATTGAGCTATGGGGGAAGGAAGCGAGTAAAACTTTAGCAGGACGGCGGGCCGAATTCGAATCGCCTTCCGCTCCCCCCGGCCCTCAACCACGCCGTACCGGTCCGATGGCCAGGCGCCGGTCGGAACGGATCCAGTACAGCGACCGGTCCTTCGTCTCCTGGTCGTTCGCGAAACGGTAGCGGTAGGTCAGCACCCGGATCCGGTCCGGGGCCCTGCCGGAGAAGGGATCCACCCGCAACAGGGCCAACACGGCGGGGTCCGCGGCCAGGAGCTTGAGCAGCAGGGCCTGGAACCAGCGTTGGTGCAGCGACCCCAGGGGCAGGAACCACATCATCCAATCCAGCCGCAGATGGTAGGGGGCGAACTGCCGTGGCCTGCGGGCCGGATCGCCGGGTTTGCCGCGGAATTCATATTCATGCCAGCCGGTTTCCGTCTCCGGGTCCGCGTCGTCGTCCCCGACCTCGTCGTCGATCCTGCCTTCGATGACGACTTCGGTGCGTTGGCGGGTGACGCTGCCGAAGGCCCCGTAGGCGTTGCCCAGCTGCCAGCGGTTGAAGCTGGCGTTCATCAGTTGGGAGCGCGAAAAAAGGTTGCGTAGCGCCGGGATCCCGGCGACCAGCAACCCCGCCGTGGCCAGCAGGACGACGACGGTCCACCCTGCGGGGGCCGCCGCCCGCTCCGCGAGCGGCCCCACCGGACCGGCGGGGAGACCGGCGACCAGTGAGGCGAGGCCTCCGAAGGCGGCATCATCGATGGCGGCACAGGCCAGCACGATCGTGATCCAGTTCAGCCAGGCGAAGTTTCCGGTGGCCACCAACCATGCTTGGGTGGCGATGACGACCCCGGCGGCGATCGATGCCACCGGCTGCGGGACGAAGAGCAGGAACGGGACGGCCAGCTGCGCCACATGGTTTCCGGCCACCTCACAGCGATGCCACCAGCGCGGTGCCAGATGCGCCCGACGACTCAACGGTCCGGGCATGGGCTGGGTCTCGTGGTGGTAGTACAGGGCCGTGAGGTTCCGCCAGGCAGGGTCCCCGCGCCATTTGATCATCCCGGCGCCGAATTCGAGGCGGAAGACCAGCCAGACGATCAGGATCAGGATGGTCCGTGGCGGGTCGACCTGGTGCGAGCCCAGGAACCCGACGGTGAACCCGGCCTCGAGCAGGAGCATCTCCCAGCCGAACCCGTAGAAGATCCCCCCGATGTTCACGATCGACTGGTAGAGCCCCCAGAGCAGCAGGAACGCCGCCAACACCACCCAGGCGGGACCTGCCTGCGGCAGCCCCGCGACGAGGGTGCCGGCCACGACCAGGCCCACCCAGCACACGGCCACGAGCTTGGCGTCGGAGTACCCCCACCGGGTGAACACCGATGGTCCGCGCGCCCCGGGGCCGGCCAGCAGGCGATTCGCCGGCAGCAGGCCCCGTTCACCGAGCAGGGCACGGAACTGGTTCAGTGTGGAGGCGAAGGCGATGAGGAAGACGGCGGCGACCCCGCGTTGCAGGATTTCCCGTGCGACCCAGTAGTCCGGTGCCAGCAGCCAGTCCATGGCTCCATGGTAGGTCGACGGGCCCGGCCGGACCACGGCCCCGAGCCTTAAACACGGTCGTCCCCGCCACGAACAGTGACGGGGACGACCAGTGATCCGCTCCCCCAACTGGACTCGAACCAGTAACCTTTCGATTAACAGTCGAACGCTCTGCCAATTGAGCTATGGGGGAAAGCAACAGAGACGACTATACAAGAGCTGGGCCGAGGTTGCTAAATCGTCGCCCCCGGCCCCTTCCTACTCCTGGCGCAGCGACCGGCGCCGCAGCTCCAGTTCCATCAATTCCCGCTGGATCCGCTGGTATCCCTCGGGATCGGCGACGGGGTCCATCCGCTGGAGCTGGCCGAGCCGATCGGCCTTCTGATGGGTGATCTGCAGATCGAACAGGCGGTTCATGATGCCGTGGCAATACCGGGTCAGCGACTCCTCCGAATTCGCCGGCAGGGGGTTCACCGCCAGCTCGGAGACGAAGGAGCGCAACGGATCCGGCACCTCCTGCCGGATGGACTCCACCCATTGCGACGGGGTGGCCCCCGCGGCACCGGCGGCGCGGACCGCGTCATGGACGGCCGCATGGACCGGGGCGAGGAAGCGGGCCGTATAGAACGCCTGCCATTGGTCGGCGCTGAGCACCCCCGGTTGCTGCAGGACCACTTCGAGGGATTCGCGTTCCATCCGGGTCACCGGGTCGCGGACATCGGGGCGTTGAAAGGCCGGGGCCTGGGGCTCCTGGGCGGCCCCGGGGCCGTATCCCGGGCCCTGCGGGCGGGGCTCGGACCCGGAACCGGGGCGGGAACCGCGGTCCTGGCCGGACCCGGACCCGTCACGGGCGCGCTTGGCGGCGGCCCCCACGGCCCGGTTGACCTCATCCATATCCATGCCCAACCAGCCGGCCAGTTCACGGGAATAGGCCGGACGCATGGCCGAATCACGGATGGCCGCAACGATGGGTGCGGAGGCGCGCAATGCCTGCACGCGGCCCTCGACGGTATCGAGGTTGAATTTCTTCAGCCCCGCCCGGATGGCGAATTCGAAGAGCGGACGTTTGGAATCGATGAGTTCCTTGACCGCCTCGGGGCCCCGGTGTTGGCGCAGTTCGCAGGGGTCTGCCCCGGAGGGTTCGACGGCGACATAGGTCTGGGCGATGAAACGCTGGTCCTCCTCGAAGGCCCGCAGGGCGGCTTTCTGCCCGGCGGCGTCCCCGTCGAAGGTGAAGACCACTTCGCCTCCCGAGCCGTCGTCGCGCAGCAGGCGGCGGGCGATCTTGATGTGGTCGGCCCCGAAGGCCGTGCCGCAGGTGGCCACCGCCGTGCCCAGCCCCGAGAGGTGGCAGGCCATGACGTCCGTGTATCCCTCCACCACGATCAGTTGCCGGTTTTTGGTGATCTCCCGTTTGGCCAGATCCACGCCATAGAGGACCTGGGATTTCTTATAGAGCTGGGTTTCGGGGGTGTTCAGGTATTTCGGCCCCTGGTCGTCCTCGTAGAGTTTGCGGGCCCCGAAACCGATCGTGGCTCCGGTCAGGTCGCGGATGGGCCAGATGAGCCGGCCGCGGAACCGGTCGTAGATGCCCCGGTTGCCCTCGGAGAACATTCCCGTGAGTTTGAGTTCCTCGTCCTGGAAGCCGCGGCTGCGCAGATGCTTCAGGAGCTGATCCCACCCCTTGGGGGCATAGCCGACCCCGAAATGATCACAGGCGGCCCGGTCGAAGGCCCGCTCGGAGAGGTATTGCCGTCCGGTCGCGGCTTCCTCGGAGAGCAGCTGGGAGCGGAAGTATTCCTCGGCGATCTTATGGGCGTCCAGGAGGCGTTGACGCCGGCCGACATCCTGACGGCTGGGCCCGGATCCGCCGTCCTCGTAGCGCAGTTCGAAGCCGATCCGTCCGGCCAGGTGCTCGACGGTCTCGGAAAACGTCGTGTGGTCCATCTTCTGGATGAAGGAAATGACGTCGCCGGATTCTTCGCAGCCGAAGCAATGGAACGTCCCCACCTGGGGACGGACGTGGAAGGAGGGGCTGCGTTCGTCGTGGAAGGGGCACAACCCCTTGAACGAGCCGATGCCTGCCGAACGGAGCGTGACATACCCATCAACGACTTCCTTGATGTCCGTGCGTGAGCGGACCTCGTCGATGTCTTCGCGCTTGATCAATCCGGCCATGGCCCCCAGTCTAGTGCCCGGTGTAGGCCGACTTCCCCATGCCCCGATTGGCCACCCAATAGGCCCGTCCCTGG
The DNA here is from genome assembly GCF_052377615.1 of Arthrobacter sp. AOP36-A1-22. Classification (NCBI taxonomy): domain Bacteria; kingdom Bacillati; phylum Actinomycetota; class Actinomycetes; order Micrococcales; family Micrococcaceae; genus Arthrobacter; species Arthrobacter sp. AOP36-A1-22. The sequence goes on from NZ_JBQSWX010000033.1 coordinate 12,413, forward strand.
ACCTCTTTCCCCGGGTCAGCCGGTGGTGCCGGCGCAGGTGTGCTTCACCGCCCTCACGTGCGATGGATGCGCCGGCGGCCCGGACCCCTTCCGCGTTTTAGGGGTCACCGGCGACTCTTTGCACGAGCCCCTCACCGGAGCCGGGATCAATGGTGTTGTCTGCGAAACGTGCGGGACAGCTGAAACCGATCCGGGCCATGGAACCGGGCCGTACGGTGGCATCGATGGTCTCGAGGTTGTAGTCCCCCGGCACGCAGGAGTTTTCGGTAGCATGCCGTGGAGGCCACGCGCCAGGTCGGGTGATGCCGCGTCGGACGACTTCTTTTCCGCTGCCGGAATCGATGGAGCTAGAATTTAGGGGACCCTAACTATAGTGAAATCATGGGGTATCCCGGCCACCGAAAGGCAGCTCATCTTCCTCAATCCAGGTCCGCTGCGACAGCTGCTTCCCTCGACAATCCAGGTCTCCGAAATCGATCACGATCCTGTGCCGGCCCAGCAGGCAACCCCCTTCTCCACCGCCGAATCGACCGGCCTCACCGACGCCGTCGAGCAGCGGCGTTCGGAGTTCCTCACCACCAGGAGGTGCGCCCATGAGGCCCTCGCCACGGCGGGGGCCCCGCCCGCACCGCTCATGCGTGGCCCCCGTGGTGAGCCCCAGTGGCCCGCCGGCTGGGTCGGCAGCCTCACCCATATTGGCCCAACGTCAGCCGGGCGACCCACGTATCGGGCGGCAGCCGTGGCTGCTGCGGACCGCTTTGCCGCACTGGGAATCGATGCGGAGGAGTGGGCGCCCTTGCCCCACGGCACATCCGGGGTGATCTGCACCGAGTTGGAACTGCGCTCGGCGGAGGCGCTCTTCCCGGCGGCCACCGCCCAGCCGATGGATCGCCTGGTTTTCAGTATCAAGGAGAGTTTCTACAAGGCCCGCTTCCCGCTCACTCGGACCTGGCTGGATTTCCTTGACGTGGAGGTCGACTTCGGGTCCGTGGCCACCCGTGATGCCGGCGTCGCCCGGGCGGCCGGGCCCATGACCGGCACGTTTTCCGTCGCCGTGTCCACCCCGGACCGGCGCCATCCCGCCTTGCCTGACGTCCTCAGTGGCCGGTTCCTGATACGAGCCCCGCTGGTGGTCACCGCCGTCATGCTGGAACGATGACCAGCGCCTGCGACGCGGGGTGCCTCAATAGGCACACCTTCTGCCCATAGACCTCTTCGATGAGCTCCACGGTCAGCACCGTCTCCGGAGGCCCGTCGGCGGTGATCCGTCCATCGGCGATCACGATGACTCGATCCGCATAACGCGACGCCAAGTTGAGGTCATGCAGTACCGCGACCACACAATGCCCGTCGTCGGCATGTTCGCGTGAACTGCGCATCACCGATTCCTGATGCTGTAGGTCAAGGGCCGCCGTCGGCTCATCCAACAAGATCAGTGGTGGTGCCTGGGCCAGGACGCGGGCGTATGAGGAGCGTGAGCTTTCACCTCCCGACAGGGTGGTCACGTCCTGGCGCTTGAGCCTGGTCAGACCGGTCCGTGTGATGGCCTGGCGCACCATGGCGGCGTCGTGTCCTTCGCTGACGGGATAGGGCAGGCGTCCCATCGCCACCGTTTCCTCGACGCTGAAGGAAAATCCGACGCGATGTTCCTGCAACATGACGGCCCGCTGCCGGGCGAAGTCCTTGGCCTTCCACCGCCGCGGTTCGGTGCCCGCTACCCGCACGGTGCCCTCGGTCGGTTCCTGATCCCCGGCGATCAAGGACAGCAGCGTCGATTTGCCGGCCCCGTTCGGACCGACCAGGGCAACCAGGCTGGATCGATCCAGAGAAAAACAAACTTCTCGCAGCAGGTCCCGCTGGCCGATCCGGAAGGAAACGGACTCTAGCTCCACGATCCGTTCAACGGCATCACTCATCATTCACCACATCGATTTCTTGGCCCGGACGACCAGATAGAGGAAGAAGGGGGCTCCAACGGCAGCGGTGAACAGACCCAACGGGATCTCCGAGGGCGGGTTCAGTGTGCGAGCGGCGCAGTCGGAGGCAACGATGAGGCAGGCTCCGACGATCGCCGCCATCGGAAGCGCCACCCGGTGTGCCGGGCCCACGATCTGACGCACGATATGCGGGACCACCAGTCCCACGAAGCCGATGCTGCCGACGAAGGCGACGGAACCGCCGGCCAGTAGCGCAGTGGCAACGATGATCGCCATGCGGGCCGCCTTGACGTTAACGCCCAGGTGTTGGGTCTGTCGCTCGCCAAGTGCCAGGACATCGAGGTTGCGCATGTTCATCACCAGGACAACGACCCCGGCCACGGCAACGGGCAGCATGGCGGCCAATTGGCCCCAATTGACACTACTGAGCGAGCCCAATTGCCAGAAAACCAGGGTCTGCAACTGGGTGTCGTCGGCAATGTAGGTGAAGAATCCGGTCAAGGCGGCACAAGCCGAGCCCAGTGCAATGCCCACCAGCAGCATCTTTGAAGTGCCGGTGGCGCGGCCCGGCCGCGCCAGGACATAGATCAACGCGGTCACGGCCAGGCCAGCCAGGAAGGCTCCCCCCGGCACGGCCCAGGTCGTGAGGGCATCCGAGGCTACCGGCCCCAGCAGCACGATGACGGCCACGGCCCCGGTGGTCGCTCCTCCGGTGACGCCGATGATGCCCGGGTCCGCCAAGGGGTTGTTGAACAGCGATTGCAATGCGGCGCCGGACATGGCCAGGGCCGCCCCGACCAGCGCGCCGAGCAGGGTCCGTGGGAACCGCAGTTGCCAGACGACGGACACATCTCGTTGGCTGAGCCCGTCTACCTCATGGATGCCGAGCTGCTGCCCGACGATGCGGAAGACGTCGGCAAAGTCGATCCGCAAAGGTCCGACGGAGACGGAAAGGACCATCAGGAAGAGGAGGACCAGCAGACCCACCGGGGCCGCTACAACGAGCGGCACCCGGCGAATCTGCTCCTCCGCACGTTTTTCACGGGCGGCACGGAGCATCATTGGCTAACCTGTTCCCCGGTCTACTGCTGCAGCGCCCTGGCGAGAGCCAAGGCCCCGACGCCCGAGTCAGGGCCGGTGTACTTGATCTGGGAATCGGGCATCACAATGACGTTGGCCTCTCGCCCTGCCGTCGTGTTCTTCAGCGACGGGAAGGCCTTCCACAGCCCCTCTTCGCCCTCCCAACGGTCGTAGTCGTCGCTGGAGAGAAGGATGTAATCGGGGTCGGCCGCCACGAGGCCTTCCGCGCTCATTTCACGGGAGAACCCCCTGAGGCCGGCGTCGGCGCCCACGCTGATGCCTCCCAGGGCTTCAATCATCTCGGTCCCCGGAGTCCCGTTGGCCGCAACCGAGTTCTGCCCGCCCGCCCCCGTGGCGGTCACCTGGATGATGGACTTGCCCTCGGCGCTACCGATGTCCTGGGCTTCCTTCAGCGCCTTCTCGTTGGACTCGGCCAGGCGATCGCCCTCCTCGGGGAGGCCGACGAAGCTGGAAAGCTTGCGGATTTTATCGGAGGTGGTGTTTCCCACGTCGAACAGCACGGCATCCGTTCCGGCGTCGCGGAACTGTTGGGAGACATCCCCATGGCGTTTGAGATTATCACCAATGAACAAGGTGCCGTCCAGGGCGAGCAGCCCCTCCATCCCGGTGTTCTTCCGGAATTCGAAGTGCTCCGGTGCGGCCTTGCCGGCCGCGGAGAGGCTGTCATCCGGCGAGGCCGCGATCTTGTCGCCCAGCCCCAGTGCCTGCAGAAGCGATGAGACGTTGTCCCCCGAGGAAATAATCTTCGAAATGTCGTCGATTTCCACCGTGGCCTTGGCGTCGTCGGTCACCGTGACCGGGAGCTGGGGGGTGTTCTCTTCGGGGGTGAAGTCCGAGGTGCCGGCAATATAACGCCACTTTTCGGGCAGGTCTTTCGGAGCCTCCTGCGTGGTGATGGTTGAGGGCTTGCCGTCCGCCGCGGAAGCCTGGTCTGCGTCCTGGCCCTGGGCCGGGGAGCAGCCAGCCAGGGCCAAAGTCAGGATGCCGGCAGTGGCCGTGATGTGTGCAAGTTTCTTCATTGTCTTCCTTTGCGGCTGTTGATCAATTGCGTGCTTCATGACCACAGTCCGTGGCGTGCTGGGTGCACGCGACGGGTCTGCGGGGATTCAAGGGGCCCAGAGCCCGAGTTCGCCGACGATGTGGGCCAGGTTCTCGTGGTGGATCAGGGCCGGGTGGCTGCAATCGATATCGTGATTGCGCAGGTTGCCTCCGACATGGGGCCGCCAATCCGAGACGTGCAGCCAGTTCTGGCTCTTGCGCAGGGCGGTGAAGAAGTCGATGTCCCCGTCATATCGACGCGCCGTATGGCTACGCATCAGGGCGGCGTTGGTACTCACCGCGCTCGCCACCCGGGCCACGACCTCGTCGGCGAGTTCGCCGAACGGGCCGGGGGTACGGGCTAAAAGGTCCAGCACCGATTCGCGGGAGAGGTCGGCCCCCTGCCGGTCATGGTCCACGCCGCCCATGATGAGCAGCGCTTCGTTGATCTCTTCCGCGGTTGGCTCGGCGAGCTGCTGCCAGGATTCCGGCGGATAGGCATCCAGCAGGACCAGTCGTTCGACTGTGACGGAGCGTTCGGTGAGTTCGATGGCCAGCTCCTGGGCAATGACCCCGCCGACCGACCAGCCCAGGAGGGAGACGGGACCTTCGGGAACCAGCTCGATGATGGCCTGGGCAAAGTCGGAGGCGAGTTCGTGGATGGAGGCCGGTGGGGCTGGCGCCGGCAGCGCCGGATCCAGCCCTGGTGCTTGCAGGGCATGGATACCTGTATCGGGGGTGATATGCCGGAGCAGGTTGGCGTAGGACCAGCCGAGCCCGCCGGCTGGGTGCAGGCAGAACACCGGTGTACCCCGACGGTGTGCCCGGAGCGTGAGGACCCTGGCATACGGATTGGCACCAACTCCCGAACCCAGCCGTCGGGCCAGCGCTGCAACCGTGGGCCCGGCAAAAATGTCGCTGAGTTCCAGGGAGGTGCTGCTGAGGGTTTCGTGGAGCCCTTCAAGTCGGCGCAGCAGCGATACCGCAGTGAGCGAGGTGCCCCCGGCATCAAAGAAGTTGGTTTCCACCCCGATGTCCGGCTGGTCCAGCACGGTGGCGAAAGCCCGGGCGATGGCGCCCTCGAGGGGGGTCGAGGGTGTGCGGCTGGGCGCACCGGCCTCCGGTTTGGGAAGACTCCGGCGGTCGAGTTTCCCATTGGCCGTCAGGGGCAGCTCAACGAGGACGTCCACACTGTGGGGAACCATGTAGTCGGGCAGCCGATCGGTGAGCCAGGCGCGCAGTTCCGTTGCGACGGCCCCCGGGGATTGGACGTAGCCGCGTAGGGTCGTCGACGGCCCGCTGCCATGGGGCACGACGACGGCGCGTTCCACCATCGGGTGCGCGGCCAGAACCGCCTCGATTTCCCCCAATTCGATCCTCAGGCCGCGCATTTTAACTTGGTCGTCGATGCGACCGAGGTATTCCAGGGCACCGTCGGAGCGCCACCGCGCAATATCACCCGTTGCGTAGACCCGCTCGGGGCGTCCCATCAGGCGTTCCAGACCGGGGTGGTGATAGAACTTCTCTACAGTCAGTTCCGGGCGTCGGACGTATCCCTGGGCGAGTTGTATGCCGGCCAGGTGCAGGTGACCGGCAACTCCGGGGGGAAGCGGGCGGCCCAGCGCGTCCAGAACATGCGTCCTGGTGTTCCAGACGGGCCGCCCGATCGGTACCGGCCCCCGCTCCGTGGCGGATACGTGCCAGAAAGTCACATCGACGGCGGCTTCAGTGGGGCCGTAGAGGTTGTGCAATTCCACGGGCAGCATGCCAAGCAGTCGATGTCCGGTCTCGGCATCGAGTGCCTCCCCGGAGCAGAAGACCCGCCGCAGGCTCGTACACCGCGACGCGGAGCGGGCGCCGGTGAACAGGGACAAGGCCGAGGGCACGAAATGGCAGGTGGTGACGCCGTGTTCGATGATCGTGCGTGCCAGGGCCTCCGGATCGCGGTGGACGTCGTGTTCGGCGATGGCCAGGCGTGCCCCTGCCATGAAGGCCCAGAAGAACTCCCAGACGGAGACGTCGAAACTGAACGGCGTCTTCTGCAGCACGATATCCGAGGAGTCCAGGGCATATTCATGCTGCATCCAGAGCAAGCGGTTCACGATGGCCCGGTGGCTGACCGCGGTTCCCTTCGGAGCCCCGGTCGATCCGGAGGTGAAGATGATGTAGGCGGTGTCCTCCGGGCCGACCCCGGTAGCGGCCTCGGGGGCAGCCGGGGCGGGAAGGTGGTCCAGGCAGTCAAGGGTGTCTTCCGACAACGGCACCAGGGGGTAGATTCCGGCCGGCCCGGGGGCCTCACCGCCGTTGTTGCCGGTGATGATCACCGCGGGGTCGAGGTCACCGACCATGGAGTCCAGCCTTGACGCGGGCAGCGCGGGGTCCAACGGCGCGTAGGCCGCGCCAGCGAGTGTGGTCGCCAAAAGCGAGAGCACCATCGCGGGGCCACGCTGCAGGTGGACCCCGACGGTGTCACCGGGGCCGGCCCCGTGGGCACCGAGAACGGCGGCCAGGCGGCGGGCACCATGGAACAGTTCCTGGTAGTCCAGCGATGATTCTTGCCACAGCAGTGCGGGGGCAGCGGGGGCGCGTCCCAGCTGTTCGATGAGCAGGCTAG
>NZ_JBQSWX010000034.1:0-19069 GCF_052377615.1 Arthrobacter sp. AOP36-A1-22
ACCATGCGTACAATCACCACAGGCCCCACACTGCAATCGGGAACCAGCCACCAATCAGCCGCTTAACTAACGTCTATGGGCAGTACAGCTAGGCGATCCAGCTTGGTAACGACGAAGGTATCCCCCGCTCGGCATGCGGCCAAGGCGTCGCGTAGGCCGGCACGATTCTTGTTGGTGCCGGTAAACCCATGATCAACATAGATGCGTTCCGAGGTGACGCCCAGGGCTGCTAGGGCATCACGCTGCGCGGTGAGGTCTTGCTCTTCCGTGGACACGCGTGCATAGCCGATGATGATCTCAGACATGCAGATCAGTGTGTCGCATAGGGACCCGTCACCGGACGACTCGCCGGACGGGTCTTACGGGACGGTGATGGCTTGGCGTGTGAAGTTTGGCGATGAATGGCGGCGTTCTGTGATCGCTCGGTGGCGCACTCCCGGCCACAGCGGGGCCCCGCGCTGACACGTGCGAATACTGGTCCAGCGTGTGAGCCTCGGGCGCGGGGAGGGTGCGTGGTGGTTTAGTGTCCGGCGCCGAGCTTGCCGGACATGCGGTTGCGCATGTTTTGGCTGGCCTCGTTGAGGCCGATGACCTCGACGTTCTTGCCGTAGTGGCGGTACTTGTCCTCCACGGAATCTAGTGCGGCGATGGTCGAGGCATCCCACAGGTGTGAGGTCGTCAGGTCGATGACGATGCGCTGAGGGTCCTCGGCGTACTCGAACTGGGTGTAGAGGTCGTTGGAGGAGGCCCAGAACAGTTCCCCGTCCACGGTGTACCGAGCTACGGCCTGCTCGCCCTCGCCCTTGACGGTGCGCGTGACGGTGGCGAAGTGCGCGACCCTGCGGGCGAAGAGCACCATCGCGGTGAGCACCCCGAGCCCGACGCCGACGGCTAGGTTGTGGGTGGCGACGGTCGCGATGACGGTGACTACCATGACGATGGTCTCGGACTTGGGCATCATTTTCAGCGTTGAGGGACGGACGGAGTGCCAGTCGAAGGTGGCGATCGACACGAAGATCATCACCGCGACCAGGGCGGCCATCGGGATCAGCGCCACTACCTCCCCGAGGGACACGGCCAACACCAGGACTAAGACGCCGGCCAGGAAGGTGGAAATCCGGGTGCGGGCCCCGGAGGCCTTGACGTTGATCATGGTCTGCCCGACCATCGCGCAGCCGCCCATTCCGCCGAAGAAGCCGCTGATGATGTTCGCCGCGCCCTGGCCCCAGGACTCGCGGACCTTGTTCGAGCGGGTGTCGGTGATGTCATCGACCAGCTTGGCCGTCATCAGGGATTCCAGCAGCCCGACGAGGGCCATGCCCAGTGCGTAGGGGGCGACGATCTGGAAGGTCTCCAGGGTGAAGGGCACGTCAGGCAGGAACAGGGTGGGCAGGGCGTCGGGCAGCTGACCCTTGTCCCCGACGGTGGGCACGTTGAGTGCGAAGACCAGGGCCAGAGCGGTGACAACGATGATCGAGATCAGCGGGGCTGGGACGACCGTGGTGATCCGTGGCAGCAGGTAGATGATCGCCAGGCCGGCGGCGGTGAGCGGGTAGACCAGCCACGGGACGCCGATCAGGTCTGGTAGCTGGGAGGTGAAGATCAAGATGCCCAAGGCGTTGACGAAGCCGACCATCACCGACCGGGGGATGAAGCGCATCAGCTTGCCCACCCCGAGCACCCCGAGGATCACCTGGAAGACACCGGCAAGGATGACCGCGACGAGGAAGTAGTCCAGCCCGTGCGAGGCCATCAGCGGGGCGATCACCAGAGCGGTGGCCGCGGTGGCCGCAGAAATCATCGCCGGCCGCCCACCCAGGAAGGCGATGGACATGGCCATCGTGGCGGCAGCGAACAGACCCACCTGCGGGTCCACCCCGGCGATCAGCGAGAACGCGATGGCCTCAGGGATCAACGCCAGCGCGACGATCAGGCCGGCCAGCACCTCGGTCTTCAGCCAGCGCGGGCGCTTCAGGGTCGCCAGGACGGATTGGCGTTCTTCGGGGGTGGCATTCGCCGGCGGGGCGGTGTGGATTGTGGTGGACACGCAGGTCTCCCATCAGGTCGTGAACAAGAAGGACCCCGGCCTTACGAGGCAGCCCGGCCGCCCAAGGGGCGGGGCATCAGGTAGTCACCGGGAAAAGTTTCGACACTAACTCTACCCTAACGTGAGGGTAGAGTCTGGCTGCTGGCCCACCTCGCTCCGCCAGCGGGGGGGCAGGTTTAGTCGTGGACGCGGTCCTGCAGGGCGTCGATGAGCTCGTCGGCTTGGCGCAGTTTGCGGGCCATCTTCTCCCGGGCCACCCGGACCCTTTCCAAGTACGCGGCAGTGGCCTCGACCGGTTCCTTGGCCTCCAGAATGGCGAGGATCTCGGCGGTCTCCTCCAGGCTGAATCCCAGCGGAGTGATCCGCCGGACGTAGTTGAGCCGCTCGACGTCGGCCTGGGTGTAGAGCCGAAATCCGCCCTCACTGCGGGCCGAGGGCGGCGCCAGCCCTACATTGTCGTAGTGGCGGATAGTGCGCATCGACAGCCCGGTGCGTTCGGCGACCTCACCGATCTGCATCGTGTCCATGTCTTGCTCCTGCGCTTGCCCCACTGCTTCACCCTTCCACTAGCCCTTGCTCGCCATGACGCCTGAACGCAGGCGCCCGCGTTCTGCCGCCCGGCAAGCAGGCACCAACTCTACCGCTACGTCACAGTCGCGCTCAGAGTCGGCCCCAGATTACGTCGACGCGGATAGTTCAAGGCGAAAGCGCTTCGCGCCAAGCAATCGCCGCCCTTCCACAAGGTGGCAAGCTGGTGGCGCCTCAAGAATCTACAGCTTTACGCGACGCCGCGTTTGGTGACTACGGCGCCGGCACGAGCTGGGTCGACGGGAGGCCCATGGTGTCTCGTAAAGTCGTCGCACCGCGTTCTGTCTCAGACCTTCCGGTGAATGTGCTTTATGAGGCATGATGTCGTCATGAGACTTCTGGGGTACACGCGGGTGTCGACGGCGGGGCAGGACCCGGCGCTGCAGCTTGACGCTCTTCTTGCGGCAGGGGTGCAGAAGCGGGATGTGTTCTCGGACGTAACGTCCGGGGCGAAGAGCGCGGCGGAGCGTCCGGGCATGAAGAAGCTCCTGGCCTATGCGGAGCCTGAGGACACGGTGGTGGTCTGGCGGATCGATCGACTGGGCCGGTCGCTCATCGATGTGCTCAACACCGTGAACCTGCTCCGGGATCGCGGCGTGAAGATCCGGTCGGTCTCCGACGGGATCGATCCTGAGACGTCGTCGGGTCGGCTCATGCTCGGTATGCTGGCAACGCTAGCGGAGTACGAACGCGAGCTGATCACCGAGCGTGTCAACGCGGGGATCGCAGCAGCCCGCGCTCAGGGCACGAAGTTCGGCCGGCCGCCCGTGAATCCCGAGGTCGTGGATCGCAAACTGGCGATCGCTGCCGAAGAGAGAGCGAAGGGTTGCACCGCTGAGGGGGCGGCGCGCCTGGTGGGGTGGTCTCGGGCGACGCTGTACCGCCACCAGCGGGACGCTGCCGCTCGCGAGAGCATCGCGCAGGCGTGACATGGACGGGTCGCAGAAGTGGAAGATTCTGCGGCTCCACGTCGAAGACGGCATCCCGCTGGCGAGTCTCGCGCGGGAGGCCGGGGTGGGAGAGCGAACGCTCTCGCGTTGGCACAGCCTCTACCGGGCTGGTGGCATCTCGGCTCTTGAGCGGGCACAGCGCGCCGATGCTGGCGTGCGGCGCACCGCGCCTGAGCTGGTGGCTTTCGTGGAGCACCTGGCTCTGACCAAGCCCCGCCCCAGCATCGCGACACTGCACCGCCTGACCGCAGCCGAGGCCGCACGAAGAAGCGTGAGTACGCCGAGCTACGCGACGGTGCGGTCGATCGTGCAGGCACTGGATCCCGGGATGGTGACGCTCGCTCTCGAGGGGCCAGCATCCTACCGGGACCGCCATGAGCTCGTCTTCCGCCACCGCGCTGAGCGTCCCAATGCCCTGTGGCAGGTCGACCACACCGAGCTCGACATCCTCATCAAGGACCCCAGCGGGAGACCATCCAGGCCGTGGCTGACCACGGTCATGGATGACTACTCGCGGGCGATCTGCGGGTACATGGTCTTCGAGGGCGCGCCCTCGGCGATGAACACCGCGCTGGCGTTGCGCCAAGCGATCTGGCCCAAGAGTGACCCCGCCTGGCCGATCTGCGGCATCCCAGACGTCCTCTACGTCGACCACGGCAGCGACTTCACCAGCCATCACCTCGAGTACACCGCGATCGCGTTGAAGATCCGAATCATCCACTCCACGGTCGCCCGCCCCCAGGGAAGAGGAAAGATCGAGCGGTTCTTCCACACCGTCAACACCGAACTGCTCGCGACCCTGCCCGGGCGCCTCACCCCTGGAAACCCACATCCAGTGCCGGTGCTGGTCCTTCCTGGTCTCGACCGGGCCGTCGGGGAGTTCGTCGGCCAGTACAACCAGCGCACGCACACCGCGATCCGCACGAGCCCAAAGGCGGCCTGGATCGCTGAGGGATGGCTGCCGCGACTACCCGAGAGTCTCGAGGAGCTCGACGGGCTGCTTCTGCGGGTCTCCAAGCATCGCACCGTCCAGCGCGACGGGATCCACTTCCAAGGCCAGCGCTACCTCTCGCCCACGCTCGCCTCGTTCGTCGGACGCACGGTCACCATCCGCTACGACCCCCGGGACCTGTCCGAGATCCGTGTCCACGACCACGACACCTTCGTGTGCACAGCGATCGACGAAGCCCACCCCAACCAGCGCTACAGCCTCCACGACATCGAAACCGCCCGACGAGCCCGCCGCCGGCAGCTACGCAAGGACATCAACGACCGCATCCCCACGACTCCACGACCCCCTTACGATGCGCCCACGCCGCCCGCTCCCGCGCGACGGCCCAGGAAGCGCCTGAAGACCTACGAAGAGGACGAGTAGATGAACCGCGACTTCATCGTCACCAAGGAACACCGCCGCTTCACCGAGTTCGCCGGCACCATCCGCAAGGACGTCACCATCGGCATCTGCCACGGCGAGGCCGGCGTCGGCAAGACGCAGTCCGCCCGCCGGTACGCCCACTGGGACACCCTCGAACCCTTCATCCAGGCCTGGGGGCCACGCAGCGAGGCCGACCTAAAGCACTACGCCGCCGCCCACCGCTCCCGCACCGTGTTCTACACCCCCGAGGTCCTCGCCAAGCACCGCGATCTCATGCGCGATATCGAGTTCTACCGCGGGAAGGTCGGAGTCCTGATCTACGAGCACCTCTGCGCGATCGGGAAGATCACGACCACCGACGTTCCCCGCACCATCGACTTCACCGAACTGATCATCATCGACGAGGCCGAACGACTCACGCCGACCTCACTCGAACTCCTCCGAGACCTCCACGACCGCCACCACGTCGCCCTCATGTTCATCGGGATGCCCGGCATCGACCAACGCTTCCGCCACTACCCCCAGCTCTACAGTCGCCTCGGGTTCTCCCACCGCTACCGCGCCCTCGCACGCGAAGAACTACTTTTCGTCCTGACCCGCCACTGGAAACGCCTCGGCCGCACCCTCGACCCCGACGACTTCACCGACGCCCAAGCCATCGCCGCGATCGAACGCATCACCAGAGGCAACTTCCGCCTCCTCGAACGCCTCTTCCCCCAAATCGGACGCGTCCTGAAGATCAACCAACTCGACACCATCACCGACGACGTCATCGAAGCAGCCGCCAGCACCCTCATCACCAGCTAACGCCACCAGAAGCACGCCATTCACCGATCAACTCCACAGGCTTGGCGCTCTCGGTAGCTATTGTTTCGAGCTGTCGTTTCCGGTGAAGGACCGGCTTACGAGACGGTGGACACCGCTGTCTCCCGGAACCGATTTAGGGGCTTGAGCGTATGAGTGTGGAGCATCTCAGGTGTTCACATCGCGGGTTGTTTGGCTGACAACGCTAGAGAGCGCTGAGCTTCCTAGCGTATTTCTGGTATCTGACCCTAGCGCCAACCCCTGTACCGATCTTGGGCCGGCGGTCAAGGAATGGAACACTAGTAGCCATACAACACCGTAGCCAAATGCATTCGGTGTGCATTTCCGGTGAGCCCACCAGGAACCCCTCACCGCCCCACGAAAATGCAGCGAAAGCTCCGGATAAGAGGCCAGAAGCTAAACCTAAGTGGCAGCAACTCCGCGACGATACATCTCCACCGTCTCCTTATCGTGATCGTCTATCCCTTCATTTCGTTCGATCGCTGAATACCAGGTGCGAGCCAACTCGAAAACTTCGATGAAGGCGTTAGCCTTTCCAACGGCTTCTTCAGTGCCACTGATAGCGAGTAGTGGCCAAATCCACCCCATGCCTAAATTCGAAATCAGATCATAGGCTACGCCGCCCACCGCATAAGTCTCCAAGAGCTGAAAACCTGTCAGAGAGGTCGTTCCGTCGAATAGTCGGAAGTATTCATTCTCGCCGGGCGCATCGTGCGAAAAAGCCGCGCGCCAGAGCACGGCGTAGGCACTTCTGGGAAGGCTCTGCACAGGGAACGCGCCGTCTGCTGCGAGGGACCTCATCCTATGGAGCAATTCAGCTCGGTACTTCGAGTCATCAACGAGACGCTGCGCCGAATCGTCCGGCCACAGCCGCACAATCTCGTTCCAGGAGTATTCCGCCGTGCGACCCCAACCTCGAACGCGCTCGCCCACATCGCCGTCTACGTTCCCAGCTCGCACTTCTCTGACGAAGTCTGGTCCCGACAGCTCGTCCATCTCAACGAGAAGGCTTACCCAACTCGAGCCGACCTTATCCAAGTTACTTTTATGAAATCGAATAAATTCGTCAAATGAGTACGGTGCCGAAACAGCCTCGTCAGACGCAATACGGCTTGCCGGTAACTCCGTCGGATTAAGTGCTTCACCGGGAGCGCCGACCACTTCCAACAGGTGCGACATTCCAAGGTACATAGTCATCGCCTGATCAACCTGAGCAAAACGGTGGAGGTGGTCCAAGTTAAGCTCCCGACTGTCGAGCGAAATTCCGCGCGAAGCCACATGTTCAGCCTTCTCACCCGTCCTTCGATCTGAGTGGATTATGCCGTTGCGAAAGTTCTTGATGGCGAGATAGTCCTCGAGTATTTCCGTGTCCACTGCTCCGCCGATCCGTCCTTCCAAATACGATCGCAGCGATTCCACCTTCTTTTTGTTATTTTGACCATTGGGTTTGAGATAATCCTTCAGTTTCGAATCGCCCGTGCGCTCATGTTCCTGGTTGATTGCGTTCTCGACATTCCCGACCAACATCACAGCATGCAGGCGAGCGAGGGTGGCATCCAAGATCTTCGGATAGTGATATTCGAGAGGGTGTCGCAGTAGAGATCGGCGAACCGTCTGCAAGAAGATCATGTCGTCGGAGTAGCTGTCAGTGAACTCAGGAATTGTCGCGGTCATACGCCCAGACTCTCAGAAGTTGCCACTCGCGTGGCCATTCCCTGTTGCAGTTGGTCGAGAGATTAGAGCGCAATTGTCCAATCCGCCGAGTTCACGTTCATCTGGTAGATAGCCCGATGATTGGCTGCATTGGGCGGTTTCGTCCGGAGTTTAGAGGAGCAAAACCACAAGCTGTAGGGCGGATAATGGCATTCTATACAGCCTTCGTTGTGCCGCAGAGTGTCTATTCGGCTGTCAAGCCGCGAATACCGTCCCGTTGAGCCCTCGGCTATTGAGGCGCAGGAGGCGAGGATTCGCAGAGTCGAATTCACTCCTTGTTGTTGCGGCGTTCCTTGGACGCCCGAAGGAAGCGTTCTTGGTAGGCAGAATAGGCATCTGCATGGCGAGCGTGTTCCTCAGGTGTGGTCGAAGGAGGGAGCTCAACCGGGGGCATGTAGCGGTCAATAGCATCGATTTTGAGCGGATACCCGAACTCGTCTTTCATTGCCATTCAACAACGATAGGCCTTATTCAACACGAGAACAGTTGCCTCCCATGGGGTTCCCGCTGAGGGACTCGCTGTCAGCCTTTTCCTCCACGGTTCTTTGCTGGCACGTGATCAGGGAAATCTTCTGCTCCGATACCGCCAGCGCCATAGAAGGCTTCTACGAAAAGGCGAGCTTCCTCGACGAGCTCTTCGGAGGACATTCGCGAAACGTCGTTGGAATCGGTGCCCGTTATGCCGACAGTAAAGCCGTAAGTTCCCCCAGCTGGACCATTCAGCCAAGCAAAGTCATAGCTGAGGCTCCCGCTTGGTTGGTACCTTTCGCTGATGCGGAACAGCTCGTGGTCAATCGCGACTTCAAAGTTGTCCATGTGGCGACTTTAGTCTGATTCCGGAAGGACCATCAGGTCTCGGCTGCCGTCAGTAGGTAGCGTCCGGCGGTGGATCAGCCGAGAGATCCCGGCCGGCCACGCTCGCAAGCTGGCGTCCCGACGAGGGTTCCGCTTGCGGCGTCACTCCACTCGACCTACGGTTATGGAATGCTTGTTGTTGGGTCCATTGTCATTCGTGTGAGCGACCTGCAAGAGCAGATTCAATTTTGGTCTGATGCTCTCAATTACACTGTGCGAGAGCCGATTGATGATGACTTCGCACTGTTATTCCCCACCGATGGAATAGGTCCGAATGTCTCCCTCGACGCGCACCGCTCTGAGCGGATATTGCCACCTCGCATTCATCTGGACTTGTACGCGGAGGACCAGGCGGCCGAAGTTCACCGACTTACTGTTCTCGGTGCCACCAAGGTGGATTGGGGTCGATGCCCCGACGATGAAGATTACGTCATCATGCAAGACCCCGAGGGAAACCGGTTCTGCGTCATTGAGGCGGCCGAGTGGTCGGGCTGGAGAAGTTGGCGGACAACAACCAATAGCTGAGAGCTGCCGGTCACGTCACTCCGGGATGCCCATTTGGGGTTCCCTCTCGCGACTAATTCGCTTCCCTACTCAGCATCCCGCGTCATATGCGCGGCGCCCCACCACATCAGGCGCCACTCGCCGTCTTCATTCGGCGCAGCCGCACGCCCATCGCTCCCCTCACGCACCCACCTCATCTCTGGAGAGCCGGGCGTGCCGTTGACGACGACGTGAAGGCGAACGGTGCAGATCGCGGCGGCGCTGTGCACCAGCGACTTGAGGGAGTAGTCATCCAGCGAGTGCCCTTGATAGTCCAACCGCACGTCTCCAGGGCCGACTGTCTGGCCCAGAGTCGTGATCACCTGGGCCATGTGTCCGTAGTTCTTCCGCTTCCAGGCGTCGAGGTATCTAGTAGACGCCACATAGACCGGGTGAGCGGCGAGTGATGCGTGATCATCTGAGGTCAGGGCAATGGGCACGAACTCCGCCAGTGCAGCTTTCGTCTCGGTGTTGGCAGCAAGTTGAGTTGCGAGGTCTTTCCACGTCGGGTCGGGCGGCTTCGCTGTCTCTTGCTCTTGGGCCTCCAAGGAGCGCGCCCAGTCCGCCACGGCGAAGAGTCGATTCCAGGCTTTGGTCGCGACGACGCTGCTGTTGTAGTTGGTCAGCATCCCGTGCACGATGCCGTTGCGGTACAACTCATAGACTGGCTCGTCGTTGCGTCCCTTGCTGGACTTGGCGAAGGTCGCATGCGCTGCACTGAGTCCCAAGTGGTGGCCCACAACGCTGTCCCAGGCGTCCATCTCCTGCGGCTCGCGGGCATGCAGACCTTTGCGGCAGGCCGGATTGAGGTCGTTCACGAAGCCATCCATGACGCTGAGCAAGACGTGGACTACGGCGTAGTAGCGCTGAGCTTGGTAATCCTCCAGCGCCGACCTCAGCAGATGCATGCGTGCGCGTAAATCAGGGTGCACATTGAGTCGTCGCACCAGATGAGACAGGCGATCCTTGTCCTGGTACCAAGCGATGAAGGCTTGCTCCGCACGCTCCGGATCGTCCTGGTGATTGGCCACAAGGCCGGCCAGGTCATCGACCGGCAGGTCGTCATGGAAGACCCAATGTCGAGGACCGAGGAGTACGTAGAAGGCGTCAACAGTGCTCGTGATGCGGTCCAGTTGGGCTGAGACGTCTGTCAGCAGGTGACGCTGTTCCTTAGAGATGAGGAACTTGAACCGCCGCAGTCCTGCCAGTTGCAACTCCATCTCTTTGAACTTCGGCAAGTCGCGCGCCGACCCATACGCCATGCTGGCCTCCTCTTCCTCGTCCATTCTCGCTGCTGAGGTATCGGCGGGGGCTCTACGTGTCAGGGTGAGTTGAGCCCAGAACGGGATCCCTGACCGGTCACCGTTCCGGTTACGGAGCAGTCGCTTCGATCTTTAGCAACGGGACGAGATCCGTCAGGCTACGCAGAGTCATCGGCTGACCGGCATCCTCCCGGTCAAGGTGTATGGCTTGAAGGCCTGCGGCTCGTGCCCCTTCGATATCCACACGGAAGTTGTCACCGACGTAAAGTACCTGGCTTGGGGAAATCCCCATCTTCTCGCACGGCAAGATGAATGCTGAACTTGTGGGTTTAGCATGGCCCATTTGTTCAGAACTGAAGAATAGATCGAGGAGGGGTTCGATGCCGATCCTTTTGATCTTCTTCGCTTGTTGCTCGTGGTTGCCGTTGGTGATGACGCCGACCGTGGTACCGGAACTTCTTAGCAGCTCCAGGGTCGGCACGGCGTCTGGAAACGCAGTCCATGCTTCCTCATAACTTCGCAGGTAAATGGCGAACACTTCGTCAAGCTCAGTGGCGCCAACCGGACCCGGATGCCCTATCAGGGGAAGGAACTGGCGGAGTCGTTCGCGGCGCTGTGCATGAAAACTGAGCTCACCTGATAGGAAAAGATCGTAGTTGGCCTGTTCAATCTCAAACCACGAATTCGAAAGATCAGGTGTCAGCTCGACGCCAAAACTCCGAACGAATGTATCCAAGCCACCACGTGCTGATGTCAGATGGTCGAACAGAGTGTTGTCCAGATCGAATAGAACGGCTCGAAATTCCATGCACTCAGACTAGCCGTCGTCGCAATTCACTCATCTGTGTTGCCTTCTTTCAACATTCCTAGCCAGCCGTCCCGCAAGCCGTTGCCCAAACAGACACGGAATCGTTGTGCAGAAGACTCCGGGCTTCCTTGTAGTCGTCTTCGAAAAACGACACCGGGGCAATATCCGCACTCTCATGGAGCACCGGGAGGAGCGGCCGGCTGCAAGCCCGGGAACTCGGGGCGTGATCCTGCACCTGACCAGGGCTGGAAACCAGAAGGTCCCGTTGCTTCACCGCGGGAAAGGAGCAGGGCAGTCGGCGGGGCGTTGCTATAGCGGAACGACGCCGGTGGAACGGTCCCATACATTGGTGGCGGCCGCCGTCAGGAATGCGGTGCCTACCATGTGCAGCAGGACGACCGCGATGGGCAGTCCGAGGAAGAACTGGGTGTATCCGATGGCGCCCTGGGCCAGTACGGCAACGACCAGGAAGAGGTAGCCGCGCTTCAGGGCCCGCGCCGCATGGGTGCGGTAGACCAGATACAGGCCCAGCAGGGTTGCGATGACCAGGAGGTACACGGGGACCACATGGATGCGGGTCACGAGGTACAAGTTGAAGCCGTGCCGGGGTGAGGAGGGATCCCCCGCGTGGGGGCCCGAGCCGGTGACCACGGTTCCCAGGATCAGGGCCAGGGCCGAGGTGATGGCGATGGTCCAGCCCAGTGAGCGCATCGTTCCGGTGAGGGGGCCGGGGGCCACCAGTTCTTCACCGCGCGATTCCCTCCCGGTGCGGTTGACCAGCAGTGTTGCCACGGCCACCAAGGCGATCGACGCCAGGAAGTGGAAGCTGACGACCCAGGGGTTCAAATCCGTCAATACGGTGATCCCGCCGATGACGGCTTGGATCGGGATGAAGCACAGCAGGGCGATGGAGAGCCAGAACACGGTGCGGTGGGTGCGTCGTATGCGCCAGATGGAGACGATCATGGCAATCGCCACGGCGGCCAGGACGAACGTCAGCAGTCGGTTGCCGAATTCGATCAACCCATGGATTCCCATTTCGGGGGTCGGGGTCATCGTCCCCGGCATGCAGTTGGGCCACTGCGAACAGCCGAGTCCGGAAGCGGTCAGTCGGACGGCGCCGCCGGAGACGATCAGGATTGATTGGGTGATCAGGGAGGCGATCGCCAACCGGTGGATGCCTCGGCCGATGGATAGCGGGAGATGGTTGTATCCACGGGAGTAGGTGGTCTGAACCGCGCGGGTGCCGCGCCCCAACGCCGGCGGTAGCCGGTCGGTCCAGTGGTTGGCGACGGGGGTTGTCATGTTGTCTTTCTCCATTCGGGACGCGGGGCGACTGGCTGTGCGCGCGTCAATTCCATTTGAACCAGCGGGTGGCGGCGAATCCTGCGGCAATCGTCCAGGCGAGCAGGATCAGGATGGCCCCCATGTTCATGGTCCCACTGATGAGGGTCTCACGCAGTGCATCGCCGAGCGCCGACGAGGGCAACACGGCAACAATGTCGGACAGCATCCCGGGAAGGCGGCTGCCCGGAATGAGGATCCCGCCTCCTGCTGCCAGGAGGATCCACGCCAGGTTCGTGATCGCCAAGGTTGCTTCAGGCCGAACGGTACCGGCAATCAGCAGGCCCAGTGAGGTGAAGGCAGCGGCACCGAGTATCAACAGCAGGACGCCCAGGGGAATGCCTGCCGGTTCCGGGCGCCACCCCAGGAACAGCGCCACCCCACCAATCAGGACGACCTGGACCACCAGTACGGCCAACACGGCCAGGGCCTTGCCGAAGATCAACCCGGCTCGTCCCAAGGGGGTCGTGGCCAGGAAGCGCAGGACACCGTATCTCCGGTCGAACCCGGTGGAGATGCCCTGGCCGGTGAAGGCGGTGGACATGACGCACAACGCCAGCACGCCGGGGGCGGCGGCATCGATGCGGTGTTCGGCAACGCCATCGAGGATGCTGGTGAACGTCAACCCGAACAGTGCCAGCAGGGGCAGGGCGACCGCCAGGACCAGCTGTTCGCCATTGCCGAGCATGGCGCGGGTTTCGTAGCCACCGTGGCGGACGACGCGCGTGGTCAGACTGGCGGCATTGGACCGGCGGGCACCGGTGGTCGGGGCTTCGGGCAGGGGCGAGGGCGTCGGGTCAGCCACGGGTGCCTCCTTGGGCGATATCCAGGAAGACGTCTTCAAGGTTCTTCGGTTCCATGCTGATCGAGGTCGGCAGGACTCCCTGTTCAGACCACCAGGAGGTGATTTCCGTCAACCCGGCGGGGGAGTGGAGCCCCTCGACGCGGTAGCGGCCCGCCGCCTCCTCGATGAGTGATCCGGCGTCGTGTAGCCGGGGGATCGGCAGGCCGGGGTCGGCCGTGAAATGGAGGGTACGGCTCTCCGTCGCCGAAGTGGCCTCGGCTGTCAGATCCGCGACGGTGCCTTGGGCGACGTTGCGGCCGTTGTCGATGATGTAGACGTAGTCGGACAGGCGCTGGGCGTCTTCCATCAGATGCGTCGTCAGGACGATGCACAAGCCCCGTTCGCGCAGCTCTTCGATCAGTTCGAAGACTGTTTGGCGTGATTGCGGGTCCAGGCCTGCACTGGGTTCGTCCATGAACACGACTTCGGGATTTCCGACGAGGGAGGCTGCCAAGGCGACGCGCTGGCGTTGCCCGCCTGAGAGGCGCCGGATGGTGGTGTGCGCGAAGGAGTCGATGCCAAGGCGTTTGGCCAGGGCATCGACGTCGACCGGGCGGTCATACATCCGGGCGACGTGGCGCAGGAGGGTCATGGGCTTGACCGAAGGGGGTAGGCCGCCGTCCTGGAGCATGACGCCCACCCGGGAGCGCAGTGCGCTTCCTCCGGAGGCCGGATCGGTACCCAGCAGGCGGACGGTGCCGCCGTCGGGAAGGAGCAGTCCCTGGGCGCAGGCGAGCGTGGTGGATTTGCCGGCGCCATTGGATCCGAGCAACGTCGTCACCGCGCCACGATGTGCTGTCAGTGAGATACCGTTGAGGACCCGGACCATACGGCCATCGAGTGCGGCAACCGGGCCGAAGTCCTTACGGAGGGACTCGACGACGAGACTGGGTTCTGTAGTTGTCACCCGAGCATTCTACGTTACGTAGAGAAGGGCGCGGGCAGAGGGTCCGGAGCGCCGGTATTTGCGCTCTGCGGGAACTAAGTCACACCTTACTGGCGCACTCGACCGCATTAGGTCATGATTGTGTTGTGTATTCATCTCAGCTGCCCTCTCAGGAAGCGACCGCTACGTCGGCCGCTAACCCGGTGGCGCCCGAACCCGAGGAACGGACTCGCGACCGCGTGTTGCAGGCCGTCCTGCACCAGGGGCCGGTCAGCGCTGCGGAACTCGGGGAAAGCCTCGGCTTCACCCCGGCTGCGGTCCGCCGCCACTTGGATGCCTTGAGTCGTGATGGCTTGGTCGAGGTCAAACTCGTCGCCAACCAGCCGGCCGGGGCAGGGCGTCCCGCCCGACGTTATGTGCTCAGCCGCCATGGCCAGTCGACGCGTGGCAACGACTACCTCGACATCGCGACCTCGGCCTTGACCGATCTGGCCGACGTGGCCGGCGAGGAAGCGGTCACCGCCTTCGCGCAACGCCGCTTCGCGGAAATGGAGCGGCGATACCGTCCCATCGTCGAAGCGGCCGGCGACTCCCTGGAGGACCGGGCCGAAGCGCTTTCCGGGGCACTCAGCGGCGACGGGTTCGTTGCGTCGACGCGCGCCGTGGGATTCAACCAACCGGCGGCGATGCTGCAGAGCATCCAGCTGTGCCAGGGACATTGCCCCATTCAGGATCTGGCCCGGGAGTTCCCGGTGTTCTGTGATGAAGAAACCAAAGTTTTTGCCCGCCTTTTGGGTGTCGACGTCCGCCGACTGTCGACGTTAGCCTCGGGTGGACACGTTTGTACGACCCACATTCCGCTGGGTCGCAACCAGACTCCTCAGCAAGCTGAGAAGAGAACACGAGTCAAACTGACAAAGCAGGAAAGGCCGAGATGACGGATCAGATGGCACAGGAGACCGCCGACCCCGGTGTGCTCTCCGAGATTCTGGAAAAGAATCCGGAGCTCGAGGGGATCGGGAACTACGAGTATGGCTGGTCGGATAAGAACGACGCCGGCGCAAACGCGCGCCGTGGCCTGAACGAGGAAGTCGTTCGCGACATCTCGCAAAAGAAGAGCGAGCCCGAATGGATGCTGAACATGCGTCTGAAGGGCTTGAAGTACTTCGGTCGCAAGCCGATGCCTACCTGGGGTGCAGACCTCTCGGGCATCGACTTCGATAACATCAAGTACTTCGTGCGCTCCACCGAGAAGCAGGCCACGAGCTGGGAGGACCTCCCGGAAGACATCCGCAACACGTACGACAAGCTCGGCATCCCGGAAGCGGAGAAGAACCGCCTCGTCTCGGGTGTCGCCGCACAGTACGAGTCCGAGGTCGTCTACCACCAGCTCCGTGAGGATCTGGAAAAGCAGGGTGTCATCTTCCTGGACACCGATACGGCGCTGAAGGAACACGAGGATGTCTTCAAGGAGCACTTCGGCTCAGTCATCCCCGTGGGCGACAACAAGTTCGGTTCGCTGAACACCGCGGTCTGGTCGGGCGGTTCCTTCGTGTACGTGCCCAAGGGTGTACACGTTGATATCCCGCTGCAGGCCTACTTCCGCATCAACACGGAAAACATGGGTCAGTTCGAACGCACGCTGATCATTGCGGACGAGGATTCCTACGTCCACTACATCGAAGGCTGCACGGCACCGATCTACGATTCGGATTCGCTGCACTCGGCGGTCGTGGAGATCATCGTGAAGAAGGGCGCCCGCGTCCGTTACACGACGATCCAGAACTGGTCGAACAACGTGTACAACCTGGTCACCAAGCGCGCGATCTGCGAAGAGGGCGCCACCATGGAGTGGATCGATGGCAACATCGGCTCCAAGGTCACCATGAAGTACCCGGCCGTCTACCTGGTCGGCGAGCATGCCAAGGGCGAGACCCTTTCCATCGCCTTCGCCGGCGAAGGACAGCACCAGGACACTGGTTCGAAGATGGTGCACATCGCACCGAACACGTCCTCGACGATCGTGGCGAAGTCGGTGGCGCGCAACGGCGGCCGTTCGGCCTACCGAGGGTTGGTCCAGGTGCGCGAAGGCGCCAAGGGATCGCGTAACTCGGTGGAGTGCGACGCGCTGTTGGTCGACCAGATCTCCCGTTCGGACACGTACCCGTACATTGACGTCCGCGAAGACGACGTCACCATGGGCCACGAGGCAACCGTCTCGCGTGTTTCCGAGGAGCAGCTGTTCTACCTCATGTCCCGCGGCATGGCCGAGGATGAGGCAATGGCGATGATCGTACGCGGTTTCGTCGAGCCGATCTCCCGGGAGCTTCCAATGGAATACGCGCTCGAACTGAACCGCCTCATTGAACTGCAGATGGAAGGAGGCGTCGGTTAATCATGACTGATACCGCAACAGAAACCACTGGCAAGGAATCACGCTACGGCGTGCCCGCCATCGCTGGATTCACCGAAGAGGGCGAGAATCTCTCCCCACTGAATGAGGACAGCTCGCCGCTGGGCGGTGATGCCAGCAAGGCGCACAGCCACGGCGGTGGAGCGGGAGTGCCCGACTCTTCCCGAGCCGGCCGTCTAACCAGCTACAAGCTGGAGGACTTCAAGGCGCTGACGGGTCGCGAGGAAGACTGGCGCTTCACACCGCTCAAGCGCCTGGGTGGACTCCATAAGAAGGCTCCCACCGGTGCCGCTCCGACGCTGGCCACCGAGCTCAGCGATGGCGCGACCTTGGAAACCGTGGGCATGGACGACGCTCGCGTCGGTTCCGCCGGCATTCCCGAGGACCGCGTCTCCGCCAACGGGTGGAACGCAGCCGCAGAGGCCTCCGTGCTGACCATCGGCGCCAACGCCGAGGACGTGAAAGCCACCCTCACCTATACCGGTGCGGGTATGGAAGCGTCGGCCCAGCACCTGGTCGTCGTCGCGGAGCCAAACTCCCGCGGTCTCGTCGTCATCGACCACGTAGGCAGCGCCGTCCTGATTGAGAACATCGAGTTCGATGTCCAAGAAGGCGCAGAGTTGACCGTTGTCAGCGTGCAGGCTTGGGAAGACGATGCCATCCACGCAGGTTCGCAGCAGGCCAAGGTGGGCGAGAATGCGAAGATCAAGCACATCGTTGTCACCTTCGGCGGTGATCTTGTGCGCCTGACGCCGTCGGCGCGATTCGCTGGCACCGGTGCCAAGGTGGAGATGTTTGGACTGTACTTCGCCGATCCGGGCCAGCATCTGGAACACCGTTTGTTCGTCGATCACTCCACGCCCCACTGCACTTCCAACGTCCTCTACAAGGGGGCGCTGCAGGGCAAGGACGCACACACTGTGTGGGTGGGCGACGTGCTCATCCGCGCGGCGGCAGAAGGCACGGACTCCTATGAGGCCAACCGCAACCTGGTCCTCACCGATGGTTCCCGGGCTGATTCGGTCCCGAACCTGGAGATCGAGACCGGCAACATCGCCGGTGCCGGACACGCCAGCACCACCGGTCGTTTCGACGACGAGCACCTGTTCTACCTCCAGTCCCGCGGAATCGACGAAAAGACGGCTCGCCGTCTCGTCGTGCGCGGCTTCCTCAACGAGGTCATTCAGCAGATCGGCGTCGAGGAGTTGCAGGAACGCTTGAACGAAACGGTTGAGGCAGAACTCGCCGCGACCGATAACTAGGCCTTTGGCCTTTTTCCCCCCCCAGTGAACCTCGCCGGCCAGTCCGGCATGTCAGAGAACGGACACCAATGTCTACCCTGGAAATCAAGGACCTGCACGTATCGATCGATACGGAGCAGGACAGCAAGGAAATCCTCAAGGGCGTGAGCCTCACCATCAAGACCGGTGAAACGCACGCCATCATGGGCCCGAACGGTTCGGGCAAGTCAACCCTGGCCTCCACGATCGCGGGCCACCCGCGCTACAACGTCACCTCGGGCACCATCACGCTCGACGGCGACGACGTGTTGGCCATGAGCGTCGACAAGCGTGCTCGCGCCGGCCTCTTCCTGGCCATGCAGTACCCGGTCGAGGTACCCGGCGTGAGCATGACGAACTTCCTCCGGACGGCCAAGACCGCCATCGAGGGCGAAGCCCCGAGCCTGCGTCACTGGACCAAGGACGTCAAGGCGGCTATGGCCAACTTGAAGATCGATCCGGAGTTCGCCAGCCGTAACGTCAACGAAGGCTTCTCCGGTGGTGAGAAGAAGCGAGTCGAGATCCTGCAGCTCGAGCTCTTCAAGCCCAAGTTCGCCGTCCTCGACGAGACCGACTCCGGCCTCGACGTCGATGCGCTGAAGGTCGTTGCCGATGGCGTGAACCGCGCCGCGGAGGGCAGCGAGATGGGCACCATGCTCATCACCCACTACACGCGGATCCTGCGCTACATCAAGCCGGACTTCGTCCACGTGTTCGTTGATGGCCGTATCGCCGAACAGGGCGGTCCGGACCTTGCCGACCGTCTCGAGGAAGAGGGCTACGACCGCTTCCTCCCCGTCGGGGCGTAGTCATGAGCACCACCGACGAAGCAAGTGGCTCGACCCACACTCCGCTGGAGGACGTCGAGGAAGCATTGAAGGACGTTATCGACCCTGAACTCGGGGTGAATATCGTTGACTTGGGCTTGCTCTACGGCCTGCAGTATGCCGATGACGGTGCGCTGCTCATTGACATGACGCTGACTTCGGCGGCCTGCCCGCTCACCGACATCATCGAGGAGCAGGTTGGCCAGGCGATGAGCAGTGTCGTTGACGAGCACCGACTGACATGGGTCTGGATGCCACCGTGGGGACCTGAGAAGATCACCGACGATGGACGCGACCAGATGCGTGCGCTCGGCTTCAACATCTAGTTAGAGCACCGGATCCTGTTGATGGCTTCCCAGGAAGCCTTCAACAGAACACCACGATGAGGCTCCCACCGCTTTTAGCGGTGGGAGCCTCATTGTTTAAAGGGATATATTCGCTGACTCCCTGGCAGGCAGCCGTGCTTCCAACGCTCGACTCAGAAGGGTGGTTCTTCCGGGGGCTTTTTT
>NZ_JBQSWX010000035.1:0-18473 GCF_052377615.1 Arthrobacter sp. AOP36-A1-22
CGCTAACGATTCCGAGCAAATTACGAAGTAAAGAATTCGTATTCTTTTTGCTTTTCTCTCGCTGCTACATATCTAATTTATTAGTCCGTTTGATCGTTGTCAAATCGACTTTATCGCTTTGATTTCGACCATTTGGCCTCCCCCCGCTTCCATTTCCATGTTTCAGGGCGTGCAAATGACGTCCGGAATACCTGGATATTTGAAAGGGGTTTGGTCGCTTTCCCTGGAAACTTTCGCTTCCTTTGTCCGCTGCAGGAGCGGCGGCGACAAGAGAAAACATTACACGTGCTGACCGGTGGCTGCAAATCGGCAGGTCCCTGCACACCTTCCGCCCTCGATCACCCCCGGTTCCCCGGAATTCCGGGCTTCCTTGCTGGCCGGCCCGGCAGCCGGCCCCTCTCCGGACGCGAAAAAGGCCGGTCGGCCCCGACGTGATTCACGTCTCGGGGCCGACCGGCCTCTGGTCCTTCTGGAATGGCGGCGCGTCCAGGACGCGCCGCTGCCCTGGTCTCTAGGAGCCGACTTCGACCATTGCCAGGTTCTTCTTGCCACGGCGCACCAGGACATAGCGGCCATGCAACAGGGTCGATGGGTCGATGACCGCGTCGACATCTGAGAACTTGACGTTGTTGACGTAGGCACCGCCCTCGCCCACGGTCCGACGAGCGGCCGACTTGGATTCGGAGAGTCCGGTCGCCACCAGCAGCTCGACGATTCCCAAGGAATCCGGTGCCACCTTCGCACTGGGCAGTTCCGCAGTGGCTGCCACCAGGAGCTCCTCGTCCAACTCGGCGAGCGCCCCTTGGCCGAACATTGCCGCCGAGGCTGCGATGACCTTTTCGGTGGCGTCCACCCCGTGGACCAACGACGTGACGTCGTAGGCCAACTGGCGTTGCCCCGCCCGGGCGAAGGGACGGTCCGCCACCTCTTGTCCGATGGCTTCGATTTCTTCGCGCGTGCGGAAGGTGAAGATCTTGAAGCGATCAACCACATCGACGTCCGCGGTGTTGAGCCAAAACTGGTAAAAGGCATATGGGCTGCACATCTCGGCATCGAGCCAGATGGCGTTGCCTTCACTTTTGCCGAACTTGCTTCCGTCGGAGTTGGTGATCAGCGGGGTTCCGAAGGCATGGACCGTGGTGCCTTCGACCTTGCGGATCAGTTCCGTGCCGCTGGTCAGGTTGCCCCACTGGTCGGAACCGCCGGTCTGCAGACGGCAGCCGTAGTCGCGGTAGAGCTCCAGGTAGTCCATGCCCTGCAGGATCTGGTAGCTGAATTCCGTGTAGCTGATTCCCTCGTCACTGTTCAGGCGTGACGCAACGGTGTCCTTCTTGACCATCGTCCCCACCCGGAAGTGTTTACCCACCTCACGCAGGAAGTCGATGGCGCTGAGGGGGCCCGTCCAGTCCAGGTTGTTCACGATCTGCATCGCGTTCGTTCCCTCGGTGGACAGGAACCAGCTGACCTGGCGTTGCAGACGGCCAACCCATTCGTTGACGGTCTCCTTGGTGTTCAGAACCCGTTCGGCGCTCTGCCGGGGATCACCGATCAGGCCGGTGGAACCGCCCACCAGGCCCAGCGGGTGGTGACCCGCCAGCTGGAGACGGCGCATGTTCAACAGCTGGACCAGGTTCCCCAGGTGCAATGAGGGCGCCGTGGGATCGAATCCGCAGTAATACGTGATCGGCTCCCCCGCGAGCATTTGCTCCAGACCGGATTCCTCCGTGGAAACGTGGACCAGGCCACGCCACTTCAGCTCCTGCCAGATGTTGGGGAAGGACGGATCATTCTGCTGTCCCGCAATGGCGGGATTCAATTCACTTACTGACACGAGGTCAAATCTAGCAGCTACACCGCGGGGATCAGGCGTCCGGCTCCATTCCCGCCGGAATGTTGCCACTGGCGATGACCAGCAGACGTTGGGTGGCCCGGGTCATCGCGACATACAAGTCACCGACGGTTCCTTCGGCCTCCTCGACGATTTCCTGCGGCTCCAGCACCACCACGACGTCGAATTCCAGGCCCTTGGCCAGCTTGGCCGTGGTCACCACGATGTCCTGGTCCAGGGCGCCCGACCCGCCCCCGACGCGACGCCCGTATTCGCCTGCGACCGCGGTGCGTACCTGATCGAGTCGTTGTGCGGGGGCAATGACTGCAACCAGTCCCCCGTCGGCGATCCCGATCTCCCGCGGCAAAGCCCTCAGCGTCGCTCCCAGGACCTCCCCGGGCTCGACCCGGTTGATCACCGGGGGCCAGTCCCCTTCGCGCACCGCCTTGGGCGTCGAGACCTGCAGGCCCGCTTCCTGGGCCATCCGGGCGGCAGCTTCGGCGATCTGGACCGGCGTGCGGTAGTTCACCGTCAGCTCCTCCAACTCGAAACGACGACCGACGAATGGTTTCATGGCCGCGGCCCAGCTGCCCACGCTCGCGGCCGAACTGGCCTGGGCGATATCGCCGACGACGGTGAAGGACTTCAAGGGGCAACGACGCACCAGCAAGCGCCACTGCATGGGAGAGAGCTCCTGGGCCTCGTCGATCACGACATGTCCGTAGGCCCAGTTGCGGTCGGTGGCCGCGCGTTCGGCAGCCGTCAGCCGGGGTCCGGTCTCCTCGTTCAGGTCGGCCAGCTGTTCGGCGCTGACGGACCCGTCGATGCCGATCTCCTCCAGTGAGGCGCTGACGTTCTTCAACGCCTGTTCGGCATTGGCCAGATCGCGTTTGCGGTTGGCTTCCGCCAGGGCTTGTTCACGCCCGACCGTCGCGTCGAAGGCACCGAGGAGTTCGGCGGCCTCGTCGAGCAGGGGGACATCCGCCTCGGTCCATGGCTCGTCCCGGCCACGTTGCAGGGTACGGCGTTCGGCGTAGCTCAGCTCGGGAGCCACCGCTTCGAGGACCTCTGGCTTGGCATACAGATCCGAGATCAACTGTTCGGGACCCATCGGCAGCCAGCACAGGTTCAAGGTGATGCGCACATCCCGGGAGGCCCGGACGTCTTCGATCAGATAGGAACGGTCGGCCGCATTGCCCGCACCGGAGGATTCCTCGAGCTTCTCCTTCAACTGGTCGGCCAGCTCGCGCAGCATGACCTTCACGAAGGTCGCGCGGGCCTCGTTATACGGTTTGCCCGTCGCCCGTGCCTTGTCGCCGGCCCGTTTGACCTGTCGTGGGGTGACCGTCAACGGGGTGCCTTCCACCATGACCCTGCGTGGCCCCGCGGGAACCCTCTGGCGATGCTCCACGGCCCGGGCCACCACCTCGGCCATTCCCAGCCCACCCTTGATCCGGGCGGCTTCGCGTCCGGGCTCGGGAATGGCATTGATCCCCGGCAGGAGCTGGCCCACGGAGGACGTCACGACTCCGGTCTCGCCCAGGGAGGGCAGGACGCGTTCGATATAGCGCATGAAGGCCGTGGAGGGGCCGACCAGCAGGACGCCGGCGGTCTTCAGTCGTTCCCGGTGTTCATAGAGCAGATAGGCCGCCCGGTGGAGCGCCACCGCGGTCTTTCCGGTCCCGGGACCGCCCTGGACGACCAGTACGCCGGCCAGCGGGGCACGGATGATCCGGTCCTGCTCCGCCTGGATGGTGCTGACGATATCCGTCATGTGTCCGGTGCGTCGGCTGGTCAGGGCAGCAAGCAGCGCCCCCTCCCCCTGGTGCGAGACCCCTTCGTTGAGGAGTTCCGGATCCAGCACGTCGTCTTCGAGGGCGACCACGTTGCGGCCCTTCAGGATCAGATGGCGCCGGCGGCGGACCCCCTGGCGTTCGAAGGCGGTGGCCTGGTAGAAGGCCCCGGCCTCCGGGGCACGCCAATCAACCATCAACCGGGTCTGGTCCTCATCGGTCATGCCGATGCGCCCGATGTAGTGGCTGGTGGCTTCTCCATCGTCCCCGGCGGTTTCGAGGTCCAGTCGACCGAAGACCAACCGGTCCTCCACGGCATTCAGCTGGGCCAGCCGGTCCTCGTAGAGGTTCGCGAAGGAGTCGCGTTCGGAGATGTTCTGCAGGGAACCGACCGCTCCATCGCGGCGGACCCGGGCCAGTTGCGCGGTCTTCTCCTCACGCAGGGCATCGAGGCGACGGTACAGGCGCTCGACATATGCCCGCTCGCGCTCCAGTTCAGGTGCGGGCGAGGGTGACTGCGGCATGTACTTTCCTCCTGGTGCGAAATGGCGGACGGATCAGTCTACCGGTTTGGTGCCCGGCGGGCTCACAACCTCCGTCACACCAGTTGCAGGGCCTTCACCGGGTAATCCTGCAGTCGTTCCCGGCCACGGAGCTCCGCGAGCTCGAGGACGACCCCGATGCCGACGATCTCCGCCTGGGCCCGGCTCAACAGGGCGGCGGCGGAGGTGATGGTCCCTCCGGTGGCCAGGACATCATCCTACAGCAGGACCCGGGTTCCGGGCTTGATGTCGTCACGGTGCAACTCGAGCGTGGCCGTGCCGTATTCAAGGGTGTACTGCTCCGCGTGGACCGGCCGGGGCAGCTTGCCCTTCTTGCGGATGGTCACCATCCCGGTGCCGCTGGCGTAGGCCGCAGCCGCGGCCAGGACGAAGCCCCGTGCCTCGACTCCGGCGACGACGTCGAACGTCCCGGCGAAGGGGGCGATGATCTCATCGATCATCCGGCGCAATCCGTCGGCGTCGGCGAATGCGGGGGTCAGGTCCTTGAAGGAGACCCCCGGTTGCGGATAGTCGGGAACGATCGCACAGAGGCGATCCAGGAGCTCGGGCATGGTTTCGGTCATGGATTGCACGCATCCACTCTAGTCCCCATGTCCCGGGGTTCCTGCCGGTTTCCTCCCGTGACGGGGCTTGGCGGCACGATAGGCCGAGACGGTCGGCTCCTCCTCGAGCCAGAACCGCCAGTGGTAGGCATTGCTGCCCCCGGGTCCTGCCACCCCGACCCGGGGGCCGGAGCGCACCCCCGGGGGTGCGGTGGCGGGGAGCCGGGACAGGGTCGCGGCCAGCGCGGTCTCCTTCGCCGCCCGCTGCGGAGCGTCCGTCACGTCCACCCCGGTGATCAGTTCCAGTCCGTTGCAGCTCAGGTCCAGGCCCACGGCCTGGGCGAGTTTGGCGGGCCCGTTGGCCAGATCCCGTTCACGCCGTGGATTGCGTCGTCGCGCCCTGGCCGTGTCGGCACCCCCGATGATCTCCCCTCCCCGCAGCAGGACCGCTGAGGCCCTTCCTTCGGTTCCGCACACGACGTTCGCGCAATGGTGCATCCCATAGGTGAAGTAGCAGTACAGGGTTCCGGGGGGCCCGAAGAGCGAGTCGTTGCGTGCCGTGCGTCCCCGGTAGGCGTGGGACCCGGGGTCCTCCGCACCCTCGTAGGCTTCGACCTCGGTGATCCGCACCCCCACCTGATGGCCCTCGCGTTCGACCGTCAGGACGCATCCCAGCAGCAACGGCGCGACCTCGATCGCCGTCCGGGTGAGTTGGGGATCCGTCCCGCTCATTGCGCGACGGCCGGTCCCGAGGGCCAGGGCAGCAGCTCGGGCAGGTCCGCGCCGTCGGCCGCGGCGGTCGCCCTGACGGGGCCGGAGGGGTCGCGTCCGGCAAGCCAGCCGGCCAGATCGAATTCCATGCCGGTGACCACGTACCCGGTGGGGCCCGCGCCGAGGGTCACCGGCTGGCCCCCGGTGGGTTGCAGGACCAGCCGGTAGTCGGAGGGGACCCGCGGGGCCAGGAAGTCGAAGAGGTGGGCCGAGAATTCCGCGGGCCAGTCGGCCAGCGAAACGGTGGTGCCCAGGTCGGTGGCGTGGATGAGCACTTCCCGCCAGGCGGCCTCCACGCAATCGCCCACGGTTCCTTCACCCCGGAAGCTCGTGGTCCTGCCCCAGCCGTCGGCCGGGATGTCCGTGATCGATTCGTCCAGCAGGTCCAGTCCCTGCAGTGTGCGGGCAACCAGGGCGGATGGCTGTTGCAGGGCCCCGAGTTCGATCCGTTCGTTGCGGCCTTCCTGGCCGCCGTCGTAGAACTCGATGCGTTCACCCCGGGCGGCATGGGCCAGCTGCCGCGCCAGGGCGCGGGCGACCCCGTCGAGGTGGGCCAGCACATGGGCTTTGCTCCACCCTGGCAGGCTCGATGGTGCGGCGAATTCCCCGGGTGGTAGCGCCTCGATCGCGGCCCGGGCGCGGGCGGCGGCATCCTGGACGGCATCGGCCAGTGACGCGGTGGAAAGCTGTGTCATGGCAGCAGCCTACCGCCGTCGTCCGCGCTGGACGACGGCGGTGGGCCCTGCCGGTGCTGCGCTTCAGGCCGCGAAGTCGCGCAGGTCCCCCAGCTGCTCCTTCAGTGCGGCCAGCTGGGCGGCGACGGCGGCGGGGGCCGTGCCTCCCTGCGAGGAACGTGAGGCCAGCGACCCGGCGGTGCTGAGGACCTCGCGGACCGCGGGGGTCAGTTCCGGTGAGATCGCGGCGAATTCCTCGTCGGTCAGATCCCACAGTTCCACCCCCCGTGCTTCCGCCACCCGGACGGCCGAGCCGGAGAGCTCGTGGGCATCCCGGAAGGGAACCCCCTGGCGGACCAGCCATTCGGCGATATCGGTGGCCAGCGCGAAGCCCTGGGGGGCCAGGTCGGCCATCCGTTCGGTGTTGAAATCGAGCGTGGCGATCATTCCCGATACCGCGGGAAGCAGCAGTTCCAGGGTGTCGGTGGCATCGAACACCGGTTCCTTGTCCTCCTGGAGATCCCGGTTGTAGGCCAGCGGAAGCCCCTTGAGCGTGGCCAGCAACCCGGTCAGGTCGCCGATGAGTCGTCCCGCTTTGCCGCGGGCCAGTTCGGCGACGTCGGGGTTCTTCTTCTGCGGCATGATCGAGGAGCCCGTGGAGTAGGAATCATGCAAGGTGACGAAGGAGAATTCCTTGGTCGCCCAGAGGATGACCTCCTCGGAGATCCGGGACAGGTCCACCCCGATCATCGCGGCGACCCACGAATACTCGGCGAAGACATCCCGGCCTGCCGTTCCGTCGATGGAGTTCCAGCTGGCCGAATCGAAGCCCAGTTCCGCGGCGACGGCGTTCGGATCCAGTCCCAGTGATGAGCCGGCCAGTGCCCCGGAACCGTACGGGGACACCGCGGCCCGGCGGTCCCAGTCGGCCAGACGCTGGAGATCACGTAGCAGTGCCCAGGCGTGGGCCAGCAGGTGGTGGCCCAGCAGCACGGGTTGGGCGTGCTGCAGATGGGTGCGCCCGGGCATCGCGGCCCCGGGGTGGGCCTCGGCCTGCTCGATCAGCGCCTCGATGGTCGCCAGCACGCCCCGGGCGATGACCCGGGCATGGTCGCGCAGGAACATCCGCCCCAGCGTGGCGATCTGGTCGTTGCGTGAGCGTCCGGCGCGCAGCTTGCCGCCCAGCGTCGGTCCGGCCCGTTCGATCAGCCCGCGTTCGAGCGAACCATGGACGTCCTCATCCGATTCCGCGGCGACGTAGCTGCCGTCGGTGACATCTGATTCCAGCTGGTCCAGGGCCTCGATCATGCCCTGCAGTTCGTTCTCGTCCAGCAGCCCCGCGGTGTGCAGGACCCGGGCATGGGCCCGGGATCCGGCGATGTCGTAGCGGGCCAGCCGCCAGTCGAAATCCGTGGATTTGCTCAGTGCGGCCAGGGCGTCCGCGGGGCCGCCGGAGAACCGGCCGCCCCACAGGGCTCCTTCGTTGGTGCCATGTGCCTGGGTCATGCCTACTTGCCCTCGGCCACGCGCTCGTCGCGCTCCGTGGCAACCTTGGCCGAGAGTCCGAAGATGTCGATGAAGCCGCGGGCGCTGGACTGGTCGAAGGTGTCCCCGGTGTCGTAGGTGGCCAGATCGAAGCGGTACAGCCCGGTCTCCGAGCGGCGTCCCTCCACGACGGCACGGCCACCATGCATGACCATGCGGATGTCTCCGTTGACGTGGCGCTGGGTGTCGGCCACGAAGGTGTCCAGCGAACGCTTCAGCGGGGAGAACCACTGGCCGTCGTAGACCAATTCGCTCCAGCGTTGGGAGACCGTCGCCTTGAAGCGTGCCTGCTCGCGTTCGAGCGTGATGTTCTCCAGGTGCTTATGAGCTTCCATCAGCGCCATCGGGCCCGGGGCCTCGTAGATCTCTCGGGATTTGATGCCCACCAGGCGGTCCTCGACGATGTCGATGCGGCCGATCCCCTGGGCGCCGGCGCGGCGGTTCATCTGCTCGATGGCCTCCAGCGGGGTCACGGCCACCCCGTCGATGGCCACCGGGATGCCCTGGCGGAAGGAGATGGTCACCTCGTCGGGTGCCGGGGGGAACTCGGGGGAATCGGTGTAGCTGTACACGTCCTTGGTCGGGGCGTTCCAGATGTCCTCGAGGAAGCCGGTTTCTACCGCGCGGCCCCAGACGTTCTGGTCGATCGAGAACGGGTTGTTCTTGGTCGTTTCGATGGGCAGGTCGTTCTTCTCCGCGTATTCGATCGCCTTGTCGCGGGTCAGCGCCAGGTCACGGACCGGGGCGATGCACTTCAGTTCGGGGCCGATGGTCTGGATGCCGACCTCGAAGCGGACCTGGTCGTTGCCCTTGCCGGTGCAGCCATGGGCCACGGTGGTGGCCCCGAACTGCTTGGCGGCGGTGACCAGGTGCTTGACGATCACCGGGCGGGAGATCGCGGAAATCAGCGGGTAGTGGTCCTGGTAGAGGGCCCCGGTCTGCAGCGTGGGCATGCAGTATTCGTTGGCGAACTCGTCGCGGGCGTCGGCCACGTAGGCCTCGACCGCGCCGCAGCCCAGGGCGCGTTCACGCACCGTTTCCAGGGATTCGCCGCCTTGGCCCACGTCGACCGCGACGGCGATGACCTCGGCACCGGTGGCTTCAGCGATCCAACCGATGGCCACGGACGTATCCAGGCCGCCGGAGTAGGCCAGGACAATGCGTTCCTTCACGGGGTTTCTCCTCTGGGAATGGGGTTCGACACGTGGTCCGCGCCGATCAAGATCTGTTCTTATTCACAAGTCTACATAATTATGCACGCGATGCAATGCAGCCCCCACCGGCTGGCGGTAGGCTGGTGGGCATGACAGAGCCCGCCAACCAGCCAGTGCCAGAACTCAGCGACGAAGAACTTGCCTTCCTTCATTCCACCTTCGACCTTGCCCGTCAAGGGGAAGCGGCGAAGCTGTTGGCCCTCATCGGGGAGGGCCTGCCCGTTGACTTGACGAACCCCAAGGGCGACACCCTGCTGATCCTTGCCGCCTACAACGGGCATAACGACCTGGTGCGCGGCCTGGTCGAACTCGGCGCCACCGTGGACCGGCTCAACGACAAGGGCCAATCGGCGTTGACCTGCGCGGTGTTCCGACAGAATGCCGACCTCACCCGCTTCCTGCTGGAGTCCGGCGCTGACCCGAAACTGGGCCCCCAGAACGCCTGGGCCGTGACCGAGATGTTCGAACTGCCCGCCATGCGCGAAGTGCTCGAGAAGCATTCGCCCTCGGGCGGGTCAGACCAGCGCTGAGGCAGCACTTCTCCTACGATGGATGACGGCGCGGCGAACCGCGCCTACCCGCATCCATTCGCACCGGAGGAAATACCTGTTGTTGAAATCCCGTAGGAACCCTGCCCTCATCGTCCCTGCCGCAGCCATCCTGCTGCTGGGGCTGTCCAGTTGCGGGAGTTCGGTCCCCGACGCGTCGGAGATCTTCCCGAAGACCACCGAGGCCGTGAAGAACGCCGAGAGCGTCGCCATCAACGGTGACGTCGTCCAGGACGGCAAGGACCTGTCCATCGACATCTCCGGCACCCGTGACGGATCCAACTCCTTGGCCAAGGCCACCCAGGACCAGGGCAAAGTGACCATCCTGACCGTCGACGAGACCGCCTACCTCAAGGCCAATAAGGACTTCTGGAACGAGAACGCCGGCGAGGGTGCCGGAGAAATGCTCTCCAGCCTGGCCGGGGACAAGTGGATTTCCGTCGCCGACCCCGAGGAGTTCAATGAGTTCTCGGTCGGGTCCATGCTCGATTCACTGCTCGAGGAAGGCCCGGAGGACAGCGACCTGGAGGAGTACACGGATAAGTCGGTCGAGGAAGTCGACGGCCAGGAGGCGTATAAGTACGCCAACGGGGACAAGGCCTTCTGGGTTGCCTCGGAAGGGGAGCCCTACCTGCTGAAGGTCGAGGGCTTCTCGGATGAGAAGGATTCCGACGACGGCGGAGCCGTGACGTTCAGCGATTGGAACGACGTCGACGAGCATGAGGCCCCGTCCAAGGACGAGACCATGAGCATCCCGGGGCTCTAGGACGTCGGAGCCTCCCCGCCCACCCCGGGCCGGTCAGCACATGACCGGCCCGGGGTGGGCGTTACTGCGTGTTGGCCAGCTCCAGGAAACGGGCGGCGATCTCCTCGCCGCCCTGGGGGTCGCGCGTTATCAACATGACGGTGTCGTCCCCCGCGATCGTGCCCAGCACATCGGGCATGATCGAATGGTCGATCGACAAGGCCAGGAAGTTCGCCGCCCCCGGAGGGGTGCGCAGGATGACGATGTTCGCCGAGGCCTCGGCGGTGACGATCAACTCGGCGGAGAGCTTCGCCAGCCGCGCATCGAGGACTTCCTGGGTGACACCGGTCTGCGGCGACCGGTCCCCTCCTTCGGAGCGCAAGGCGTAGACGAGCCCGCCTTCCACCCCGCGGACCCTGATCGCCCCCAGTTCCACCAGGTCACGGGACAAGGTGGCCTGGGTGACCTGGACGCCGTCGGCCGCCAGCAGCGCCGCCAGTTCGGCCTGGGACCTGACCGACCCCGCCCCGAGGATGGCCTTGATCCGCGCTTGACGGGCAATTTTCGTGGTGGGCTGGACCCCCGGCTGCAGGCTCATCGTCGCGCCCCCTCCTCGAGGCTCGGGGCTGCTGCCAGCCCCGAGGAGGCCATCAGCCAGGCCATCAGGGCCTTCTGCGCATGCAACCGGTTTTCCGCCTCGTCCCACACCACCGATTGGTCGCCGTCGATGACCTCGGCCGCGATCTCGTATTCGCGGTAGGCCGGCAGGCAGTGCAGCACGATCGCCTCGGGTGCCGCCAACGCCATCGCGGCCTCGTCGACCCGGTAGCGGCCGAAGAGCTTCACGCGTTCGGCCTTCTCGTCTTCCTGCCCCATGGAGACCCAGGTGTCGGTGGCCACGACGTCGACACCGGAGAGCGCCTCGGACGGGTCGCTGGTGATCGTCACCGTCCCCCCGGTTTCGGCTCCACGGTCCCGGGCCGCGGCGACCACCGCCTCGTCGGGCAGATGGCCTGCGGGCCCGGCGATGCGTACGTGCATCCCCGCGGTCACCCCGGCCAGCAGATAGGAGTTGGCCATGTTGTTCGCCGCATCACCGAGGTAGGCCATGGAGAGTCCCGCTAGCTTTCCCTTATGCTCGCGGACGGTCAGCAGATCGGCCAGCAGCTGGCAGGGGTGGTATTCGTCGGAGAGCGAGTTGATCACCGGCACCCGGCTATGGGTTGCCATCTCCTCCAGCCCCGCTTGGGCGTAGGTGCGCCAGACGATCGTGGAGACCATGCGCCCGAGCACCCGCGCCGAGTCGGCGATCGATTCCTTATGGCCCAATTGGGATTCACCGGGGTTGATGATCAGCGGCTGGCCACCGAGTTCGGCAACCCCTGCGGCAAAGGAGACCCTGGTCCGGGTGGAGGTCTTGTCGAAGAAGACGGCAACGGTTTGCGGTCCGGCATAGGGGTGGTATCCGTACCGGTCGGCCTTCATGGCCGCGGCCAGGTCCAGGACCTCGGTCTGTTCGGCCTGGGTGAGGTCGGTATCGACCAGGAAATGACGAATGGTTGCGGTGCTCACTTAGTTCTCCTGTGCGATGGCGGTGGCGTAGAGCCCGGGCAGGGCGTCGACGAAGCCCCTGAGCTGTTCCATGGTGATGATCAACGGCGGGGCCAGCCGCAGCGTGGCCGGGCCGGTGGAGTTGATGATGAACCCCGCCTCGAGTCCTGCCCGCACGACGGCGGGAGCCACCTCGGTGGCCAGATCGAAGCCCACCAGCAGACCGTGGGCTCGCACCGCGGTGACGCAGTCCAGCTCCTGCAGGGCCTCGGCCAGGGCGGCCGAGGTGTCGCGGACGTGGGCCAGCACGTCCTGGCCTTCCAGGACGTGCAAGGTCGCCAGCGCGGACGCCGTGGCTGCGGGGTTCCCGCCGAAGGTGGTGCCGTGTTGGCCCGGACCCAACAAGGAGGAAACGGGCTCGCCGAAGGTGATCAGCGCCCCGATCGGGAATCCGCCGCCCAGCCCCTTGGCCAGGGTGATCGCGTCGGGGATGATCTCCTCCGAGGCGAACCAGGCCCCGGTCCGCCCGATGCCGGTCTGGACCTCGTCGATGATGAGCAGGGCCCCGGCCTCCTCGGTGATCCTCCTGGCCGCCTGCAGGTAGCCCTCGGGGTATCCGCGGACTCCGGCCTCGCCCTGGACGGGTTCGATGAAGACCGCGGCCACGGTCTCATCCACGGCGGCCCGCAGAGCCGCCGCGTCTCCGGCCGGCACCCATTCCACCCCGCCGGGCAACGGTTCGAAGGGCTCGCGGTAAGCCTGCTTCCAGGTCAGTGCCAGCGCGCCCATGGAGCGGCCGTGGAAGGCGTTCTCCAGGGCGATGATCCGCGTCCTGGCGGTTCCGCTGCCCGCCCCGTCGTTACGCCGGGCCAGTTTGAAGGCCGCCTCGTTGGCCTCGGTCCCCGAGTTGGCGAAGAAGACCTTCGACCCGTGGGGGGCCCGGGCGAGGGAGAGTAGTTTTTCCGCCAGGGCGATCTGGGTGGGACTGGTGAAGAAGTTCGACACGTGTCCCAGGGTGGCCAGCTGGCTGGAGACCACCGAGGTGAGGAACGGGTGGGCATGGCCCAGGGCGTTGACGGCGATGCCCCCGAGCAGATCGAGGTATTCACGCCCGTCGGCATCCCAGACCACGCAACCGGATCCGCGCACCAGGACCCGCTGGGGTGTCCCGAACACCCCCATCAGCGAGGCGTTGTAGCGGTCGGTCAGTTCGGTGGAGGCCAGCCCCTGCAGGGCCTCCAGTTCACCGGTCTGCCCCAGCGGGGAGGCCGTGTGGCGCCCGGAGGTCCGCTTCGGGCTGGATTTCTGGGGGTTCTGGCTCACGGTTCCTCCTCGGGAACGACCTGGGTGCCGACGCCTGCCGAGGTGAAGACCTCCAACAGCATCGAATGGGGTTGGCGTCCATCAACGATATGGGCGCGTTCGACGCCGTCATCGACCGCCTTCAGGCAGGCCTCCATCTTGGGGATCATGCCCGATTCCAGACGCGGCATCATCCGGCGCAATTCCGCCACGGTCAGCGAGGAGACCAATGAGGACCGGTCGGGCCAGTCCGAGTAGAGGCCCTCCACGTCGGTGAGGATGACCAGCTTGGAGGCTCCCAGGGCCGAGGCCACTGCGGCGGCGGCGGTATCGGCGTTGACGTTGAGGACCTGCCCGGTGGGTTCGCCGTCGTCGTCGACCTCGGGGGCGATGGTGGAGATCACCGGGATGCGGCCGGCGCCGAGCAGGTCGACCAGGGCGCGCGGTTCGACCCCGGTCACCTCCCCGACCAGCCCCAGGTCCACCGATTCCCCGTCGATGACGGTCCCGGTCCGGACGGCCTGCAGCAGGCCGCCGTCCTCCCCGGAGAGTCCGACGGCGTAGGGGCCGTGGGAGTTGACCAGCCCGACCAGTTCGCGGCCGACCTGCCCGGTCAGCACCATGCGCACCACGTCCATGGCCTCGGGGGTGGTCACCCGCAGTCCGCCGCGGAATTCGGAGTCGATGCCCAGTCGTTCGAGCATCGAGCTGATCTGCGGCCCGCCCCCGTGGACGACGACGGGGTGGATGCCGGCATGGTGCAGGAAGACGATGTCTTCGGCGAAGGCCCGGCGCAGCTCGTCGTTGACCATGGCGTTCCCGCCGTATTTGATGACCATCGTGCTGCCGGCGAAGTGCTGGATCCAGGGCAGTGCCTCGATCAACGCCTCGGCCTTGCGGTGGGCTGTGTCCCAGGCGTCGCCGGTCAGTGTGCCCTCGGGGCCGTTCGGGGTGTCGGTGTTCATGCGCGGCGATCCTAGCTGGAGTAGGCGGAGTTCTCGTGGACGTAGTCGTGGGTGAGGTCGTTGGTCCAGATCGTCGCCTCGGCCTCGCCGGCATGCAGATCGATCTCCACCAGCACCTTCCGGCCGGTCAGGTCCACGAGCGAACGGTCTTCGCCGATGCCTCCGGCGCGGCAGACCTGGACGCCGTTGATGGCGACGTCGAGCTCGTCGGGGTCGAAGGCGGCGGCGGTGGTTCCCACGGCGGAGAGCACCCGGCCCCAGTTGGGGTCCTGGCCGAAGATCGCGGTCTTGAACAGGTTGGAGCGCGCCACGGAACGGGAGACCTCTTCGGCGTCGTCCTCGCTGGCGGCGTTGAAGGACCGGATGCTGATTTCGTGGGCGGCGCCCTCGGCGTCGGCGATGAGCTGATGGGCCAGGTCGGTGCACACCCCGGTGAGCCCGTCGGTGAATTCGGCGAGATCGGGCCGGATTCCCGAGGCCCCGGAGGCCAGCAGCAGGACCGTGTCGTTGGTGGACATGCAGCCATCGGAATCCGCCCGGTCGAAACTGACCCGGGTGGCGGCGCGCAGGGCGGCATCGAGTTCGGGGGCCTCGAGCGCGGCATCGGTGGTGATGACCACCAGCATCGTGGCCAGCCCCGGGGCCAGCATGCCGGCCCCCTTGGCCATGCCGCCGATGGCGTATCCGGCGCAGGAGAAACCCGCCTGTTTGGGGACCGAGTCGGTGGTCATGATCGCGGTGGCGGCATCGGCCCCGCCGTCGGGCCCGGATCCTGCCTCCAGGGCCGCGCAGGCGGTGCCGATGCCTGCGGTGATCTTGTCCATCGGTAGTTGTTCGCCGATCAGCCCCGTGGAGCAGACCAGCAGGTCCCCGGCGTCGACGCCGAGCGCGGCGGCGGTGGCCTCGGCGGTGGCCCGGGTGTTGGCGTGGCCTTCGGCGCCGGTGCAGGCATTGGCTCCCCCGGAGTTCAGGATCACCGCCTCGGCCCGGCCGTCGGCGATCACCTTCCGGGACCAGTGGATGGGGGCCGCCGCCACCCGGTTGGTGGTGAAGACCGCTGCGGCGTTCTTGGCCGGCCCGTCATTGACCACCAGGGCCAGGTCGGGGGTGCCCGAGGCCTTCAGGCCGGCGGTGATGCCGACGGCACGGAATCCCGCGGCGGCGGTGACCCCCTGCGGGGTGTGGTGCTCAGGGGCGTGGTTCACGGGGCTATCCCTTCCATTTCGAGTCCCCGGGTTTCGGGCAGACCCAGGGAGAGGTTCATCGATTGCACGGCCCCACCGGCGGTCCCCTTGGTGAGGTTGTCGATGGCGCAGACCACGATGACGCGGCCCGCATGGTCGTCGAAGGCCAGCTGCAGCTGGGCGTGGTTGGAGGCCTGCACGGCCTTGGTCGTGGGCCACTGGCCTTCGGGCAGCAGGTGCACGAAGGGTTCATCCGCGTAGGCGGTGGCCCAGGCGGCCCGCAGGGCGGCGGCTTCGACGCCGGGTTTGACCCGTGCGGTGGCCGTGGCCAGGATGCCGCGGGCCATCGGAGCCAGGGTCGGGGTGAAGGAGACGGTGACCGGTTCGCCGGCCGCGGCGCTGAACCCCTGTTCCATTTCCGGGGTGTGCCGGTGCATCCCGCCCACCCCGTAGGGGCTCATGCCGCCGATGACCTCGGAGCCCAGCAGGTGGGGCTTCATCGATTTGCCGGCCCCCGAGGTGCCCGAGGCCGAGATGATGACGACGTCGTCCGTCTCCAGCAGACCCGCGGTGAAACCGGGGACCAGGGCCAGTTGGGCCGAGGTCGGGTAGCACCCGGGGACGGCGATGCGGGTGGCCCCGCGCAGCTTCTCGCGGTGCCCGGGCATTTCGGGCAATCCGTAGGGCCAGTGTCCTGCGTGCTCCCCGCCGTAGTACTTCTCCCAGGCCTGGGGCGAGGAGAGCCGGTGGTCCGCCCCGGCGTCGATGACCACGGTGTCTTCGGGCAGCTCGGCGGCCAGGG
Source organism: Arthrobacter sp. AOP36-A1-22 (assembly GCF_052377615.1). NCBI lineage: Bacteria > Bacillati > Actinomycetota > Actinomycetes > Micrococcales > Micrococcaceae > Arthrobacter > Arthrobacter sp. AOP36-A1-22. The sequence continues at coordinate 16,028 of NZ_JBQSWX010000035.1, forward strand.
CGGCGCTGGCCCCGTGCGGCAGGGCCAGGAAGACGACGTCGTGCCCGGCGAGGTTCTCCGCGGTCGTGTCCACCAGGATGCGGTCGGCGAGCGCATGCAGGTGCGGTTGCAGGCTGCCCAGTCGCTGCCCGGCATTGCTATGGGCGGTGATGGCCCCGATCGTGACGTCGGGGTGCTGCGCCAGCAGGCGCAGGACCTCTCCGCCGGCATATCCACTGGCCCCGGAAACGGCTACCGAAATACTCATGGCCCCAGCCTACAACGCTCTTATGCACCATGGCTAATAATTATTCATACATCGGGGTCATCTTCGCCCTCCGCCAAGCACCCGGCGCCCGGACCACCTAGGCTGGGCAGACCATCACGAACGAAGGAGTCTTCCCATGCCCCACGCACTACGGATCCCCCAGGCAGGCGGCCCCGAGGTCTTCGAACTGGTGGACGTCGAACGCCCCGCCCCCGGACCCGGCCAGCTGTTGGTCCGTCTGGCCGCCGTGGGAGTGAACTTCATTGAAACCTACCAGCGTTCGGGGGTCTACCCGGTCCAGTACCCGTTCGTCCCCGGCACCGAGGGCTCCGGCACCGTGGAGGCCGTCGGCGAGGGGGTCACCGACCATGCCGTCGGGGACCGGGTCGCCACCTCCGAGGGGACCGGAAGCTACGCCGAGTACATGCTGGTGGACGCCGAGAAGGCCTTCCCGGTCCCCGAGGGGGTCTCCGACGAGGTGGCCGGGGCACTCCCGCTGCAGGGCTTCACCGCCCACTACCTGATCAACAACAGCTTCAAGGTCGGCCCCGGGGACACCGTGCTGACCTATGCCGGCGCCGGCGGGGTCGGCCAACTGCTGATCCAGCTGCTCAAGCTGCGCGGAGCCACGGTCATCACCACCACGTCGACGGAGGAAAAGGCCGAATTGGCCCGGGCCGCCGGAGCCGACCACGTGCTCTCCTACGCCGAGGTCCCCGACCGCGTGCGGGAGCTCACCGACGGCCGCGGCGTCGACGTGGTCTACGACGGCATCGGCAAGGACACCTTCGAGGGTTCGCTGGCCTCCCTGCGCATCCGCGGCACCCTGGTGCTCTTCGGCGGCGCCTCCGGACAGGTCCCTCCCTTTGACCTGCAGCGGCTGAACTCCCACGGTTCGTTGACCGTCACCCGGCCCAAGCTCTCCGATTTCCTCCTGGACGGCCCCGAGCGCCGGTGGCGGGCCCAGGAGATGTTCTCCCTGGTGGCCGAGGGGACGCTGAAGGTGGCCATCGGCGCCCGGTTCCCGCTGGAGCAGGCCGGGCAGGCCCATACGGCCTTGGCCTCACGGGCCACGACCGGCAAGGTGATCCTGCTGCCGGATTCCAGCAACGCCAACGCCTGATCCACATGCGCAGGAGGAACATGACACGGCACGACGACGAGGCACCGGGCCCCCAGCGGTGGCGCCCGGTGGTGGCGGCCCTGGCCAATGCCGAGCAGCGCCTGCTGCTGGCCGAGGTCATCATCGCCGAGGCCGCCCGGGAGGGAACCGTGGTTTCGGATGCCCGGCGGAGCAAGGGCCTGGACCGGCTGGCCGGCTCCGGGGTGCTGGCCGGAACGGACGGCGATTGGAGGGTCGACGCCGCCGGACTGCGCAGCCTGCTCTCGACGCCGACGCCGACGCGTTCCGGGGCCACCGGGGACGAGGTCCTGGACCGTTTCGTGGACGACGGGCGCATCCACACCTATCCGGCCAAACCCGGACCACGCCGCCGGCTGCTGGGCTGGGCCGCACTCCGGGCACTGGCCCCCGAGGAGGTCCTCACCGAGGGTGAGCTGAACCGCCGGTTGGAGGCGTTGACCTCCGATGTGGTCACGCTGCGCCGCTACCTGGTGGACGCGGGTCTGCTCACCCGTTCCCTCGATGGATCGGCCTACCGGCGGGCCGCCGGGGAGCAGACCGGGCAGGAGCCGTCCGGGCAGGATTCTCTCAGCAGGGGCTGACACCCCCGGAGGCCGTCCCCCCCGGACGACGGCGGGGCCGGAACCCCTGCTGGGAGGTTCCGGCCCCGTCGTCATGCTGCGGGCTGGTTCAGCGCTGGACGGCACCGAACTTCTCGGCGGCCGCGGCCACGGCCGCCGCCCTCGAGGCCGAGGCCTCGTCGGCGGTCAACGTCCGGTCCTCGGCGCGGAAGCGCAAACCGAAGGCCAACGATTTCTTGCCTTCCTCGATCCCCGGGCCCTGGTATGCGTCGAACAGGGCGACGTCCTCCAGGAGTTCCCCCGCTCCCAGGCGCAGGGTTTCCAACACGTCCCCGGCGACCACGTCGCGATCCACGACCAGGGCCACGTCCTGCGTGGACAAGGGGTAGGTCGAGATGGCCCGGGCGACGACCAGGTCCGCGGCCGCCGCGAACAGCGTGTCGGCATCGAGTTCCATCGCCACCGTGCGGGCCGGTCGCTCGGAGGAGGCGAGCA
>NZ_JBQSWX010000036.1:0-17257 GCF_052377615.1 Arthrobacter sp. AOP36-A1-22
CCCCTGCGGCGGGTCGGTCCGGTTCCCTGCCGGGATCATAGGGGTAGGTGGCCGCCGGCAGCCGGTCGGGCCCCGCCACGAGCGACAGCAGCCGGGCCACCGCCGGACGGCAGGCCCACTCCTCGTTCCAGTTCGACCGGACCACCGCCTTGGAGACCGCTTGGGCGGTGATCCCCAGTTCCGTGGCGATCGCCTTCTGCTGGCCGCGGACCCCGGGGATCATCAGATCCAGGACGGACCATTCGGCTTCGGTCCTGGTAGCGACGATCCGACCGACCAGCCGGGCCACCGCCTCCGCTTCGGAGGCCACCTCGGAGTCGGGGCCGGCGACGGCCAGGGGAATGCGCTCACCGGTCTTCTGGGCCCGGTTCACGGCTCGCCGGGCATAGACCAGGCCGAAGCCCTCGGCGTCGGCGATCAACTCGGGAAACGGTGCCTGCACCGGGCCCACGCCGATGCCCACATGCCACCGGTGTTGCCGCAAGGCGGTCAACGCCGCCTCGAGGGCGTGCTCCGGGGTGGTCAGGACGCCGATGGCCTCGTCGCCGAAGGAGCGTTGGAAGGGCACCAGCGTCGGGATCGGCGCGAGCGAGGCGATCAGCTCCTCGATCCGGTCTCCGACCTCGCGTGAATCGCGTTGATTGATGGTGAGGACGAACATGGCACCAGTCTGCCCGACGATCAACCGTTGACGGTTGATTCGGCGGTCGTGCCGTCGACCGGATCCACGCTGGTCCAGCGGAGGGGCTGCTAGTGGCCGGTGGTGGCGAACCGTTCGATGGAACGGGTGAGTTCGGCTTCGGCCGCGGCGCGGCCCTCCCAGCCCTCGGCCTTGACCCACTTGCCCGGTTCCAGGTCCTTATAGTGCAGGAAGAAGTGCTCGATCTCCCGGATCAGCCACTGGTCCACATCCTCGAGTTCGCGGATGTGGTCGTAGCGCTTATCCGCCGGGACGCAGATCAGCTTGGCGTCCCCGCCGCCGTCGTCGGTCATGTTGAAGACGCCGATGGGACGCGATTCCACCAGCACGCCGGGGACCAGGTCGATGCCCGGCATCCAGATCAGTGCGTCCAGCGGGTCGCCGTCTTCGCCGAGGGTGTCCTCGAAGTAGCCGTAGTGGGTCGGGTATTGCATGGGGGTGAACAGCACGCGATCCAACCGCAAGCGGTGCGTTTCGTGGTCGATCTCGTACTTGACGCGGGATCCGGTGGGGATCTCGACGGTGACGTCATGGTTCATGGGGTCCTCGACTTTCATGCGGTGGGGCGGGCCGGACGCAGGAAACGGCCGCGCGCCGTCTAGGCTTAAAGCTGCTGCCTCCAGAGTATAGGGCGGCGAAGGGCAACCACTACTCGAGGAAGAAGCCGATGAAACGCTCCCTGCGGACGCTGACCTCCTTGCTGCTGGTCGTGGTCATGGGAGTCCTGGCCGGGGTACTGGTGCTGAACCTGCTGCCCGCCTTCCCGGGACTCGCCTCGGCGGTGGACCTGCCGTCGATCCCGAACTCGTCCACGGCGCCGACCGAACCGCCAGCCGAACCCTCCGCGGCGGTGCCCAGCGTGGCCCCGGCCACGGCCACCGCCCTGGCCCCCTTGGACGGGGACGCGGAACGCCCCGAGGCCGCGGTGCTGAAGAAATCGCTGGATGCCGCGTTCAAGAAGACCCCGGGAGGCAGCTTCACCGCGGAGGTCACCGATCTGTCCACCGGCAAGGTCCTCTACAGCCGCAAGGGAGACAAGACCAGCGCCCCGGCGTCGAACCTGAAGATCCTCACCGCCGTCACCGCCCTGAAACAGTTGGGCGGGGAAACGACCCTGCCCACGACGGCGGTCCTGGGCGCCGATGACACGGTGGTGCTCGTCGGGGGTGGGGACGTGCTGCTGGGGGCCGGCCGCTCCGAGCCCGACGCCACCGTCAGCCGTGCCGGATTGGCGACCCTGGCCCGGCAGACCGCGACGGCATTGTTCTCCTCCGGGAAGATCGCCCCCGGGAAGAAGACCGAACTGGACGTCGTGGTGGATGACACCCTGTTCACGGGGGCGGCGCTGAACCCGGTCTGGGACGAATCGTTGATGACCACCTCGAACATCTCCGCGGTCCAGCCGCTGGCCATGTACGGGGCCCGCCAGGACGGCGGGGCCAAGAGTGCGCGGGTGCCGGATCCGGCGATGACGGCCGCCACCACGTTCCGCACCGCACTGTCCAAGGCGGTGGCCGCCGAACAGAAGAAGGCCGATGCGCAGCAGAAGAAGGACCCCGCCAGCGCCTCCCCGGCGGCCGCCGGCCCCCCGAAGCTGAGCATCGGCAAGAAGGTCGTCCGCGGCGAAGCAGGAACCGGGGCCACCGAATTGGCGCAGGTCCGTTCGGCGTCGGTGCTGGAACAGCTGGCCTTCATGGGCAAGGAGTCGGATAACTACGTCGCCGAGACCATGGGCCGGCTCGCGGCCATCGCGGCCGGCCGGGCGGCCACCTTCGGCGGGGCCACCGACACATTGCGGGCCACCGCCGAATCCTTGGGCGTGGAGGTGGAGGGCCTGTCCCTTTCCGATGCCTCGGGCCTGTCGGACCGCAACCGGTTGAGCCCCCACCAGCTCACCGACATCATCCGTGCCGCCGCGAGGTCCACGGACCCGGATCTGCGCGACGTGTCCTACCTGTTGCCGATCTCCGGGGCCACCGGGACGTTGGAGGACCGGTTGACCTCGAAGGCGACCCGCGGGCAGATCCGCGCCAAGACCGGCACGCTGACCGGGATCGCCACCCTGGGCGGGACCGTCGTCACCGCCGACGGGCGGGTCCTGGTCTTCGCCTTCTTCGGCCACGGATTCGACGGCGGGCTGGGTCCGGCACGGGACGGGCTGGACCGGGCGGCCGGGGTGCTGGCCGGCTGCGGGTGCACCACCTGAGCACCTGCCCGCCCGGGACGCCGGCCGGCGGCCGTGGCTACGCCTGAAACGAAATGACGGACAGCGTGGGTCCGCCCGTGGTGAGATGGGACGCATGGGAACTTCCGCCACGAACACGCAGCTCATCAACTGGGACGCCGCCGGGACCACGGCCGAACGCCTGGCCCGCCCCGGCCCGAAGCTGGACTCCGGGCAGATCGACACGGTGGTGGAGGACCTGCGGGTGAAGGCCGACGCCTCCGTGGAACACGTCCACCGGATCACCGGGCTCGAGGCCGCCCGTGACCTGCGCGACTCCACCGTGCTGGTCGTGGATCGCGGGACCTGGGCGCGGGCCAATGTACAGAGCTTCGAAGGGCTGCTGGCCCCGGCCATGGAACGCCTGCTGGCCTCCCAGGAAGGCAGGATGTCACCGGCGGCCATCGCCGTCGGCGGTCGCACCGCAGGCGTCGAACTCGGCGGCATCCTGGCCTTCCTCGCCTCCAAGGTGCTGGGCCAATACGATCCGTTCGCCGGGCTGCTCGGCGGGGGACCCTCCGGCGGACGGTTGCTCATCGTGGCCCCGAACATCGTGGAGATCGAACGTGAACTCAAGGTCGACCCCGCGGATTTCCGGCTCTGGGTGTGCCTGCACGAACAGACGCACCGCGTCCAGTTCGCCGCCGCCCCCTGGTTGCGGGCCCACCTGCAGGAGACCATCGCCGAAATGACCGGCTCACTCATGGACTCACCCGGTGGTCTGGCCGAACGGCTCAAGGCCGCCGGACAGGACGCGATGTCCTCGCTGGGCCGCAAGGGCCAGGACGCGGGGACGACGGCGGGGGCCCCGGCGGGACCGCAGTCCTCGGCCGGGCTGCTCTCGGCGCTGCAGGATCCCGAGGGGCGGGCCCTGATGAGCCACCTCACCGCGGTCATGTCCCTGCTGGAGGGCCACGCCAATGTCGTGATGGACGCGGTGGATTCCTCGATCGTGCCCAGCGTGAAGACCATCCGTCAACGCTTCAACGCCCGCGGCGGCAACCGCGGGGCGATCGAGACGTGGATGCGCAGGTTCCTGGGCCTGGAGGCCAAGATGCGCCAGTACCGGGACGGGCAGCGCTTCGTGGGGGCCGTGGTCGACCAGGTCGGGATGGAGGGGTTCAACCTCGTCTGGGAGCACGCCGGGAACCTGCCCACCGAACACGAGATCCACCATCCCCGGGAGTGGATCGAGCGCGTGGTCCCCAGCACGGCAGGGTAGCCGTGGGAGGCCATCTTCCCCCGGCCCTGGCCAGGGCCCGCCGGGCGATCCTGGACAGCGTGGGATCCCCCGACCCCCAGCGACCTCCGGCGTTCGTGCTCATCGGCTGCAGCGGCGGAGCCGACTCCCTGGCCCTGGCGGCGGCCGCCGCCTTCCTGGTCGGCAAACAGCAGCTGCGTGCGGGGGCGGTCATCGTGGACCACGGGCTCCAATCCGGAAGCGCCGACGTCGCCGAGTCGGCGGCAACCCAGCTGCGGGGGCTGGGACTCGAACCGGTCCTGGTGCGCAGGGTCGCCCCCGAGGGGTCCTCCGAAGCCGACGCCCGCCGGGCCAGGTATGCGGCCTTCGACCAGGCGCTCGCCGACACCGGGGCTTCCGCGCTGTTGCTGGGCCATACCCTCGACGACCAGGCGGAACAGGTGCTGCTGGGCCTGGCCCGGGGATCGGGCCCCCGGTCACTGGCCGGGATGCCCGCCTCCCGCGGCCCGTACCTGCGCCCGCTGCTTCGGTTGCGCCGCACCGATACCGAAGCCATCTGCGCCCATGAAGGCCTCGAGTACTGGGTGGACCCCAGCAATGCCGACACCTCGCTGCTGCGCAACCGCGTCCGGCACGAACTGCTGCCCCTGCTCGAGGACTCGTTGGGTCCCGGACTATCCGAGGCGTTGGCCCGCACCGCGATCCTGGCCCGCCGCGACGCCGACCACCTCGACGCCGAAGCCGCCGAGGCCCTCGCCCGGCTCCGGCTGCCCTGCCGCGACCCGGCCAGCGTGCTGCTGGACCTGACGCTGTTGCGGGGGCTCGGCCAGGCGTTGCTGGGCCGGGTGTTGCGCAGCGCCGTCGTCCACTGTGGTGCCCCGGCGCCCGGATTCGAACGGGTGGCGGCCTTGGAGCAACTGGTCGGCGACGGCCGATCCGCGGGCCCCATCCAATTGGACGGGCATGCCCGGGCCAGACGCCACCGGCGCGGAACCCACCCGGAAACGGCCCGCGCCGTCATCGCGATCACCGGCCCCGGTTCTGCACCGACGCCCGGGCTGTGGCAATCTTGAACCCTAAGGCGCACTCCCTTTAAGCCGTTGCGCAGGCACAACCGATCACAGGAGCCATTCGTGGATTCGAACGACGTCACCGCCGACCTGGCACACGTTCTATACACCAAGGAAGAAATCCAGGAGAAGATCAACGAGCTGGCCGCCCGGATCGACGCCGATTACGCCGGTCGCGACATCCTGGTGGTCGGCGTGCTCAAGGGCGCGGTGATGGTCATGGCCGACCTCGTGCGGGCCCTGCACTCCCACGTGAACATGGACTGGATGGCCGTGTCCTCCTACGGTTCGGGAACCCAGTCCTCCGGCGTCGTCCGGATCCTCAAGGACCTGGATACCGACCTGTTGGGCAAGCATGTGCTCATCGTCGAGGACATCATCGATTCCGGCCTGACCCTGTCCTGGCTCAAGGCGAACCTCAACTCCCGCGGCCCGGCCTCGGTGGAGATCTGCACGCTGCTGCGCAAGCCCGAGGGCGCCAAGGTCGAGATCGACGTGAAGTACGTCGGCATGGACATCCCCAACGAATTCGTGGTCGGCTACGGGCTGGACTTCGACGAGAAGTACCGCAACCTGGACTTCATCGGCACCCTGGCCCCGCACGTCTACCAGTAGGACGACGGCGGGATCCTTACGCCGTCAGGGGAACTCCCGGGCGCGCTCGGTCGTGGTTAGACACGAGGGTGATCTGATAGGGACACCGAATACTTTTCCGGACGACACGTCGTCCGCGACCAGGAGGGATGGGGGTCGGGCCCCCAACGCATGAACGTCAAGAAGATCTTCAACAGCTGGGCCGTCTGGGTCCTGATCGGTGTTGCGGCACTGCTCATCTTCCTGCCGAGCCTCACCGCGGGGAACACCGGCCGGGTGGATACCAGCGTCGGGCTGGAACTGCTCAAGAACGACAAGGCCTCCGAGGCGAAGATCTACGACGGGGACCAACGGGTCGACCTGTCGCTGAAGGACGACTTCACCCTCGACGGCGACGACCTGGGCAAGAAGGTCAGCTTCTTCTACTCCACCGCCCGCGCCACCGACGTGGTCCAGGCGATGGACGACGCCAAGCTCGACGGGTTCACCGACCAGCCGGTGGAAAGCAACTGGTTCGTGAGCATGCTCGGGTTCATCATCCCGTTCCTGCTCATCGCCCTGCTGTTCTGGTTCCTGCTCTCCCGGGCCCAGGGTGGCGGCAACAAGGTCATGAAGTTCGGCAAGTCCAAGGCCAAGCTGATCACCAAGGACATGCCCCAGGTGACCTTCGTGGACGTGGCCGGCGCCGAGGAAGCCGTCGAGGAACTCCACGAGATCAAGGAGTTCCTCGAGGAGCCCGCCAAGTTCCAGGCCGTCGGCGCCAAGATCCCCAAGGGCGTGCTGCTCTACGGCCCCCCGGGTACCGGCAAGACCCTGCTCGCCAAGGCGGTGGCCGGGGAAGCCGGCGTCCCGTTCTACTCGATCTCCGGTTCGGACTTCGTGGAGATGTTCGTCGGCGTCGGTGCCTCCCGCGTGCGTGACCTCTTCGAGCAGGCCAAGACGAACTCACCGGCCATCATCTTCGTCGACGAGATCGACGCCGTCGGACGCCACCGTGGTGCCGGGGTCGGTGGCGGCAACGACGAACGCGAACAGACGCTGAACCAGCTGCTGGTGGAGATGGACGGCTTCGACGCCAACACCAACGTCATCCTCATCGCCGCCACCAACCGCCCCGACGTCCTGGACCCGGCCCTGCTGCGTCCGGGCCGCTTCGACCGTCAGATCCCGGTGGAGGCCCCCGACCTGGTCGGTCGCGAACAGATCCTCAACGTCCACGCCCAGGGCAAGCCCATGGCGGACAACGTCGACCTGAAGGCGGTGGCCAAGAAGACGCCCGGATACACCGGTGCCGATCTGGCCAACGTGCTCAACGAGGCGGCCCTGCTGACCGCCCGCTCCAATGCCCAGCTGGTCGACGACCGCGCCCTGGACGAGGCGATCGACCGCGTCATGGCGGGACCGCAGAAGCGATCCCGGCTGATGAAGGAGCACGAACGCAAGATTACCGCCTACCACGAGGGCGGCCACGCCCTGGTCGCCGCGGTCATGCGCCAGACCGCCCCGGTGACGAAGGTGACCATCCTGCCGCGTGGCCGGGCCCTGGGCTACACGATGGTGGTGCCCGAGGACGATAAGTACTCGATCACCCGCAACGAACTGCTGGATCAGATGGCCTACGCCATGGGGGGCCGGGTCGCTGAGGAGATCATCTTCCACGACCCCTCCACCGGGGCCTCGAACGATATCGAGAAGGCCACCGGGACGGCCCGCAAGATGGTCACCGAATACGGCATGAGCGAACGCGTCGGCGCCGTGAAGCTCGGCTCCGCGGGCGGGGAACCGTTCATGGGACGTGACGCCGGACAGGACCGGGGGTACTCCGATGCGATGGCAGGGGTCATCGACGACGAGGTCCGCGCCCTGATCGACGCGGCCCACGACGAGGCCTATGCGGCGCTGACCGAGAACCGCCACGTCCTGGATCGTTTGGCCTTGGCTCTGCTGGAGAAGGAGACCCTGAACCAGAAGGAGCTCGCCGAGATCTTCTCCGATATCGTCAAGCAGCCCGAACGGGTGGTCTGGCTCTCCAAGTCCAGCCGTCCGGTCCACCCCGAGGGTCCCGTGCTCTCCCCGCTGGAACGCCGGCAGGCCGCCGAACGTCATGAAGGGTCATCCGCAACCGAGGACGAAGGCCACGCCGACGCCGTGGTGGATCCGGGGTCGGGCCCGTCCCTGCCCGGAGGGAACCCGGGTCCCGATACCGGGGCGGACGGTGGATTCGGCCCCGGAACCGGAGGCGGGGACACCCCCGGCCTGCCCGGTGCCGATGGACCCGGCAACCTCGACTGAGCCCACTCAGGCTAGGATCTAGATCGTGAGCACCCTAGAGGAAGAAGGCACCGTCGTGTCCGAAACCGCCAGTCCCGTGGACCAGGAACGCATTGCCGCCGCGGTGCGGGAGATCCTTTATGCCATTGGCGAGGATCCGGACCGGGATGGGTTGGTGGAGACCCCCCAACGGGTCGCCAAGGCCTATACCGAGTTCTTTGCCGGGCTGCACGGGGACCCGGCGGACTTGTTGTCGACCACCTTCGACATCGACCATGACGAGCTCGTGCTGGTCAAGGACATCCCGTTCTACTCCACCTGCGAACACCACCTGGTTCCCTTCCACGGCAGCGCCCATATCGGGTACATCCCGGGGCCCGACGGGAAGGTCACCGGGCTGAGCAAGCTGGCCCGGCTGGTTGAACTCTATGCACGGCGCCCCCAGGTCCAGGAGCGGCTGACCACCCAGATCGTGATGGCCCTGATGGACCATCTGCAGCCACGCGGTGCCATCGTCGTGATCGAATGCGAACATATGTGCATGTCCATGCGGGGCGTGCAGAAGCCCGGCGCCAAGACCGTCACCAGTGCCATGCGCGGGCAGTTGCGCGATCCGGCGACCCGCGCCGAGGCGATGAGCCTCATTCTCGGAAAGTAGGTCACCATGTCCCTCGGAGCAATCCCCGGAACCGGTCCCGCCACCTCCCCGCTACCGGTCATCCGTGCCGTGAAGTCGGCGAAGAACGTCGCGCAACTGCCCAAGGACCGCACGTTGGTCATGGGGATCCTCAACGTCACGCAGGATTCCTTCAGCGACGGCGGGAAATACCTCAAGACCGATGACGCGATCCAGCACGGGCTCCGCATGCTCTATGCCGGGGCGGACATCATCGACGTCGGCGGGGAATCCACCCGCCCCGGTGCCGACTACGTGGACCCCTCCGCCGAGCAGGGGCGCATCGTCCCGGTCATCGCCGCCCTGGTCAAGGCCGGTGCGATCGTCTCCGTGGACACCATGCACACCGCCACCGCCCGCGCGGCCCTGGACGCCGGGGCACAGATCATCAACGACGTCTCCGGGCTGACCCATGAGGCAGACATGCCGGCGCTGGTGGCCGAACGCAAGGTCCCCTACGTGCTGATGCACCGCCGCGGGGACCAGCAGACGATGGTCTCCGAAGCCAACTACGATGACGTCGTGGCCGAGGTCGTCAACGAGCTGAAGACCGTACGCTCCACGTTCACCGACGCCGGGGTCGCCCCCGAGCACATCGTCATCGACCCGGGACTGGGCTTCGCCAAGGATCCCGAGCACAACTGGGCGCTGCTGCAGGCCATCCCCGAGTTGAAGGCGCTGGGGCACAAGGTCCTGATCGGCACCTCGCGCAAGAGGTTCCTCGGGGCGCTGCTGGCCGAGGCCGGCAAACCGGCGCCCCCGGCCGAACGCGATGTCGCCACGGCCGCCACCAGTGCCCTGGCAGCGGTCGCGGGAGCCTGGTGTGTCAGGGTGCACGACGTCGAAGGGACCCTGGACGCGCTGAAGGTCGCCGCCGCGTGGACCAACCCCGCCTCCGCCGGGTCCTCCTCCGCGCCGGCGGGAGCCTGATCATGGGTGGAGGTTCCTCTCCCGCGCCGACGGACGTCCGGGACCGGATCTGCCTCAGTGGCATCACCGCCATCGGCCACCACGGGGTCTTCGAACACGAGAAGCGCAACGGACAGCCCTTCGTGGTGGATGTCGTGCTGTATACGGACATCCGCCCCGCCGAAGCCTCGGACGAGGTGTCCGACACCGCCCATTACGGCGAATTGGCCGAGCGGGTCAAGGACGAGATCACGGCGGGCCCCTACAACCTGATCGAGAAGCTCGCGGGACGGCTGGCCAGCATGGTGTTGGCCGAGTTCGACGTCGCCGCGGTGGACATCACCGTGCATAAACCCAAGGCACCCATCGAGGTCCCCTTCGGTGACGTGAGCATCCACATCCATCGGGAACGGGAATGAGCACCCCGGTCCGGGCGGTGCTGGCGTTGGGCAGCAACTTGGGCGAACGCTCCTCCACCCTCACCGATGCCGTCGCCGAACTCGTGGCCGACCCCGCGGTCCGGTTGTGCCGGGTGTCGCCCCTGGTCCAGACCCGGCCCGTCGGTGGCCCCGGGGGCCAGCCCGACTTCCTGAACCTGGTGGTGGAGGTCGAGACCACGCTTGCGCCGTTGGATCTGCTGGCCTGGTGCCAGTCGGTGGAACAGGACCACCACCGCACCCGCGAGGTCAGGTGGGGTCCCCGGACCCTGGATGTCGACGTGATCATCTACGCGGACGTGGTCTCCGACGACGAGATCCTCACGCTGCCCCACCCGCGGGCCGCCGAGCGTGCATTTGTCCTGCAGCCGTGGGCCTGGATGGATCCGGAGGCAACATTGGGCGGACGCCCGGTGGCGGAACTGGCCGCCGAGGCCGCCGATCTTCAGGGGCTTAGCCTCTACACCGCCGGCGAGGACGGCTGAATCCCGATGAACACCATCCGCCCGCTCTGGTTGCTGCTGATCTGCCTGGGATCGGCCCTGGCCGGTTGGACGGCGCAGCTGCTGCTGACCACCAACGGCTTCACCTCCCCGGTGCTCCAATGGCCGTCGCTGGTCACCATGGTCGCCGGCATGGCGATCACCTTTGCGTTTGGGCTGCGGGTCAGGCGCTATACCCAGGGCAAGCTCAAGCGCCGCCTCGACCCGTTGCAGGCCGCCCGGACCCTGGTGCTGGCCCAGGCCACCGCCTACGCCGGTTCGCTGATCGGCGGATGGCATATCGGGTTGCTGCTGGATGTGCTGCGCGGCGCCGGCTGGGGCAACCAGGTGGTGATCTCATCCCTGGTAATGATTATCGGTTCGCTCGTGATGGTTATCGTGGGGTGGGTCGTGGAGCAGTTCTGCAAGCTGCCTCCCGAGGACCCATCGGCCCCCGGGGCGGGGAGCCGGAAACGGGAGGAAGACGAAGGGTATGCCGCAGGAACCAATTGATCCCCAGGGCCTGGTGTTCCAGCGGGTCTCGCCTGCCTATGCGAAGGTGCGTTTGGTCGGCTGGGCGATCTCGGCGTTGGTGACCTGGGCCGTGCTGGCCGTGCCATTGGTCCTGATGCTGACCGGCGTCTGGTCCGGTTACCCGGCCTGGCTGGCCTGGGGGCTGCTCGGGGTGGTCGTCGTCTTCGACGTGGTCCGCATGGCCATCATCCCCCGGCAGGTTCGGGCCATCGGCTACGCCGAACGAGACGACGACCTGCTCATCCGTTCGGGCTTGATGTTCCAACAGGTCCTGGTCGTCCCCTACGGTCGGATGCAGTACGTCGACGTCGCGGTCGGGCCCATCGACCGGGCCCTGGGCCTGTGCAAGGTCCAACTCCATACCGCCTCGACCACCGCCAAGGCGGAGATCCCCGGGCTGCCCTCCTCCGAGGGGACCCGCCTGCGTGAGCGTCTCTCGGCCCGCGGCGAGGCGAGGCTGGCCGGACTGTGACCGGCGATCAGGCGTCGATGACCGAGGCGGAGGAGTCGGCCCCCTGGCGTAGGGTCCACCCGGTTTCGCCGATGGTCAGGGGCTGGCTCGTCGTGGTGGCGTTCCTCTATTTCTTCGGCCAGAATTCGCTCAACAACATCTTCAGTGCCGGTGAACTGCCCCCCGAGGCGGATAAGGACTGGAGCTTCACCCCCAGCGTGCTGCTCGTCGTCGCCGGAGGCATCGGCATCCTGGTGTTGATCATGGCCGGTTTCTTCCTGTCCTGGTACTTCACCAAATACCAGGTCACCGCCAGGCACGTGCACGTGAACTCCGGCGTCGTCTTCCGCCAACAACGCCAGGCCCGGATCGACCGGGTCCAGGCCATCGACATCGTCCAGCCGCTGGTGGCCCGCATCTTCGGCCTCGCCGAACTGAAATTTGAGGTCGCCGACTCCGGATCCACGGCCATGCGGCTGGCCTATATCAAGCTGGACGCTGCGAAGGTCCTCCGCAATGACATCCTGGCCCGCGCCGCCGGACTGAAGCAGGAACGTGAGGCCGGCCCCGCCGGCGTCGTCCCCGCTCCCGGGGTCCCCGGGGCGGAGGGCCCGGCGGCGCGGTCCGCCGAACCCGCCTCCGCAGGACCCGCCCCGGCCCCGGGACCCGCCGGCGGAGAGCCCGTGTCCCCGGAGGCTCCCGAACGCACCGTGGCCGTGGTCCCGCCCCCGCGATTGATCGCCGCGACCCTGCTCTCCCCGTGGCTGGCGGCGGTGCTGCTGTTCGTCCTCAGCATGATTGTCGCCACCGTGGCCTCCGACGGCGAGATCAGCTTCTTCTTCGTCCTCCCGGGTCTCATCGGCGTCGTCCCCGTCCTGTGGGGCCAGTTCAACCAGGGCTACAACTTCCGCGCGGCCATGAGCGAAGACGGTTTGCGACTCAGCTACGGACTGCTGGAGACCAGCCACCAGACAGTACCTCCCGGCCGGGTGCAGGCGGTCATGGTCACCCAAGGGATCATCTGGCGGCGTTTCGGCTGGTACAAGGTCGTCGTCAACGTCGCCGGCTACGGCAATCAGGAAGGGGCGCTGCGTTCCACCCTGCTGCCCGTGGGCACACGGCAGGACGTGCTCAACGTGTTGTCCGTCGTGCTGCCCGAACCGGGGACCGAACGGCCCGCCGAACTGGTCGGGGCGGGGATCGGGGGCTCCGGAAGTGCGGAGGGGTTCATCACCTCCCCGCGCAGTGCCCGCTGGCTTTCGCCGTTCGCCTACCGCCGACAGGGATTCGCCGTGACCGATACGGCCTTGTTCTCGCGGGCCGGAGTGCTCACCCATTCGTTGGTGATCATCCCGCATGAACGCATCCAAGGCATCTTCCTCACCCAGGGGCCGTTGAACCGCCCGCTGGGACTGACGGGAATCGAATTCTGCACCACCGACGGACCGATCTCACCGAGGGTGAAGCAGATGTCGCTGCGGACCGGCCGTGAACTGTTCATGTCCCAGGCCTCCCGGGCGGCCCGGGCCCGCCGACTGAAGGACCGAGACCATTGGCTGGAAGAGGAAAATCATGAGTAAACCAGGACGTCTGGGCGTCGGCATCATCGGGGCCGGCAAGGTGGGGGCCGTCCTCGGGGCCGCCCTGCGATCAGCAGAACATGCCGTCGTGGGGGTCCACGCTGTCTCCGAAGCCTCGCGGGACCGCGCCGAGATCCTGTTGCCGGGGGTTCCCGTGTTGGAGATCCCCGAGATCGTCCGACGCTCGGAGCTGGTGTTGCTGGCCGTACCCGATGATGCGCTGCATCCTCTGGTGGAGGGCCTGGCCGAGGCCGGACACTGGCAGCCCGGCCAGCTGGTCGTCCACACCTCGGGACGCTACGGCACCGGGATCCTCGCTCCCGCCCAGGCGGCCGGGGCCATCCCGTTGGCCATCCATCCGGCCATGAGCTTCACCGGGATGTCCCTGGACTTGGTGCGCCTGAACGAATGCATGTTCGGGGTCACCGCCGCCTCGATGGTCCTGCCGATCGCCCAGGCCCTGGTCGTGGAGATGGGGGCCGAGTCCACGGTGATCGCCGAGGAGGACCGCGGGATCTACCATGCGGCGTTGGCCCACGCCTCCAACCACCTGGTCACCCTGGCGGGCCAGTCCTCCGAACTGCTGCGTCGCATCGGCGTGGAGGCCCCCGACCGGGTGCTGGGACCACTGATGCGCGGATCGTTGGAGAACGCGTTGGCCTCGGGGGAGGGCGCGCTGACCGGGCCCGTGGCCCGCGGCGATACCGGGACGATCACGGCGCACCGGGCCGCCCTGGCCACCGGGGAGGTGCCCTCCGACATCCGGGACGCCTATCTGGCGATGGGTCGGGCCACCGCCCAGCGGGCCCTGGAGAGGGGACTGCTCAACGAGACCCAGGCGGCCACCATCCTCGATGCCTTGTCCTGAGACGGCCGGGCCGTTGCGGGGATAGACTCGTCGCGTGAATACCACAGCACCGCCCCCCGGTGACGCAGGCGCCTTGGGCGCCACGCGTCCGCTTCTGGTTCGAACCGCCGCCGAACTGGCCGCCCTGGGCTCGAGGCTCCTGGCGCAGGCACCCGCCACGGACGGGCCCCGACGCCTGGGGCTGGTCCCCACGATGGGCGCCCTGCACGCGGGGCACGAACATCTGGTAAGTGCGGCCCGCGCGGAGAACGACGTCGTGGTCGTCTCGGTGTTCGTCAACCGCCTGCAATTCGATGATCCTGCCGATTTCGAACGCTATCCCCGCGACCTCGAGGCGGATCGCGCACTGCTGGCCTCGGCCGGGGCGGATATCGTCTTCGCCCCCGAGGAACCGGAGATCTATCCCGGAGGTGCGCCGCTGGTGCGTCTGTCCAGCGGGACGCTGGGGGAGAAGTTCGAAGGCGCCTCACGGCCCGGCCACTTCGATGGCATGCTCGCCGTCGTCGCCAAATTGCTGCATATCGCCCAGCCCTCCTCCCTGACCCCGGTCCCGGTGGAGTACAGCGCCTACTTCGGGCAGAAGGACGCCCAACAGCTGGCCATCGTGCGCCGCCTGGTCACCGATCTGTCCTACCCGGTGCGCATCCGAGCCGTCCCGATCGTGCGGTCCGCCGAAGGCCTGGCGCTGTCCAGCCGCAACCAGTTCCTCACCCCCGAACAGGCCGACGCGGCCCTGGTCCTGAGTCGGGCCCTGTTCCTGCTGGCCGATCGTGCCGCGGCCCACGAGGCGTTGATGATCGACGAGGCGGAGGACCTGATCGGCAGCCAGCCCCTGGTGGAGCTGGATTATCTCGAGGTGGTGGACCCCGACACGTTGGAACCCCTGGCCTTCAACTGCCGCGAAACCCCGTTCACCGGAGGCGCGCTGGTCCTGGTGGCCGCGCGGACCGGCCAGGTGCGGTTGATCGACAACATGCTGCTCGGCGACGCCGCGGACTGACCTCAGTGCGGGGGGAACCCGCTGCCCTGCAGGGTCCGGGCCAGCATGCCCCGGCCCTGCTCCTCGAAGGCCTGGTCACCGACCTGGTGCGCCCAGACGACCGTCCCCAATGACTGCATGAGTTCGTCGAGCAGGCGGCCCGCGTCCACGGTTCCGGCAGGAGGCACCGCCCCCTTCGGACGGTAGCCCTGCCGGAAGGCCTCCCGCAGCTGCGGACTCCCCAGGAAGTCACGATGTTCCATGCGGACCATATCGGTGTACCAGGGGCGCAGCCCGGCCCGCCCGAAGTCGATGATCGCGATCCGGCCGTCGGGACGACCGATCCAATTCCGGGGGTGGTAGTCGCCGTGGGTGGGGACCACCTCGACGGGTGAGGGGGTGAAGGCATCCAACCACCGCTGCACCCGGGACAGCTGCTCGGGCGGGGCCAGCCCCGGGGCCCGGTCCAGCCAGGTCAGGGTCTTGGAGAGCACGGAGTGTTCATAGTGCCCATCCAGGACCGGAACGGTCCCGCGATGCAGCCGACCCAGTAGTTCCCCTGCCTGTTTGAAGACCAGGGGGTCGTGCTCGTACCGGGAGCCGGTAGCCAGCTCCCCGTCGATGAACGTCTTCACCAGGAGTCCGGCCCCGGCGTCGTAGCCGAGCATTTCCGGTACGTCGGAGGCCAGCGGCTGCAGCCAGTTGCGGTGGGCCCGGGCTTCCCGGTCGAGATGGTGCGTGTCCTGGCAGGCCTTGAGCAGCAGCCGGCGTCCTGCGTCGATGAACTCCAGGACCGTGATGCCGTAGGGCCAACTATGGTCGACGATCCCGTGGGCCCGCGGGTACAGCTGGTCCAGACGGGCCCGCTGTCGAGGCGAAAGCCCGGCAAGGCCCCAGGAAGATGTCAACGGCCTCGACTCCAGCGGGCGGCGGCGGTACCGAGATGGGTGCGGAAGCCGGCCAGTTCGGCGACGATGTCGGCGGCACCCTCCTGACCGGCGGTTCGGGAGACCGACTGTCCGGCGTAGACGGGGGCGGTGGACACATCGGCGTGGGTGCGGGCCGCCTTGATGGTTTCGGTGATCGAGGGGTCCTTGGCCAGGGCATCGACCAGGCCTTCTCCGTCCTGGGCCCATTGCTCGGTGAAATCGTTGCGTAACGCCCGGCCCCCGAATTCGGTGGGCCAGGGGATGCGTTGGGCGATATCGAAGACCCGGGTGAAGATCGTGTCGTCCAACTCGGCCGCGGCAATCGCTTGTTTGACCAGGTCATGGCTGGACGATTCGGTCGAGGCCGCGAAACGGGTCCCGATCCAGGCAGCCTGGGCTCCGGCGGCCAGGACCGCGGCAACACCCCGGGCGTCGGCGATGCCCCCGGCCGCGATCACCGGTTTGCTGGTTGCCGCCAGGGCCTGCTGCAGCAACGGCAACGTGGCCACGTCATTGCGTCCATGACCGCCACCCTCCCCGCCACGGCAGACGACGACGTCGATATCCGGCTCGAGGGCCCGCTGCAGATCGGCATCGTTTCCCACCTGCATCGCGCAGAGAGCCCCGGATTCCCGAATCAGCGCTGCGGCGGGGCCCGGGTCACCGAAACTGACGGAAACAAAGGAGGGCCCGTGGTCCAGGATCTCGTGCAGGGGGTCCAGGGAGCGTTCCAGGACCCAGGCCATCAACCCGGCACCCCAGGCGCGTCCGGGGGCGCGGGCCAATGTGGCTTGTTCGCTGATCCACTCCTTCGTGGCGGTGGAGCCGATCCCGATCAGGCCCAACCCCCCGGCGGTACTGACGGCGCCGGCCAAGGCTCCGCCGGCGGCACCGGCCATGGGGGCGTTGACCAGTGGGTGGTCAAGACCCAAACGCGCGGGCAGGTCGAAGGCGACCGTCGGGACATCGACTGGCTGATCCGGGGCATCATGAACATTGGGCATGGCCCCATTCTAGGGACGGGGCATGTGATGCAGGACTCAAATCTCGGAATCGCAGAAATCGACCTCCAGGGGGCCGAAGCCGCCTTGATTCCCGCGGAATCAAGGGGTTTTCGGCGAAGAGGGCCTCCGATTTGGTGGGGCACCCGAATCCGTGTAAAGTTTTCTGAGTCGCCGAGACGAGTACAGCGGAAACGCAGACGATCGGAAGGCGGCCACCTAACAAAATCAGTCCTGAATGGACCGGGGCGTTTTGCGCCCCGAATCCAGTCTGGATCGATTGCGTAGAGTACCGCAGAAACACCGGAAACGATGGATTTGCGGATTGACACGCGGTAAGGTAAGTTAGAC
>NZ_JBQSWX010000037.1:0-17011 GCF_052377615.1 Arthrobacter sp. AOP36-A1-22
GACCCATTCGGGCTGGGTTTTCGAGGCATCATTGATCCAGTTCGCGACAGAGTCTTGCACATAGCGTGACGTGTCACTGCGTAAGGGTTCGAGGATCTGTAACCCCAGCTCAGGGTCGTGTGTGAGGGCGGCGATATGTTTGGCCCACACTCCTCGCGGGCATAGCGCTTCGCTCGTGAACCGGCGGATGCGTTCTGAATCTGTACCTGTCCAAACAGAAAGCACCGTGATGCTCTCGATGAGGTGCGCTGTGAGCGTGGGCCTGGCCGTCATCCACGCCCATTCCCGAACCGCGAAATGCTGATCATCGGCTGCTGGCCGTAACACTGGCAGCAAGGTTTCGGCGGTTTGGAAGATCGGGCCAGCAGCAACCGCGAAACATGCCCACCCACGCACCGTGTCTGAGCGGTGCGTAGCTCAGCGATCCGGGTCTGCAGTACCAAGATGATTGTGCAGTGCCTCGCCGATGGGTTGCATCCTCGCCAAAATTCCCTGGCTTTGCGTCGCACGTGCAGCGTCATGCAAACGTTCAGGAGCGTCAGGGAGCACATTGCGCAGCAACACCCCTGATCGATCGCTAATGCTTCGGTGGGCGTGCTCGTTGCAATACTCCCAGCCTGTAACTGCTGCAACCGTTCGGGCACAAACCCTGCAACCGTTCTAGGACGACTCATGACCCCCCTTCGTTGGTGCTCCTGATCTCAGGTTGTGCCGTAGCTGTTCCAGACTCGAGATAATGTCTTGCGGCGTCGCAACCTTGTCCGCGATCTGGCGCAACCACTCCTTGTATACGGGTACGAGTTCTTTCACAACAGCGACCCCAGCCTCCGTGAGCTTGATGTTGTGCGAACGGCGGTCTCCTGGCGCGGCCATGCGCACGACAAAGTCACTTTTGACCAGCCCTTCAAGAAGACCAGTGACCGTTGCGCGAGTCACCCCAAGCCGCTCGGCGATCCACCCGGGACTCGCGTCATCACGCTCGCTGACCGCGAGCAACACTGCGAACCTTCCCTCGGAAAGCCCATGCCGCGCCAGCAGGTGGGCGCATGCGTCATCGATGCGCCGCGCCGCAGACAGCACCGCCATCACGACTTGAGCAGACTCATCGTGATCAACGTGAGCCAGCAAAAAGTCGTGTTTGACGACCACACCCTTATTCATTAAGTGCCATACTATCAGGCAGCTAACTAGCCCTCTTTGTGCGGAAAAGGACATCCCAAGCTTTGCTGGCATCGGTTCACGAAGTCTGATCGCTCAGCGTGAGGAGTGTGTTCTTCTCGCCACGATGGAAGCGCGCGTAGATGCTCGGCGAGACCCCGTACCGCTGCTTAAACGACCGGGAGGCAAGCGTACTGGCACCCCAGCCTGCGCGTGCCGCAGCCTCGCTCACCGAAAGGTCCGTCGTGGCAAGAAGCTCAGCCAGCCGATCCGCCCGAAGCTGACGAAGAAAAGTCCCGGGAGCGACACCCACATGCGAGCGGAAAAGCCGGGTCAACTGTGACGATGACAGGGCAATCTCCCGAGCGAGTTCATCGACGCGCCAGGGGTGATTCAGATTTGCCTGTAGCAGGGCGACTGCCATGGTCACTTCTCGTCTTGGGAACGCCCCGATACGATCGGTGCTGCCTGAGGCAACGCCGGTCAGTTTTCCTACCGCATCGAACACCTCCGAGGCTCCTGCGAGCACGGTAAAGTCGCTCGTAGTAGTCTCAGGTTTGTGTGCGAGGCGGAGCAGGCTGGGAGTGAGTTCAAGCAACGCTCCCGGCGAGAGTCGCAACGTTCCGAGCTCAGAATTCTTGTGGAGAGCACGGTGCAGATGGTGTACCAGAGGGTGTGCTGCAGACAGCCACCGCACCTGATCGGCTAGAAATCCGGGATGAATGTAGAAAGTCACTGTTCGCATATGTTCTGCTGGAAACCCGCGACACTCAATACCATTTGGAATCGTCAAAATACTGCCCGCGCCCAATAGCTCCTCACCTGTTGGAGTGTGCAGGCGTCCCCATCCTGAGAGCACGAACACGACCTTCACCGCAGCCACACGCAACGGGCCGGACGGAACCTGCGCTGTCTGATCCCGCACTAACACTGGCAGCCCGCCTGACCCAAACAAATTCACTTCATTTTCACCAGAGGTCGTTGGTGTTCCGACCACTTGGTGCTCCGAGCGCAATGTGACCTGTCGGCTGCCAGGTTGTGTCCGCGTCGCGGTGAGTGACGACGATCTTCGTGCATGGGAGCGCGCGGATCGTTTCGGCGATCTTCGCTTCCGTGGCGGTATCGAGGGCGGAGGTCGCCTCGTCGAGGATGAGGATCGGTGCCTGTTTAAGGAGGGCTCGGGCGATCGCGACTCGTTGGCGTTCACCGCCTGACAGTGCGTTTCCGTGGTGGCCTACTGATTGCTGAATCCCGAGCGGTGATTGCTCGATGACTTGACCGAGTGCGGCTTGTTTTGCCGCATGGATGATCTCTTCATCGGTGGCCGATGGGTCGCCGAGACGGATGTTGTCGGCCAGTGTTCCGTCGAACACGACAGGATCCTGCGGCACATAGCCGATCCGTTGCGCGAGGTCTTCGTATCGCATGTCTGTGAGGTCGACCCCGCCGAGTTCGATACGCCCATTGTCAGGATCGTCGAACCGCATCAGCAGGGAAAGCAGGGTGCTCTTGCCGCTTCCGGTCGGACCAGTGATGATCGTCGTAGAGCCCTCGGGCACCTCGGTAGAGATCCCTTTCAGCACGGTGATGTGCGAGACATCATTCACTGTCATCGCATGGCCGACGCTCTGGACAGATTTGGTCGGCTCGGGTAAGACCGGGGCCGAGAGCACCGCGCGATACCGGTTGATCGTGGTACGCAATTCGTTGATCGAGACCCCCGCCAGGGCGAGAGCATCCAAAGGTGCAGATGCACGGGCGGTGAGGATGATGAGCGCCAGTGCCGTAGCCGGGTCATCAATGGCTGTCGACGCGATGAAGAGGAGGACACCAGCAAGCGGCAGAATGCTCGCGAGACTAGAAACGAAGGTCGCGGGAGTCGATACACGGTTCGTACGCGCGAGCGCAGCCTCTTCCGAGTCCCATCTGTCTTCCAGGCGCGCCACGGCTCGGTCTGGCCCTGCGGCGGTCCGCAGCAGTTCGAGGTGATCGATGAATTCCAGGGATGCCTCGGTGGTGGCCTGCTCGACAGTGTTTCGGCCTGCGTCTGCACGGCTGAGGGCTCGTTGAGCGAGTAGTTGTGCGAGGAACGCGATGATGACAAGCCCGGCCACCAGAAGCATGGTGAGGGGGCCAGCGACGATCGCGATACCGACAAGCAAGAGAAGCGGGATGAGCGGCGAGAGAATGAACGTCTGCAGCTGATGGGCGGGAACGCTCATCAGGGCGGGGATTGATTGTCCGGCGACCGTGCCGACAAGAGTTCGGTTCTTCTCGGTGAACCACGAGAGTTTGGCGTGGGAGAAGGCCGCGCCAACTCCTTGGAAGAGATCTCCGGCCAGCCTTGCCCCGGTGAGGTAGCCGCTGCGCGAGACGAGCACGGTGATAAACAGGGCGACGGCCGCAGTCGCGATCACCATTCCCGGTGGCTGGTGCTTTGCGATCGCAAGGGCGAGCACGGTGTAGGCCGTCGCCTCGGCCAGCGCGACGAGTGCCCAGCCAAGTGATATGAGTACCAGTCTGCGGCGAGCCGCTGCAGGAAGGGTCTGGGTGTGCTGCGTGTTCATCGGGTTCCTCCGGCTACCGTGACCGAGTTGCCGGTGAGCTTGAGCTGTGCTGTGGCGCCCTCGGCCAGTCCATGATCGTGGGTGACAATCAAGAGCGTCTTCGATTCCTCCATGACGAATGTGTGTAGCTCGCTGACGAGCCGCCCGCTCGTGTCCTTATCCAGCGCGCTGGTGGGTTCATCGAGCAGGATCACACGGGCATCGGTGAGGAACGCGCGGGCGAGTCCGACTCGTTGACGTTCACCGCCCGACAGGGTGGTCGTCGCGGTATCCAGGGGGAGGTCGAGTTGCGCACGTCGAAGCGCGGTGCTGATCTCATCATCGGTGGCCTCTGGGGTCGAGAGCGCGATATTTTCGCGGATCGTCCCGGAGAGCACATCCCCACCTTGTGGAATGAGTAACACCGAGTCGGGTGACGTCTTCTCGCTGTTCGTCTCCCTGTGGGGGTACCGGATCACGCCGCTTTCGAGCGTTTCCAGCCCGGCAATAGTACGTAGCAGCGTGGTCTTGCCGCTGCCACTGGGGCCGGTTATCGCGGTGACTAATCCTGGTGAGAATGTGTGGGAAAGACTGTGGATGAGTGTGCGGTCGTCCTGACCGATCCGCACGTCGACGAGTTCAAGTCCAGGGTCGTCACTGTGATCGGTTGATCCCGTGACGGTCGGTTCGCGGAGTACCGCTGCGATGCGTTCGGCCGCGGCGCTGCCCGCTCGTACATAGTCCAGGCCATGCCCAAGGCGCAGCGCCGGGGTGACCACGGCGAGCCCGAACAGCAGCATGGCGGCGAGCACTGCCGGCTCTTGGTCGTAGCCGATGGCGTAGGCGATCGCATAGGTTGCGACGGCCTGGAGCAGCG
Organism: Arthrobacter sp. AOP36-A1-22; assembly: GCF_052377615.1. Taxonomy (NCBI): domain Bacteria; kingdom Bacillati; phylum Actinomycetota; class Actinomycetes; order Micrococcales; family Micrococcaceae; genus Arthrobacter; species Arthrobacter sp. AOP36-A1-22. The sequence continues at coordinate 4,582 of NZ_JBQSWX010000037.1, forward strand.
CCACCGCTACGGAAGAGAGTGTCGCGACCCGTCGCACCCAGGCGACCATGTTCTCGGTGAACCGGCGTGCTGCGTCGGCATAGTTGGCGGTTGCCCCGGCCTGTGCGCTGTAAATGCGGGACACGCGAATGCCGCGTGCGTAGTCGTCGACAGCGGTCCTGATGTCCGTCATCACACGGACCGTTTCGGTTCCGTGTTTCGCTGAGCTTCGCGGCACGATGAACAGATAGTAGGCTGCGGCCAGCAGGCCAGGGATCAGCGCAATCAGGGTAAGGGGACCCGCCACTGCGACCAGCAGAGTTACTGTCGCGAGGGGCACCACCGCAAGGGTCGCGATTTCCGCGGGCAGATGTGCGACGGTGTGGTGTAGCGCGGCAATGTCTTCGCCTACCAGACGACGCAGCGCGTCAGCGCCATACCGTGAGACCGTGCTCATCGGCATGTGCGCGAGATGGCGAGCGGTATCGCGCCGTAGCCGTGCGGAGAATCTTGCCTCCCCGTGATGTGCGAGCCACGACGAGACGGACAGGAGCAGGCCTCCAATGAGCCAGCAGACACACGCCGAAATCGCATGCGTCAGTGTCACCGCAGCGACGACCTGCACGGTGAACCATAAGGCTCCGACCATCGTGAGGCCACCAAGCGCGGCGGCGGTAACCGCTGCTGTAAGCACAGGGATCGCGGGGCGCAGTGCGGCCGCAATGGGTGAGGCCGGTGCGGCCGCAGGGTCATTGTTGAGTGCGGGCACTATTCGGTGCCTCCTTCCTTGATCGGAGTTTCCTTGTTCCGATGCCGGTCTCGTCCGAGCGGCACCACCTGCGGGGTTCCTGCGACGGGATCAGGAACGACGAGACAGCGCAGACCGAACACCTGCTCGACCAGGTCGGAGGTCAGTACCTCAGCCGGTGGGCCCTCGGCGACGACACCTCCGTCCTTCATCGCGACGAGATGCGTTGCGTAGCGGGCAGCCTGGTTGAGGTCGTGAAGAACGGCGACAAGGGTGTGCCCGGCAAGGTGGAGGTCGGTGAATAGTTCCATCAGCTCGATCTGATGGGTCAGGTCAAGGAACGTCGTCGGCTCGTCCAGCAACAGGATTTCGGTCTGCTGTGCCAGCGCCATCGCGACCCAGACTCGCTGTCGTTGCCCGCCGGAGAGTTCGTCGACGAGCCGGTCTGAGAGTTCATGGATGCCAGTTGCTGCCATCGCGGTAGAGACCGCCTGCTCATCGTCCGGTGTCCACTGTCGGATCAGTTTCTGGTACGGATACCGGCCGCGAGCGACCAGATCAGCGACTCTGATCCCATCGGGAGCGAGCGAGGTCTGCGGTAGCAGTCCCAACTTGCGCGCAACCTCTTTGGCCTTGTAGGAATGGATGTCTTGTCCGTCAAGTACCACCCGCCCTGATCCTGGTTTCAGGAGCCTGGATAGCCCGCGCAGAAGGGTCGACTTGCCGCATGCATTCGGCCCGACGATCACGGTGAAAGACTCATCGGGAATCGACACCGACAGGTTCTCGTTGATGACGCGCTTGTCATAGCCGATCGTGGCATTCACCGTCCACAGTCGACTTGTCGGTACGGTCAACTCGGCGGTGTTAGCAGTGGCGAGGGGGTGAGTGTCCACTCGTGTCATATGCTTCTCCTTGTTTCACGAATAAGGAGCCAGATTAGGTAGAGACCACCCAGGCTCACGGTGATGAGGCCAACCGGAACAGGCCGGTAGACCTGCGCGATCACGAGCGACAGCAACTGCGCGAGAGACAAGAGCGCGGCTCCCATGAACGCGGACGCAGCCACGGTTACCCCGGGTGTCCGTGTCAATCGCCTCGCGAGCTGTGGCGCGGACAGTGCGACGAACCCGATCGGACCGGCAGCAGCTGTCACCAACGCGGTCGTCGCAACTCCCAGGATCAGCAGCAGCGGGCGAGCAACGGAAGCGTTCACCCCCTGAGCGAGTGCCGCGTCGTCACCAAGTTCCAGTTGTCGCAGAGCGGGAGCCAACATCGTCACTCCGATGAAGACAATCAGGCCCCCGATGATGACGGGGACAAGCGAGTGCCATCCGACGCGACTGAGCGACCCGGCCGCCCAGAAACCGACGCTCATCGCATCGGTGATCTCGGCGCGAGTGATGAGGTACGCGTTGATCGATCCCAGCATCGCGGAAACTCCGATGCCGACGATGATGAGGCGGAAACCCTGCACGCCTCCTCGATAGGAGAGCAGATACACCACGATTGCGGTGAGCAGCCCGCCGACCAGAGCTGCTGCGGCGATGTACCAGTACTGATTCGCGCCGATGACAAGGATTGTGAGCACCACGGCCGTGTACGATCCTGCGTCGAAGCCGATTACATCCGGAGATCCCAGGGGGTTGCGGGTCAGCGATTGGAAGATTGCACCGCCGATCCCCAGTAGCGCTCCGAACAGGATTGCCGCGATCGCGATGGGCAGACGCCATTCCGTCACGATCAGGCGATGGAAGTCATCGCCCTGGCCGAAGAGCGACTGGACAACCTGGGCAGTTGTCAGTGGATAGTCACCGATTCCGAGGGACATCACCGCAACGGTCACCGCAACTACGGCGAGGATCGAGTTGATCGCAATGCTCCGTGCGCTGAATCTCAGCGCGACGGCGCGCTGAGTACGGATTGTGCGGTTCCGGTAACCGAAATCGATCTGTCGTGGGATTTGAATAGTGGATTTCATAGCCCGGATGCCTTTCGCCGGCGCACAAGTGCGATGAGGACGGGGGCACCGATGAGTGCGGTGAGCACGCCGGCCTCGATCTCGCCGGGGCGGGTGATCACTCGTCCCAGCACGTCTGCGATGAGCACGATGGAGGGTGCCGCGAGGGCGGTGTAGGCGATGATCCATCGCTGGTCGGGTCCGGTGAACCAGCGCACGATGTGCGGGACCATGAGACCTACGAACGCGATACCTCCGGTGAGCGCTGTTCCGCCACCTGCGAGGAGCGTCACGGCAATGATCCCCAAAATACGAGTGCGGGTGACGCTTGCTCCGAGTGCGGTCGCTTGGTCGTCTCCCAGCGCGACCGCGTTCAAGGAGCTGCTGATCAGTGCGGCTAACAGGATTCCTACCGCCAGAAACGGGGCAACCGAAGCGGTGTCATCGAGTGAGGCGCGCGAGAGGGAACCCAACCCCCAAGCCCGGAAGGAACGGAACGTCTCCTGATCCATCAGTGTCAGAAACGTTGAGAAAGCTGAGAGGACAGCGGCAAGTGCGATGCCTGCGAGCACGAGTGTGACGGGAGATGAGGCGCCTCGTCCCGCTGACCCGATCAGGTAGACGAGCACCGTGGCAAGGATCGCACCGATGAACGAAAACCAGATGTACCCGGTGATTCCTCCGACTCCGAACAACGTCACGCCAACGACAATGGCGAACCCCGCTCCGGCATTTACGCCGAGAATACCGGGATCGGCAAGCGGGTTGCGTGTGATCGCCTGGATGAGCGCGCCCGAAACACCGAATGCCACACCAGCAGCAATCCCCACAACCGTGCGAGGTACTCGTAATGTCCAGACAATGGAGCTTGCCTCGGAGCTATCTGGGGAGAGTACGACCCGCCAGATCTCGCTGATGGGTAACGGGTTCGCGCCGAATGACAGGCTTGCTGCCAGAACCACCACAAGCAACGCGAGCAGCACAATCACACCCGATATTCGACGGTTGCTTGTTGTGAGGTGCCCTTCTTCCAGTGTTGTGCGCGCCTTGCGCGCACGTACTAACGGAACAGTCATGACCGATCTTTCGTGTTGTTCAGCGATTGCGGTACCACGGGTTGATGCGCCCGTGGTACCGCAATCGTTCGTAGGCCGAGTTAGAGCACGTCCGCGATTTGGGGAACGATGCGTTCGGCGGCCCAGGCGTTGCCGATGGGGCCTCCGCTGGTGATTGCCCAAACGAGATCGCCGCCGTCTTCAGTTTTCGGTGGCAGTTGGACAAACTGACCGGACGATACTGCTCCCAAATTCTGGAACAGGTCGCGGTCTGTCAACTCCTGAATTTCAGCGTCGCTCGCGGCTGCGCTTTGTCCAAGGATGAGGATGTCGGCGTCAATCTTTGATAGGAGTTCGTCACTGACCTTGGTGTCGGTCGCGAATTCCGTGGCGTTGGGGTTCTCACTGAAACCGAGGTCGGTCAGGAATGCAGCAGGTGCGGAGCCGGGCTGCGAGAAGTACTGAAGGCCATTCGCCGGACCGTAGAAGATCGCCCAGGTCGCGGTGAGTCCGTCGAATTCAGGATGATCTGCACGCACTTGCGCGAAGAGTTCGTCGTGTTCGGCAATGACTGCCTCGGCAGCGTCGCTGAGATCCAGCGTCTCACCCAAGATACGAATCGAGTCTTGCCACGGAATGATGTGTTGCGAGGATTCCGGACTCGTCACCACCGGAGCAATCTGCGAGAGCCGCTCGTAGTAGTCACGTACCTCCCCGAATCCGGGCCAACCCACCGTGACGATGAGGTCGGGGTTGCTCGCTGCGATGGCCTCGATGGGGATGTCTTCGCCCATCGTGAACTCGTAGGTATCCAGCTTGGCTGATCCGTGTGCTTCGAGATAGCCACCCTCGCTTACGAAGTTCGAAGTCAGAACGGGCGTGACCCCTAAGGAAAGCAGCAACTCGGTGTCGATCGCGTTTGGAACGATGGCTGCGATCCGCTCAGGGCGTTCCTTGAGGACCGTCTCCCCGTACGGTGACTCGAGCGTCAGAGGGTAGGTCGTCGTACCCTCGGCGGCCGGGAGCAGGCTTGACTCGTTTGCGCCGGGTTCTTCAGGACTGCCGTTGGAGTCCGGACTGGTAGAACAGCCCGCGATGAGCAGTATTGTCGCAAGGGTCGCCCCGATACTGGCAATGACGCGGGAGCGTCTGGTCTTCTTCATTCGTGTTCGCCTTTCTATAGTTCGGAATGTTCATTGGTGGGTGGTCACGAAGTCTTCGTGAGGACATCGGCGATGCGCGGAACGAGATAATCTGCTGCCCATTCCTGTCCGATCGGCCCGCCTACCGTGACCGTCCAAAGTAGGTCTCGGTCGTCTTCGGTCTTCGGTGCCAGCTGGACGAGATGTCCGGACATCACAGCGCCCAGATTCATGAAGAGGTCGTTCTCGGTGACAAGCTCGTGCATCTCTTCGTCACTCGCGTTTACGGTCTGGCCGAGCAAAAGCACATCCGCATCAATTTGCGTCAGCAGTTCATTGCTGACCCACGGGTCACCTACGAACTGTTCCGCTTTTGGGTTGGGAATGAACCCAAGCTCGCTGAGGAAGAGTTCTGTACCCGATCCCGATGGAGACATATAGCGGAGGTTATTTGCGGCCCCGAAGTGGAGAACCCAGCTGGCGGTGAGACCCGCGAATTCCGGGTGTTCATTCCGTATCTCCGCGAAATGTTCTTGGTGATGTGCGATGACTTGTGTTGCTGCGTCTTCGAGGTCGAGCGTCGATCCCAGGAGGCGAAGAGAGTCTTGCCAAGGGATGAGCTGTTGCGACGACGTGTCGGGACTGGTCAGCACTGGGGCGATTGATGTCAATCGGTCGTAGTAGTCGCCAAGGTTGACGCCACTCAACCCGTCTGTCCATCCCACCGCTACGATAAGGTCAGGGTCGCTAGCTGCGATGGTTTCTATCGGAATGTCTTCACCGGATATGAACTCGTAGGTTTCGATTTCTGCTGCCCCGTGATCGTCGAGATAACCGCCTTCACTCACGAGACTTGACGTGAGAATGGGGGTCACCCCGAGGGCGAGAAGCAACTCAGTGTCGATCGCAGTCGGGGCGACCGCTGCAATGCGTTCAGGACGTTCCGGCAGAACAGTCTCACCGAAAGGTGATTCGAGTGTGAGCGGATAGCTTGTTGTCTGCTCGGCCGCTGGCAGTAAAGATGCTTGTTCAGAGGGTCTCGTTGCGGCATCAGATTCGGGCTTTGCCGAGCAACCTGCAGCGAACAAGGAAATGGTGAATACAACACAGATGCTGCTGAGGATGCGAGAATGCTTAGCTTTCGAACGGCTCATGGTGTCCCTATCTGGATTGAGGATGGTCGCGTTCGGGCGACCGGGCTGAGGAAGATGGAAACGAAGAGCACGAGGAGGGGAATGATGAGCGCTCCGCGTAGCCCGGCACGTTCGCCGATGAAACCAAGTAGGGGTGGAGCAACGAGAAACGCGACATATCCGATGACGGTCACGAAAGCAACACGCGTTGCCGGGTTCTCTCCTGACGCCCCAGCCGAGGAGATCGCTACAGGGAACCCGAGAGACGCGCCTAGCCCCCACAACACGACTGCAAATCCCGCCACGAGCGAATTGTCAACAAAAGCAACGAGCGAGATGCCAATAACGGCGCTCAGAGCGCTCGCTCCGAGCACCCAGGCGCGCCCGAACCGTTGAACAACCGGTCCTCCCAAGAACCGTCCGAGCGTCATTGCTGCCGCGAAGACCGCGAAGACCGTCGAGCTGAGCGTCGGATTCAGACCATACCCGTCGACCATGATGAGGGGTAGCCAGTCGTTTGCCGTACCCTCAGCAAATGCCATTGCCAGAACGATGACTCCGATGAACCAAACAGAAGAGTCGCGCCATACGGCTCGCTCAGCACGGTAAACAGGACTCTTCGGTTTCTGTCGGCGACCAGTCGCGGGTGGTAGGAAGCGTATGCAAACTATCAGGATCAGAACGCCGCATAGCCCGACCGTCAGCAGATGCACGATAACTGAGAAGTCCGCAGCGGTAGCAACAATTCCGAGTATCGCGCCGATAAGGGTGCCCAAGCTAAACGAGCCATGTAGCGCTGGCAGGAATGGTCTGCCAGTGATGGCTTCGACATCAGCGCCCTCTACGTTCATTGCGATCTCGCTACCGCCCATGCTCAGGCCGAACAACCCCAACGCTGCGATGACGACCCCATCGATCTGAGCTGCCGCACCAAGAGCGATGAGGGGCACGCTCACGGCGACGCCCAACGTGCCGAATGCGATCAGTGGCTTCGCGCCAAGTCGTGCCAACAACGGCCCTGAACCGAGAATCCCCACCATCGCTCCGAGCGCCAGGCCGAAAATCACGAGCCCCATCTGCGCGGTCGAAGCTCCGAGCAAGTCGCGAATTGCTGGCGTGCGCGTGACCCAGGAAGACATGGCCAGACCCGGCAACAGGAACAATGCACAAAGCGCCAAGCGGCGTGCCGTGAGGGTGTTTGACATTGACTGCCTTTCTCTTGATTGCTGGGGTGTGTCCGAAAATGACTGAGCGGGTGGGTAGATCGTGGGTGAGGGAAGCGTGTTCGCCCCGACTCAGCTGCCGACGAGTCTTGCCGCACCCCGCTTCCAGTAGCCCGTGAAATCGATATCGGACTTTGGAACAGCGCGTTCTTTGACCAAGAAGCGGCGCATCTTCTGCACCTCGGCCTGTTCGCCAGCGAGCCATGCAAACGGCTCACCTTCTGGCCACCTCAAGTTTTGTATCGCGTTGAGCAACGGGTGCCGCGTGCCAGCATGGCGAGGAATCCAGGAGATCTCGATTCCCTCAGGGGCAGTGAGTTCTTGTCGGTGATCGTCTTCCGCAACATCGATGAGAACCTGACCGCGCGCATCGCACGGTAGTTCTTCGAGGAGCCGTGCAATAGCGGGAATCGCTGTATCGTCACCTGCCACAAGGAACCAGTCGCAACCGGCAGGCAGGCTCTGCGTCTTGCCCGGACCCGCGATATGGATCGGGTCACCAGGTCGTGCCCGCCGAGCCCAATCGGCCGCAACCCCGTGCCCATGCAGCACGAAATCAACATCCAGCTCACGCGATTCCGAGTCGTAACGTCGCACCGAGTACGCCCGTGCGATGGGGCGCCTCCCTTCCGCGAACGTTACGCGGCCATTTTCGATCACAGGCAAGACCGGCTCACTCTCACCTGGATAGGGAAACAGCAAACGAATATCGTCATCGAACCCCGGTGAGGTGAAAGCTGGTTGCAGATCTCCCCCTGGCGAGGTGAACTCACCCAACTGGCTCCCCGTCAGCGTGATCCGCTTCATCCCCGAAGTCACGTCCACAACGCGGCCTACAGCAAGTTCACGCAGCGCTACTGGAACCAAGCGCAACGTACGTGCAGACACACTCATAGACAATCTCCTTACAGCGACAGAACGGACCACCCCCACAAGCATCGGCACACATGGGCTCACTAAGTAAGTGTACCCTTACTTAGGTCGGATGATTTATCCGTAAGCGCAGAGTTCGCATACTCTGATGCTGATGCCTGACTAGTGAACAAAGGATCATGCTCGTGCTGTTCGACCCACCACCGGTGCCTACCTCCCAAGCAGTGTCTGTGCACAACACACGTGACCCCTCCCTCTTATGGGTGCACGCGGGAACCGCAGAGGTTCGCGCAGCGCAACAGGAGTACCTACTCTCCTCCGGGCAGGGCATATGGTTGCCTGCCGGTATCCCCTACACCGTGGAGGTGGGCGCTGACTCAGTCGCATTCCCGATCTTCCCAGCCGCAGGAACCCGCGCGCCGAACCTCGACCGACCCCAGCGCATCAATCTCTCAAACAGCTGGTCCGAGTGGCTCATCTACCAGTTCGCGCGGAGTATCGGCTACCTTCGGGGCGCAACCTCCGACACCAGCCTCCTCGATCTGGTTGCCGGGTCTCGCTACGCGACACCTAAGGAAGAAGCGCGGCCTATAGAGCAGGTGCCACTGCCTCCGATGCCCCGCTCACCTGAAGCCCTGACGGTCGCGCACTCGCTGCTCCAGAGACCCGATGATCCCTCCGAGACGACAGACCACGCACGAGCGGTCAATATCAGCGTTCGGACTTTGCAACTGCAGTTTCTGCAAGAGACAGGACTTCCATTCATACGGTGGCGCACTGCTGTACGTGTTGCGGCCTCAGCCGCCCTGATGGATGCTGGCCACGAGATCGGCCAAGCAGGCAGGCAGGTCGGCTTCTCCACTCCCGCTGGATTCACGAGAGCATTCCACACACAAACTGGAATGACCCCCCGCCAGTACAAGAAGGCGCGGCCTGTCATTCCCCGTCACGATGACACCCTTGCCACCGACTTCAGCGAACTGATGCTGCCTCAACTGCAACCTGAGGCGGCTCCACCTGAGGCTTCACCGCCGTCCGTCCCGGCAACGCAGACCTGGAATCGGATCAACGATTTCCACGTCCTGGTATGGCTCTACCGCGGTGCCGCGCGAGTAATGGTCGGTGAGCGCACTCGACGACTCCGACGCGGCGACGCTATCTGGCTTCCCGCAGGCGTTCGCAACAGCATTACACTTTCGCGCGGCTCGCTGCTACTCCCTCTCGGATCACGCCACGGCACACCGGAAACGCGACTTCCTCGCAACCTCGTCCAGCGATTTCCAGATGAGGCTGAGCTCTACCTGCTGCACACTTTCGTCGCCAATTACAGCCTTGTTCGCCCTACGTCGCACGACCCGAACCGGATCACGCACTCATTTCTCAAGCATGCCACGAGGACGCGAGCCGGAGCAGCCGAAGACTTGGCGGGAGTTACGCCCGTTTACAAGATCATCCGCGCGGTGCGCAACAATCCAGCGGATCGACGAACTCTCACACGATGGGCGCAAGTACTCAATGCCGACGCAAGAGACCTCGGCCGCGCTTTCCTCGCGACCACAGGGCAGAGTTATGTGGCCTGGCGATCGGAGGTACGCATGACCGAAGCACGCCGCTATCTTGAAGAAGGGGTTGGTGTGGCGCAGGCGGCTCGTCGGCTTGGCTACGCACATCCATCAGCATTTACCACGGTCTTCACCCGAGCCCACGACATGTCCCCGCGTGAATATCAACGCAATGGTTGGCAACACACTGATGAGCCCCTGATCATCCGCTAGAACCGTCACCGGAACGACTTTGGTGATGCCCAGCCGACCCGCGCCATGGAGTAGGACCACCCCAAACTGTGCGCACCTTACCCCTGACAACATTTCCGCAAGAAAGCCTAAGACGCTGCCTACTGCACGGTTTCATGCACCGAGATCTGCGGCCGAGGATCTTTCAGGTCATCACCTCACAGTGAGTGAAGCGACACTGTTTATTGCCCACTGTAAAGCCTGTTTCTGAGCACGCTTGGGAGAGTCGTCCATGATGAGAGCGGCCAGTTGCGGGACGATGTGTGGCCAGGCTGCGAGCCCGATTATTCCAAACAGGATCGGTGCGGCTTCCTTCGTCTCGATGTTCAGACGTTGTGCCAAGGAAGTGACTTTATCCTGGTAGTACACCGATCTGGAATCACTCTCCGGTTCGACGGTGTCGGGTTCGAGTGCTTCCCATTGCAACAGGCGCAACAGGTCCGGATGCTTGGCATGGTAAGCATTGACTGCTTGTAGATACGCGGAGAGGAACTCTCCTGGCGGCAAGTCTCCTTTGGGATACGGGACAATTCCGAGCAGAGAATCCAGTGCGTCAGATAACACGGCATGGAACATGCCTTGTTTGCTGCCGAAATATGCGTAGATACGTTGCTTATTCACACCGGAATTCGCGGCGATTCTATCCGTACGAGCTCCGGCAAGTCCGTGCTTCGCGAACTCCTCACGGCCCGCCTCAAGGAGCGCTCGTTTGGTGTTTTCTGGTCCAGCCATGTCCCCAGCGTAGAAGCTCCACCACTGAGAAGCAACCAACCAGATAGTTGCCCAACTAACCAGTTGGTTGTAGCGTGATGTGTATGCCCACCTCCCGACCAATCATTTCTGACGCGCCACCCATGCCTGCCACCCGACCAAAAATTTTGGATCGAGCGCCTCTCTCGATCACGTTCTTTGTAGTACTTGCCCTGGTGGTGCTCTCACAGCTCTACGGTGCGCTCGTGCTCGGTCCGGCTTCGGCCCTCGACCTCGGTGCTGATCCGGGCACCTCGGAATTGGTGCAGTCCCTATTCGGGGTTGCCTATGCGATTGGTTTCCTCGTCTGGGGGCCAGCGGTCGATCGTTATGGTGCGACAAGGTGCTTTCTGATCGGCCTGACCGTACTGCTTGCAGCCACTGTCTTCGTGGCTTGTGCCCCGAGCATGTCTTGGCTTCTCGGTGGCAGGATCGTGCAAGGTGCCGCCGCGGCAAGCTTCGCCCCATCGGTTTTCGCATACTTCGGTGCACGCCTGCCGACCGCTGTCCGCTTAATCGCCGTGACCGTACTGACCAGTTCTTTTCTTGCTGCCGCGGTGCTTGCGCAGGTCCTCGCGCAGCTCGTCGTGTTAGCGGGCTCATGGCGCTGGTTCTTCATCCTCAGCGCGATCACCCTGACTTTAGGGCTGGTGCTTGCCATGCGTGGTCTGCGGCCTACTCCCGGCAGCGCAGAAACTGGTCAGAACGCCACGAGGATACTTGCAGGCCTTTTGGGCAGGTTGCGCATTGTCTTACTGTTAATCGCAACGCTGGCGATCCTTGGCCCATTCATCGCGCTCTACGCAGCCCTCGGGCACACCGGTCACTACCCGGACAGCGAGCTCCTGATGCTGCGCCTCAGTGCACTGCCCGCTCTGATCTGGGCTGGAGCCGCTTCACCCTGGCTTACTCGAATCCGCCCAAGTACACGCATGATTACCGCATTTACCGGCGCAGCGCTTGCAAGCACCCTGCTTGTTTTCACCGGGCACAGCGTCCTGGGCGCAGGATTCGGCATGCTCCTCCTTGCCACCTGCGTGTCGGTGCTCGCCCCGGCAACAATCCAAACCCTCACCGGCATGTCCCCAGAACATTACGGCAGTGTCACAGCGCTCTACACCTTCGCACTCTTCCTCGGCGCCAGCCTTGCAGCTCTGCCAATCCCGGTGCTTGCAACATTGGCCCAAGTATCAACTACTGGGCTCGTGCAGGTCACGGCACTCATCGCAATCCCCATTTTCTTACTCGCCCTCACATTCACGATTTTCGGGTCTCGAACCCCACAGCAGCCTCAATAAATCCCTGAAAGGAACACCATGTCAGAACATCTTCTCCCTACCCTCAGAATCCCTGAAACGTTCACCGAGGTCACGACTCGGCAAGAACACCAAGGCACAACCCCGGTCACCGTAACCCGCCACCATCCAGGCACTGACCCGAAGTACGGGGGCGAACACGTAACCACCGTCTTTGGAGACGACCGCATCCTCTACGGCTACACCCGCCAAATCAGCGGTTTCGAACCTGACGCGATCCCGACAACTGGAGAAGCCCACCACACGGCATTCGAATTCCTGCGCAGCATCGATTCAGGCTTCACTGAAGGACTCACTGTGCAGTGGATCGACCGACATGACGAAACCATAAGAGGCGAAGACGAAGCGCCAACACTTGTCTCTGGGATGAAGGTCAAAACCCGTCATAGCTTAGGCCTCTATACCTGGGTCATTGTTGGTGCCGGTAACCAGATCGTCACTTACGAACGCGATATCGA
>NZ_JBQSWX010000038.1:0-14626 GCF_052377615.1 Arthrobacter sp. AOP36-A1-22
TGACCCATGGCGATGGCGCCCCCGTTGACATTCGCTTGTTCTTCGTTCCAGCCCATGTCCCGCATGAGTTTCAGCGGTACCGCTGCGAAAGCCTCGTTGACTTCGATGAGGTCGACATCCCCGGCCGTCATGCCGGCACGGTCGAGGGCCTTGCGACAGGCAGGAGTGGGGCCGGTGAGCATGATGGTCGGCTCGGAACCGGTCACCGCCGTTGCGACCACCCGGGCCCGCGGGGTGAGGCCGTGTCGTTGGCCAGCGCTCTCGTTTCCGACCAGGACCAGGGCAGCACCAGCGACGATTCCCGAGGAGTTGCCCGCATGGTGGACGTGATTGATCGTATCGACCGAGGCGTATTGCTCGAGGGCTACCGCATCGAAGCCGCCCTGAGCGCCTAGCTTCGCGAATGAGGGGTTCAGCGGAGCCAAGGTTTCCGTGCTGGTCCCGGGTCCAATGGTTTCATCATGGTCAAGGATCGTCAGCCCGTTCACATCACGGACCGGGACGATCGAACGATCAAAGCGACCTTCCTTCCACGCGGTGGCGGCCCGATGATGGCTTTGCGCGGCGAAGCGGTCCACTTCGGAGCGCTCGAAGCCCTCCAAGGTGGCACTTAGATCGGCACCAATTCCCTGGGGAACGAAATTGGTGGCCCGTGCGGTGGCCGGGTCCATGGCCCACGCCCCTCCGTCGGAGGCCATCGGCACCCTGGACATCGATTCGACGCCGCCGCCGATGAGCAGATCCTCCCAACCGGCGCGGGCACGGGCAGCCACCTGGTTCACGGCCTCGAGCCCCGAGGCGCAGAAGCGGTTGAGTTGGACGCCGGCGACCTCCCAAGGTAGCCCTGCCTTCAGGGCGGCGATCCGGGCGATATCCATCCCCTGCTCCCCCACCGGGCTCACACAACCAAGGACGATATCGTCGATGAGTCGGGTATCCATCCCCGGGTGGCGTTCCCTGAGGGCATCGATGAGCCCGACCACGAGATCGATCGGCTTCACTTCGTGGAGGGACCCGCTCGGCTTGCCCTTTCCCCGGGGAGATACGGATGGAATCGTAGATGAGTGCTTGGGGTGGTGTGGTCATCAGTACCTCACGTTGAAGGTCGAAGGGGCGGACGCAGCACTGGTCGGGAAGCTGCCATGGGTTGAGACTACCCCCACCTATACGTTCGTACAAGGCACTGAATGATTGTATAGCCAGGTTCGACGACCCCCTCGGGGCACTAGTCTGGGGAACCATGGATGCCATGCCAGAGAACCCGGAACAGGTCCTGCGCCTACCAGCCAATGGAGGACTGGACCCGCAGCTTTCGCTGGCCGTCCTGGCCGCCCATGCCGTGCCGGGCCTCGACGAACAAACGGGGGGCGAACACCGCCGCCCGGTCAGGATCGGAGACCGGAACGTGGTGATCGGTCTACGCTTCACCGAGGACGCGGTCCTGCTCCGCCGGGTGGACGCGGCGCTGACGGCCGAGGACCGGCCCCCGCTCTCGGCGTTGCTTCGCCGGTGGTTCGCGTTGGATCTGGATCTGGAACCGATCAATGCCCGGCTGCTCCGCGACCCGACCCTGGCCCCCCTGGTCGCCAAGCGGCCCCGGCTCCGCCCCGTCGGCTCCCCGGATCCCTTCGAGGCCGCGGCCACGACCGTGCTCGGCCAGCAGGTTTCCCTGGCCGCGGGACGCACTTTCGCCGGGCGGCTGGTGAGCGGATGGGCCGGCCCGCCGATCGCCGGATTGCACTTGTTCCCGACTCCCGGGGTCGTGGCGGGGATCCCCGAAGACGAACTGCAGGCCGGCGTCGGCCTGACCCACGCCCGCACCAGGACGTTGTTGGCCGTGGCCGAGGCGTTCGCCCATGTGGCGACACCGGCGGATCCCGGGGCGTTCCCGCTCACGCGTGAAGAACTCCTGGCCATCCCCGGCATCGGCCCGTGGAGCGCCGACAACCTCGATGTCAGGGCGCGTTTGGAGCCCGATGCCTTCACCGCCGGAGACCTCGTCCTGCGCCGGGCGCTGGGCGGGGTCACGACCCGGGAGGCGGCCCGCCGCGCGGAAGCCTGGCGCCCCTATCGCAGCCACGCGCTCTTCCATCTCTGGAACGAGGAAGCCTATTCGAAGGGCTGAGGCCCTCGCCCCGGACGGCGGATCAACCGCCCGTGGTGGCCTGCATCCCCGGCTGTTCGGGGAAGATCTTGCCGATCGGTTCGTTCTTCTCCGCCTGGAAGGTCTCTTCGGCGCGGCCGAAGGCCCAGTAGGCCGAGAGCGAGAGCTGTTTGCGGTGCAGGCCCTTCTCGTCGGCCAGGAACCGGCGCAGCGCCTTGACCATCTCCCGTTCCCCGTGGGCGAAGACCTGCACCTCGCCCTCATGCCAGGGACCTGCCATCACGGCGGCGGCGAGCTTGGTGCTTTCGGGGGTGAACGTCCCGCCGCGGTGCAGCCAGTGGACGTTGATTCCCTTCGGGGCCCTGAACTTGACCTCGTCCTTCTCCCCGGCCACCTCGACATAGACCTCACCGACGGCGGAACGAGGCATCTTCTCCAGGGCGGCGGCAATGGCCGGCAAAGCTGATTCGTCCCCCGCAAGCAGATGCCAGTCGGCGTCCTTCGAGGGGAAGTACATGCCCCCGGGGCCGGAGAAGCAGACCAGGTCACCGGGTTGGGCGTTGGCGGCCCAGGGGCCGGCCAGGCCCTCCTCACCGTGCACGACGAAGTCGATCTGCAAGGTGCCGGCGGCTTCGTTGACACTGCGCACCGTGTAGGTGCGGCGGACCGGCATCCGTTCCTGCGGCAGGACGGCCCGCAGTTCGTCCATGTCGTACGGTGGGGTCAGCCCCAATTCGGGGTCGGCGAAGAGCAGCTTGACGTACTTGTCGGTGGCATCCCGGTTGCGGAAGGCGGCAAAGCCCTCGCCGCCCAGGGTCAGACGGACCATGTGCTTGCCGATTTTCCGTTTGGTCACCACTTCCAACACGACCTGCGGGCGCGGCGGTCGAGCGGTTGCGGGGACGGGCATCTTCCGATCACTCCTTCGAGGGCCGAGCCTGACCCGGCAAAACGTATTTCCTCCACCCAATCCCAAGCGCGCAGGCAACGCAAACTCCGTACGCCACGGGCGAAGAGGTTACTTCAGCGGCCCCCGGGCCTCAGGGGAAGACCGGTTCGCCGAGGAACTGCTGCATTTCCTCCCGCTGCCGGGCCGGTAGCCGGAACAACCGCTGGTCCTCCACCGAGAAGAAGGCCAACGTGGTGGTCGCCCGCACGCACAGGCTCCCCTCGATCGGGTCGCGGAATTCGTAGCAGACGTCGAAGCTGGCCGCCTTCACCCGGGAAAGCCAGATCTCGACCTCCGCCGGGACATTGCGGTAGTCCAGCGGGCTGAGATACCTGACCCGGTGTTCGACCACGAGGATCTGGGTGTTGACCGGGACGCTGGAGAACAGTTCCGCGGTCGATTCGGTGCCCGGTTTGCCCGTCCCCCCGGGCACGCCGAAGCCGGCGATGCGGGCTTCTTCCATCATGCGCACGAGGTTGACGTTGTTGATATGCCCGTATGCGTCCATGTCGCCCCACCGCATCGGGACCTGGACCTGCAGTTTCCGTCCGCTCATCGGGCGTGGACCTCCTGTTCTTCCTGCTCTCCCTGTGGTTCTCCTTCCGGCCACTGCTGGCGCAACCGCCGACGCTCCTGGTGCTCGACGTGCTGTTCCTCGTCGGAGACGATGCCCAGCCGTTGCAGCTCGGAGAGGATATGAGCCCCATCGGGGGCGTAGACCCAGTCGATGCCCGGCGTCGAGTTCACCGTCCGCTGCGAACGGCCGCCGGCGAGGACCGCCTCGGAGGGGGTCAGCTGGCGGATGACGATGGCCTTGACGTTTTGCGGGTAGCGCTGGGCAAAGCCCGCATAGATCTCCGGGTCGTGTTGGCCGTCATCGCCGATGAGCAGCCATTTCACCTGTGGGAACTCCTCGGCCAGACGGCGCAGTTGGTCGACCTTGTGCTGGGCACCGGAGCGGAACCAGCGGCCACCGGAGGCGCCGGTTTCCACGGGCCCCCAGTCGGTGAGCAGCAGGGGTCCTTCGGGGAAGAGGTTCCTGGCCAGGAACCGGCTCAGGGTCGGGGCGACGTTCCAGGCTCCGGTCGACAGGTACAGGACGGGGGCGCCGGGGCGTCCACGCAAGACCCGCTCCATCATCACCGCCATGCCGGGGGTGGCCACCCGGGCATGCTCGTCGAGGACGAACGAGTTCCAGGCGGCCAACAACGGCCGCGGAAGGGCGGTGACCACCACGGTGTCATCCACATCCGACAGGAGACCGAATTCGCAGGAGGCATCGACCACGAACACCCGGGCCCTGACCTCGGCCGAGCCCTCGGCGCTCAGGGTGACGGTATGCCAGCCCGGCCCCAGTCTCGTGGCGATGCGGGCATCCAGGACTCCCCCACGATCCGCGCGGACCAGATGCTCCCCTCCGGCGATGGTGACGGTGGCCTCGGCATACGGGATGGGCGGGGAAATGAAGTTCCTCCACCCCCGGACGCCATCGGCGACCACGCGGGACCGCGGAACCCCATGGCGGAACGGCTGCGGGGAGGCGACGACGATCCGTGCCAGGATCCGGACCCACCCGTCCTCAGCGGATTCGGAGCGTCCGTACCCCCTGAAGGGCAGCACGGTCGGAACCATGCCACGTTCACGACCGTTCGCCTCGCGGAACGCATGCCAGGCGTCCTCGAGCCTGACCCCCAGGTGCTGTCGCAACGATTCTGCTTTGCGTGATGACATATCGCCAGTCTTTCACGCCCGCGCGTCAACAAGTCCCGGCGGATACTGGATTTTTTCTACATGCCGTAGAAGAATAGGGGCATGATGTTCACCCATGCAGACGACGAACCGGTCCTGATCCTGGACGAAGACCAGTGCTGGAAGCTCCTGGGCCACAGCCAACACGGGCGCCTCGCCACCGCTTTCGACGGCGTCCCCTACATCACCCCGGTGAACCACGGGGCCTCCAATGAGCGGATCTACCTGCGTTCGGCGGCCGGCTCCAAGCTCTCGGGCCTGACGGTGAACCCGAAGGTCGCCTTCCAATCCGACGGCATCCTCAGCGACGAGGCCTGGTCGGTGATCATCCAGGGCACCGCACGCATCCTGGAGACCGAAGCGGAGATCAAGACCGCCCGGGCCTCCGGGGTGGACCCCTGGGTACAGACATTGAAGGACTTCTGGATCGAGATCACCCCCACGTCGATCTCCGGACGGCACTTCATCCTGGGCGAGCAGCCGGAACAGCTCGACGAAAGTTGAGCCCGGTAGGCTGACCGGGTGGATACCCCCGAGCACCCCCTGGAACTGGCCGAACATCTGCGTGGCATCGCGGAGGACGCGGCGCGGGGTGTCGGCCCGCTGCTGCGCGGGGCCTTCCGTTCCGGGGCCGAAGCCCGCCAGAAGGCCAACGCCCACGATCTGGTCACCGCCTTCGACCAGGCCAGCGAGAAGGCCATCTCCGCCCATCTCTTCGCCGCCTGCCCCGATAGCCGGATCCTCGGCGAGGAGGGAGGGCATCAGGGCACCGGCCGCATCGAATGGATCGTTGATCCCATCGACGGGACCAGCAACTTCGCCCACGGCGTCGCCTTCTTCTGTGTGTCCATTGCCGCGGCATTGGACGGCGAACTACTCGCCGGCGTCGTCTATGACCCCGTCGCCGAGCTGATGTTCACCGCCAATGCCGAAGGCGCCTGGCTGAACGGGGATCGTCTGGAACCGTCCGGCACACCGGAGGAAACCGCGTCCAGCCTCATGACCGACTACCCCTCGGCCGAGGCCCTCGAACTCGACGGACCGGCAGCCCTGGAGGCCTTCGGCACCCTGGTCACCCGGTACGCCACCGTCCGGCGGACCGTCAGCGGGGCCCTGGGCCTGGCCCATGTCGCGGCCGGGTGGACCGATATCACCCTGGGCTTCGACACCAACCCCTGGGATGTCGCCGCCGGGGTGCTGCTGGTGCGCCGCTCGGGCGGTAGCTACCTGCCCTATCGGTACGACGACGAGGTCCGGCCCGTCCATGAGGCGCCGGTCTATCTGGCCACGGGCCCCCGGACCTCGGCCGGAACGGCCGTCGCGATCGTCGAGGAACGCGTGGCCGCCCGCCGGGCCAAGGGCCATCGCCGGTAGCGTCTCCCGCCCCGGCAGGACGGCGGGCCCTACTTATTGAAGCCTTCGCCGGTCAGGCAGGCGACCCTGGCCCCGGCGCCCGAGGCCGAATCCTTCGCGACGACGCTGCCGTCCGGCTTGCTGATCGTGCAGGAAAGATCCCCGCTGCTGCCCGCGGCGTTGTGGGCCGTGAGCGTTCCCAGCATGGAATTGGCCGTGACGTCCTTGGTGAACTCGCCGCCGGGGATCTCTTCGGTCTTCTCCGAGGTGATGTTCTCTGCGGTGTAGTCGACGGTGTAGGCGCCATCCCCGGTCACCGAGTAGGTATAGGGCGCGGTTTCGCCCATCCCGTTCTGGACCACGTTGGCCAGTGCGACGGCGATGATCACGTAGATGATGCAGACGATCAGTGCCGCGGCACCGGTGATGACCCCGGTGAGTGCGAAGCCCTTGCGGGGAACCCGCTTCACCAGCCCGATGATCCCCAGGACCAGGGCCAGTGGCCCCAGGATGAAGGAGATGAACCCCACGACGGGGATGAATGCCAAGGCGATCGCCACGATGCCGATGATCATCGCGGCCTTGGTCAACCCGGAGGCTGCCGGTGGCTGCTGGTACCACGGGTTTTGTCCCGGGTACGGGTGGGGATACCCGCCCTGGCCCTGCGGCCCGGGGTATGGGGCGGGGTCGTATGGGTTCTGCTCAGTCATTTGGGTACCTCGAGGCAATCTTGATCAGGCGGGTCGATCCCGGGCCGGCGTGCGGCGGCGTGCGTTCGCGGCCCCCAGTCTAGCTATGGTTCTTCCCCCGGCACCGGCGTATGTTCGAAGTATGGGACATTCTATGAATCATCAAGGCGTCGCCCACGCCCACCATCATCACCACGGCGTGGAGTACGTCGTTGCGGGGATCGGCATCCTGCTGCTTTTCCTGGCCTATGCGGTCCTGCAATCGATCATCTCCGGCCACGTCTTCAGCCCCATGTACCTCGGGGTTGTCTTCGGGGTGTACGCGTTGGTCATCGGCACGACGTATTGGGCCAGGCACTAGCACCGGGTCCAACGGCCCGTCGGGATCACGCAACCGACGGGACCTGGTCCCCCTCTGCGCCGTTCACCGCCCGGCGGCGGCCCGCCCGGCGGCCCGGCCGCTGAAGAGGCAGCCTCCCAGGAACGTCCCCTCCAGGGCCCGGTAGCCGTGGACTCCCCCGCCACCGAATCCCGCGGCCTCCCCGGCGGCATAGAGACCTGGGACCGCCCGGCCGCCGGGGGCCAGCACGCGTGAGTCCAGATCCGTTTCCAGTCCCCCGAGCGATTTGCGCGTGAGGATGTGTAGCCTCACGGCAATCAGCGGGCCTGCCTTCGGATCCAGCAGCCGGTGCGGGGCGACGGTGCGGATCAGTTTGTCACCGAGATAGCTGCGGGCCGCCTGGACGGCCATCTGTTGCGGGTCCTTGCTGAATCGGTTCGAGGCTTCGGCGTCGCGGGCGATGATTTCGGCTTCGATGGCCTCCGCATCCAGCAGGTCCCCTCCTGCGAGCCGGTTCATCCGCGCGACCAGCTCGGCCACGCTGTCCGCCTGGATGAAATCCTTGCCGCGGTCCAGGAAGGCCTGCACCGGATCCGGCACTGCGGTGCGGGCCCGCCGCAGCACCGCACCGATGTCCTTGCCGGTCAGATCGGGGTTCTGTTCGGATCCCGAGAGCGCGAACTCCTTGCCGATGATGCGCCGGTTGAGGATGAACCACGAATGGTCGTGACCGGTGCCGCGCAGATGTTCCAGCGTTCCCAGCGTGTCGAATCCCGGCCACAGCGGTGCCGGAAGGCGTCGGCCCACGGCATCGATCCAGAGCGAGCTGGGTCCGGGCAGGATCCTGATGCCGTGGTTCTCCCAGACCGGGCCGTGGTTCATGATCCCTTCGGTGTAGTGCCACATCCGGTCCCCGTTGATCAGGTGCCCTCCGGCGGCAGCACCGATATCCAGCCCCCGGCCATCGACGTGCGCGGGAACCCCGGAAATCATCCGGGCCGGGGGGTCCCCCAGCCGTTCGGGCCAGGCGGCCCGCACCTTCTCGACGTTGCCGCCGATCCCCCCGGTACACAGCACGACGGCGGGGGCCAGGTATTCGAAGTCGCCCACCTCCTGCCGGTTGCTGGCCTGGCCGCGGGGTGAGTTGGAGGGGGCCAGCACCTGTCCCTGGCCCCCGGTGACGGCGCCGCCCCGGACCACCAATGAGTCCAAGCGGTGCCTGAAGCGTACGGTGAGCAGCCCGGAGGACACCGCAGCCAGGGCCTTGTTCGCGAAGGGTTCCACGAGCCCGGGGCCGGTACCCCAGGTGATGTGGAAGCGGGGCACCGAGTTCCCGGGGCCCGATGCCCCGTGGCCTCCGCGTTCGGCCCAGCCCACGACGGGGAAGAACCTGATCCCCAGCTCGTGCAGCCAGGCGCGCTTGCCCCCGGCCGCCCAGTCGACGTAGGCCTCCGCCCAGGCCCGGGGCCAATGGTCCTCCGGCCGGTCGAAGCCGGCGGTGCCCCACCAGTCCTGCCGGGCCAGCTCGACGCTGTCACGGATCCCCAGGCGCCGCTGTTCGGGACTGTCCACCAGGAACAGGCCGCCGAAACTCCACCAGGCCTGGGCGCCGAGGTTGGATTGCGGTTCCTGGTCGATCAGCAGGACCTTCCGTCCGGTGTCGGTGGCTTCGGTGGCGGCCACCAGTCCGGAGAGGCCGGCACCGACGACGATGACGTCGAACTCCCGCTGGTCATGCTCTGTCATGCGGCCAGCGTAGCCCGGACATGGCGCGGGACACACCATCGTCGGGGCGGGTCCGTGCACCGTCGGGGGCCGATGGCCCTAACCGGCGGGCCGCTGATGCAGGCCGAACGGGGAGCCTTGCTGGTCCCGGCAGAGCGTGAATAGTCCGTGGGTGGCCCGGTAGCCGGCATCGCCGTTGAGGTCCATCGGGTCGACGGTCCCCCCGAGTTCAACGACCCGATCGCAGGCGGCCTGCATCTGCTCCACGGCGAAGAACACGTAGGGCGCCGCCCCCGGATCCCCGGAATGGAGGCCACCCGGGGTGCCGGCCACATCCAGTTGGTAGCCGGCATCGGGCCCGTTCGGGCCGGGTTCGCTCCGCCACCCGAAGAGCGCGGCATAGAACCGTGCGGATTCCGCGGCGTCCCCGGCCCCGAATTCGATGAATGAAATCTCTCCGGTCATGATGGACTGCCTCTCCGTAGGGAACCGTTGCCCCCACTCCAGCATCCGCCCCCGTGGCTGGCAAGACTTGTGCCCGGCCGATTCCCCTCCCGGCCGTGGCGGGCCGCCTAGCGGCTCGGCGGTGTCCCGGAAGGGCCCTTCGTCCGGTCCGCGGCCAGTGCGCGGGCTTCCTTCGAGGCACGGGCGGAGCCGAAGGAGGAGAAGTCCGCCGCGCCGGGGGTGCCCCAGACGGTCAGGATCCTCAGGGGGCCTTCACCGGCATTGATCAGGTCATGGTCCACCCCGGCTGGCGCCAGTGCCGTGTCCCCGGCCTCCAGTTCAAGTATCTCGTCGCCCAGGTGCATGCGCGCGCTTCCCTCGACCACGAGGGAGAACTCCTCGAGGGCCTGCTCCCCGTCGTGGCGGTGCATCCCCTCGCTGCCCCCGACGGGTAGCTCCCAGGTCTGTATGGCCACGGGGAGGTTCAGTTCCTCGAGGAAGTGGAATTGGACCTTCGTCGGGGCCGTGCCCTCATGCAACAGGTAGTCGAAGGCGAATTCTCCGCGACGTTCAACGCTCATGACTGCTTCCGTGCCTTCCGGTGTGGGTGGGTGGTGCGGGGCGTTATTCGGGCTGGCCGCCCATGCGCCGGCTGATCCGGGCGGCGGCCCGACAACAGGCCTCCGCGAGCCGGGTCAGTTCGGCATCGTGGATGCGGTAGAGCGGGGCGGCGACCATCAGAGCCGCGGCGACTTCCCCGCGATGCCCCATGATCGGTGCCGCGACCCCGACCTCTTCATGGGAGGTTTCCCCGTAATTGCAGGCGTAGCCACGCTCCCGCACCGTCTCCAGTCGACGCAGGTACGTCTTCAGGTCCTGCGGTCCCGCTGGGTCATGCTCCTCGGCCCTTGATCTGGACAGCAGTTCCCGGACGACTGATTCTTCCTGGTAGGCCAAGAACACCTGGACGGAGGCGCTCAACGGGGTGCCGTACCGGGTGCCGATGGGCGACGTGTGTTTGACCTGTTTGCGGCTGGGGATCTGTTCGACGGACACCGATTCGGCGCCGTCCCAGATGTTCAGGGCCGCCGTCTCCCCCGTGGTCTCGGCCAGTTCCTGCAGCACGGGGTAGGCGATGCGCCGGGCATCCAGATTGGCCAGCAGCGGGCCGGCCACGGCAATGAGCCCCAGCCCCAAGCGGAACTTGCGCGATAATTCGTCGCGTTCGACGATGCGTTCCTGCTCCAAGGTGGACAGGATGCGCGAGATGCTGGATTTGTGCAGTCCCACGCTGGTGGCGATCTCGGTGACCCCGAGCAGCGGATCATCGACCGTGAAACAGCGCAGGACGTCGATGACGTTGACGATCACGGAAGAACTGCGGGGCTCCCCCGCCTCCGATTCACGTGTCTGAGCCGTCATCTTTTCGTCCCTCCAAGGTTGCAGCTGCTGGTGGCGGAGCAGTTGTCCGCCACCAGCAGCCACCGGGTCCTCAGTGGCCCCGGTTCCCCGTGCGTTCTAGCAGGGGATGATGTTGTTTTCCGGGCCGAACCCGAACTTGGTGATGTTCTCGGCACCGTTTTCGTCCACCACGAGGATATCGTGCTCACGGTAGCCGCCTGCCCCCGGCTGACCATCCATCACGGTGATCATCGGTTCCATGGAGACCACCATGCCCGGTTCGAGCACGGTATCGATGTCCTCACGCAGTTCCAGGCCCGCCTCACGGCCGTAGTAGTGCGACAGGACGCCGAAGGAGTGTCCGTAGCCGAAGGTGCGGTTGGCCAGCAGCCCACGATCGACGAAGATCTCATTGAGTTCGGCGGCGATGTCCTTGCAGACGGCCCCCGGCTTGATCAGCTCCAGACCACGACGGTGGACCTCGACGTTGACGTTCCACAACTCCAGCGACCGCTCGTCAGGCTCGCCCAGGAACAAGGTGCGCTCCAGCGCGGTGTAGTAGCCCGAGGTCATCGGGAAGCAGTTCAGCGACAGGATATCCCCTCGCTGCAGCTTCCGGGTGGTCGCCCAGTTGTGGGCCCCGTCGGTGTTGATCCCGGACTGGAACCACACCCAGGTGTCACGGATCTCGGAATCCGGGAAGGTCCGGGCGATCTCGTGGACCATTGCCTCGGTGCCGATCAGGGCGACCTCGTATTCGGAGATGCCCTCGCGGATGGCGGCCTTGATGGCTTCACCACCGATGTCACCGATACGCGCCCCGTGCTTGATGACCTCGATCTCTTCGGCCGACTTGATCATGCGCTGGAACATGGCCGCCTGGGCCACGTCGACCAGGGTGGCGCGCTCGAAGGCCGCCTGGATCTTATTGCGGTTGTCCAGCGGCAGGGTGTCGTCTTCGACCCCGAGCCGGCGGACGGTGACGTTGCGCTGGCGCAGCGACTCCTGGATGGCGTGGATGAAGTTGTCACGACGCCAGTCGGTGTAGACGATGTTCTCGCCGTAGCTGCGGCGCCACGGCATGCCGGCGTCGATGTTGGCGGTGATGGTGCAGGTGTCGTCGGCGGTGACGACCATGGCATAGGAACGCCCGAAGTACGTGAACAGGAAGTCCGAGTAGTACTTGATCGAGTGGTAGCTGGTCAGGACGACGGCGTCGAGGTCCTTCTCGGCCATGATCTTCCGCAGCCCGGCCAGGCGGCGCTCGAACTCGGCGTCCGAGAACGTCAGGGAGACCTTGTCCCCGTTGTGCAGGACCTTCAGGCGTTCGAGTCCGGAGACGGCGTTGGTGGATGCTTCGGTGGTCACAATGGACTCCTTTTTATCGTGGTGGATCAATGGTTCGTCAGGAAGGTTAGGAGCCGCTATTTCAGCGGCTGTTTGCTGGTTTCCGCCGAGAAGGCGACGGCCACCAGGGCAATGACGGCGGCTCCCATGAGGTACCAGCCAGGGGCCAGGTCGCTGCCCGTGAAGCCGATGAGGAACGTGGCCACGAAGGGGGCCGTTCCGCCGAAGATCGCGTTGGAGAGGTTGAAACTGACAGCGAATCCGGTGTACCGGACCCGGGTGGGGAACATCTCCGCCAGGAAGCTGGGCAGCGTCCCGTCGTTGAGGGTCAGCATCGCGCCCAGTGCGATCTGCACCAGCACGATGATCAGGAAGTTCCCGGTGTCCAGCAGCATGAACAGCGGGACTGTGAAGATCACGAACAGGACTGAGGCGGTCAACAGCACCTTCTTGCGTCCCAGCCGGTCCGAGAGCATGCCCATCACGAAGATGAAGCCGATGTAGGTCAACAGTGCCACCGTGGTCGCCAGGTAGGACTTCGATTCATCGAGGCCGACTTCCGTGGCGAGGTAGGTGGGCATGTAGCTGAGCAGCATGTAGAAGCCGACGGCGTTCAGGAGCACGGCGCCGATGGCCTGCACGAGCTGACGCCAATGGTCGCGGAAGAGGTCCCTGATCGGGGTGGTTTCGGTGTCGTCTTCGGCCTCCAGGGCCCGGAAGGCCGGGGAATCCTCCAGCCGGGTCCTGATGTAGCGTCCGATCAGTCCCATCGGAGCGGCCAGCAGGAAGGGCAGGCGCCAGCCCCAGCCTTCCATCTGATCGGTGGAGAGCAGACCGGTCAGCAAGGCTGCCAGCAGTGAACCGAGCAGCAGTCCGGTGGCCGTACTGGCCGGGACGACGGCGGCGAAGAGGCCACGACGCTTGGGCGGGGCATATTCCACCAGGAAGGCGGCGGCCCCGGCGTACTCCCCCGAGGCCGAGAAGCCCTGGATGACGCGGATGATGAGCAGGAGGATCGGGGCCCACAACCCGATGGTGGCGTATCCGGGGATCAGTGCGATGCAGAACGTCGCGGCGGACATGATCAGGATGGACCAGGACAGGGCGAGCCGCCGGCCGAACTTATCACCCAGGTGCCCCCAGATGAAGCCGCCCAGCGGGCGGACGAAGAAGGAGACGGCGAAGAGGCCGAAGGTCAGCAGCAGACCGGTTTGCTGATCCGATTCGGGGAAGAACACTGCGGTGATGGTCACCGCCAGGTAGCCGTAGACGGCGTAGTCGAACCACTCGACGAAGTTGCCGATGAAGCTCGCCGCAACGACTTTGTTGCGGGTCTTGCGGATGGAGGCCGGGGTCTCCTCGCCCGGTCCACCACTGAAGGCGGTGCGGGGCTTGACGCCGGATTCGTGTTGGTGCGTCAGTACTGACGGCGGCTGATGAGGCTCACCGTGCGCTTCGGGTGTTTTTTCGTGATTCATGAGGGACCACCAAAGAAGTTTGAAGTTGCACTCACTGCAACGCTGTTGCACATACGCTATTTGTGGCAGGGGTCACTGTCAAGGCTTTGGCCGGAAGTCCTCAAATTGCCCACCAGACCGCGCGACCCGGCGGCCGATACCAAAAAAGGCACCACCCCTGTCGTGTGGGGTGGTGCCTTTCCGGTCGGCGCGGGAGCGTCAGAGGATCGAGCGGATGGTGGACTCGAAGTGACGCACGTGTTCTTCGGCCAGCTGCCGCGATTCCACCGGATCCCCGGCGATGATGGCCCGCAACAGCGAGGCGTGCTCCTGGATGTGGCCGGCGATGCTCGGTAGCCGGTCCATCACCAGGCACCAGATGCGGGTGGCCAGGTTGTCCAGGCGCACCAACGTTTCCTCGAGGTGCTGGTTCTCCGCCGCCCGGTAGATCAGCCGGTGGACCTCCAGGTCGTATTCCATCAGGGCCCGGCGGTCCTGGTCCTCGTCCAGCTGTTCGATCGCCGCCGCCGTATCGGCCAGCTGCTCACGCAGCGCGGGGTTCGGATTCAGCGCCGCCTTCTCGGCCGCCAGCGGCTCCAGGAGGTGACGGATCTCCGAGATGGCCGCGAGGTCCTTGATGTCCACCATCGTGGCGAAGGTGCCGCGTCGCGGAAAGGAGTGCACCAGCCGGTCGGTCTCGAGCTTCTTCAGTGCTTCGCGGATGGGGGTGCGCCCCATATCCAGCTCCGTCGAGAGCAGCCCCTCGTTGATGGGGGCGCCGGGGGCGATGTCCAGCATGATCAACCGATCGCGCAACACCCGATAGGAACGTTCCGCCAGCGACTCGGCAACGGGTGCCGTTCCGGTCACCATGTCCATCGACTTCCTCCTGCTTCCTGGGCCCGCGGCTACATTACCAGCGGGTAAAAACTTTCCCTTGACCGACCGTGATCTCCATCATACGATATGGAACACAAGAGATATATCAGTTGTCGACGTAGTGCGGATAAGGAGTACCCATGACCATCGCCACCACAGGTCAGGTCACAGCGAAGTCATTGACGGCTT
>NZ_JBQSWX010000039.1:0-13830 GCF_052377615.1 Arthrobacter sp. AOP36-A1-22
GTTGTTGTCGAGTTTCTGCCAGCCGGTCATCGGGGTTCCGGTGTAGCGCCAGATGAATCCGCTGTCGTGCCGCTGGTAGAGCGTATTCGACGTCTCGTCCGCCGTTGAAACCGGGGTTCGGACTATTTCGAAATCGACCGTGTAGTTCCAGCTCGAGTATCCGAACCAGTCTCCCTTTTTCGAGAAATGCCACGTGATCTTTTCCGTTTCGGGCCCGGACGCAGACACTTCCAGCTCTTTTTCGCCAAGCTTGTCGTCTTTATCAGCCTTGATGATTGCGTCGGCGATCTTATATCCCCAATCCAAGATCTCGCCCCCGCTGACAGCCACGGGGTGTCCTGAAGCCTTCAGGCCTTTGATTACACCATCTTTCAATTTCTCGATCCATTTCGGCTTGTTCGCCCAGTCCTTGCTGCTATCTTCGTCGAAGGCTACAACTCCGCCGCGAATGGACCGGTCATTAGCGAGAATGTCGCTATAGATCAGCGCGTTTGGGTACTTGTGTTGGTTGTCTTTGATCGAGATTATCCCGACGACTTCGGCCTGAGTTTTTCCGCAGAGCCATCGGTTAACATGCTCGTGAAATACAATTCATCGGGGCCGGTAACATCCTCGGTGTTGCCACAGTGAATCTTTGTGATGCGTATTTCGACTTTCGTGTTCGACATTGTTTCCCCCTACATCAGGCAACTAACAGCGGTAGGAGCCACGACGCTGTGGTTCATGCTAGTCACAGAATGAATTATAACTAATTAATTTATAAAGTACATAGGCCTGTCGCACACCCTCCTGCGGGCCGTTAAGTGGTATCGGCGGTGTCCTGAGAGAATAATGTCCAGACGACGAAATGGTGATGCCGGAACAGGGGGTGCGGCGGGACACGGTGAAGCGTCCGCACCCCCTAAAGGCATGGAACAGCACAGCGCAACGCCACAGCAGTCGAACCACCAAAACGAACACCCCGGCTGCAAGGCCCTCTTCCCCTGGCTACGCAGTTGCCGAACCTGGAAGTCCACCCCCTACCTCCTCGAACGGGCACGTAGCGAAGTCCGTGGGATCCCGGCGGACATGTGGGACAACCACGTGTCCCTCATGAGGGAACATCGCGACATGTTCACCAGTCGCAGCGGCCACTGGTCCACGTTCATCGCATGGGTCGCAGGCTGGCAGCATTACGAGATCGGGTTCTGCTGCCTATCCGCGGCCAACCTGGGCCGGGCCCTCGGCGAGACCGCCTTGGAAGTCGACCACCGATATGTAGCTACGAGTTGTCAAGGGGCAGAGGTGAGCGGTCCGCGGCTGGTTGTCGTGGACCGCTCTTTTCGTTCCCGTCGTCTGGTGGTGGTCCTGGGCTGGCGCGTCTTCTACGACGGCGCTGTCAGACTGATATACGCGGATTGATTACCGCAGGACAAGGTGTTCGGCTGGAGGATGACCGCTGGTCTAGCAATATCGGGCATCACCGACAAGCGCCGGTGGCCCATAGGTGTATCGCGGATTTCCTCCACGCTGCCAGGCCGGATGATCACCGGTAGGCGACGGAACGCTTCCCTATTCAGCTGGCCATGGGTGCTCCCGTTGCACTGGTGCTGACAGGGACCAGCACCAACCTGCCAGTTCCCGGGCGACGGCCACGTTGGCGATCACCCGGCGCTTCTTGCGGGCCTCGAACTTCTCCCACTGGCGACGCAGCCGGTGATTACCCTGATGCCCACGAACAAGGGAAGCCTCGTCGGCTTTTTCCCAACGTGCCTGCATCTCCCTGGTGGGCTGGTAATTTCGCCGGTGGTTCCAGGCCGCCTCGACCAGCAGCCGACGGGCGAGGGTGTTCCCGGTCTTGGTGATCGACCCCAAGGAACGCGATGCCCCTGAGGAATGCTCCGATGGCACCAAGCCTAGGTAGGCGCCGATGGTCTTGCCGGTGAACCGGTTCCAGTCCCCGACCTCGACGGCTAACCCGAACGCGGTCAGTACGCTGATTCCACGCAAACACATCAAAGCGTGAACGACTTCGGCGTAGGGCTCAGTCTCAGCCAGGGCCGCGATCCGGACATCGAGGCGGTTCCTTCGATCAAAGGTCATTGCCACCGTCTCCAGGCAGGTGACGTAAGCAGCCTGCAGGGAAGGATCCTCGAAGTGCTGCTGGTGCAGCCACGTATGGTGCCCGTTCGTCCACGTAGTGCCTCCGGAATAAACGATCCCGTGGCGCAGCAATAGCTTGGAGAGTCGGTGCCTGGGCCGCATCAAATCGGAACGGACGTCCTCACGAGCACGGACCAGAACCCGGGCAGCTTCCCGCGCGGAGTCGGGGACCGCGACCGCGGTGAACTGGTCCAGCAGGTTCAACCGTGCCAGATGCTCCGCATCCCGGGCATCGGTCTTCACCCGATCCCCGGCCGGATGTCGGAGTTTCTAGGGGGCGGCGACCACGCAGGTAAACCCTGGCGTCTCCAAGGCACGGGCGAGACCGAAGCCGGTGGGGCCTGCCTCGTAGACGACGCGGACCGGAGGGCTCAGGCCTTTGATCCAGTCCACGACTCCGGTGTTGTTTCCGGCCAGGCGTTGGCGTTTGATCTCGCCGGTGCGTTGAACGATTGCGCAGCCCAGGATGGAGCGGGCATGGACATCCAGACCGACGTAGGTACGCTGATTCATGACTGGAACCTCCAGACGTTCAAATGTGGCTCTACCAGTCCACACCCGTCCGGCTGAACGGGAAAGACCGCAGGGCTGGCAATCCACGCCTAGCTTTGAACTCGGGGTTCCAGTCCTACGACGCCACCGCGACGCTCACTGCATATTGTCTAGCCCGAGACCACCAGCAGTTCCGCCCAGGGAAGCCGTGATCAGATACAAGGCCGGTCTTTCCAAGATGTCCTTTCCCCCGAACCTTGGACGGGGCAGATGGGGCGTCCCCGGCCTAGGAGACTGCTGAACGATTTCGAGGGTTTAAGGCGCGCCTGCTGGACTTGCGCTGCCGGTCGTTAAGACTGGATACATGCAGGGAAACAGGATTCACAGCGGCAGTATCTGGACGTGGAGGCGTTGGCCGGGGAACTATTGGCCCCGGGAAGCGCCTTCGCGTTCCTCGCCGGAAACCGGCAGGAGCTGTTCCCGGATTCAATGATGGAGGACCTTTTCATCTCCAAGCGTGGTCGGCCCTCGATCCCCGGCACCGGTGATCGGCTCGGTCATGGTCTTGCAGGCCCTTCACGGGCTCTCTGACCGCGAAACGGCCGAGGCGTTGACGTCTGACCCGCGATGGAAAGCGGCCTGCGGTTCCGAGCTGACCGGAACCGCGTTCCATCCCTCGACACTGACGTACTGGCGCAAGCGCCTGGCCGCCTCGCCGAACCCGCACCGGATCATGGACGCGATCGGCGAAGCAGTCACTGCTACCGGCATCCTGGCCGGTAAACGCCGCCGCGCCCTGGACTCCACGGTCCTCGACGATGCCGTCGCCCGGCAAGACACCATCACCCAACTGATCGCTTCAATCCGCCGCTACGGCCCCGATATCCCCGCCGGCCAGGACCTCGTCGCCGCCCACACGCGTGGCTGCGACTACCAGCGCACCGGCAAACCAGATATTGCCTAGGATGACCAGTATGCCAAACAAGAACTGGTATCGGCGCTGGTCAACGACGCGATCGCCCTGCTCGCAGCAGTGGCCCCCGACACCCTCGAAGTGGACTCGAAGGCCGCCGAAGCATACGGTTTGCTCGCGTTGGTCTCCGGGCAGGACGTGGAACCGGCCGAGGGACCCGACGGCACGGACGGGAGGTGGCGGATCGCCCGGAAGGTCGCACCGGACCGGCTGATCTCCACCGTGGACACCCAGGCCCGCCACGCGCACAAGACCCGACAGGAACGCCGTGATGGTTATAAGGGCCATCTGATCATCGAGCCCGATACCGGGTTGGTGACTGCGGCGAAGTTGACCATGGCCACCGGGCCGGACTCCACCGACCCGGCCGCCGGCGCCGCCCTGCTCGGGGAAGACCACAGCATCGGGGTCTCACCGGTGCAGGTGTTGGCCGATTCGGCCTACGGTTCGGCGTCCATGCTGAAGTCCCTGGCTGGTTCAGGGCATCAGGCGTTGATCAAGCCCAAGCCCTTGAACCGGGCTATTGCCGACGGGTTCACCATCGACGAGTTCACCTACGACCCGGCTGCAAACACGCTCACTTGCCCCAACGGGCTCGCCCGAACGATTTCGGCAAAGGGGTTACTCGACCTTCGGTGCCGGATGCCGGGGATGCCCGCTGCGGGACCGGTGCACCACCTCCGAAAGCGGACGGAAGATCGATCGGCATCCCGAACACGAGTTGATGCGGGCCCACCGGGCCGAAGCGGTGGGTCCCGGGTTCGTTGCCGATTACCGGCGTCATCGGCCGATGGTCGAGCGTTCCATTGCCTGGATGACTCGCGGGAACCGGCGACTACGGTATCGGGGCATGGCAAAGAACGATGCCTGGTGGAGGCTACGGGCCGGGGCAGTGAATCTGAAACGTCTCCTGAAACTCGGGTGACCGGCGCAAACACCGGATGGACCATCGTCTGAGGCCGTCCGGGCCCGGGGCCCGCTCCCACAACGGCCTCTGGGGCCCCTGAAGAGCCCTTCAGGACCTCACGGCCAGTGCCGAGAACCAGGAAGGGCTCCCAGATTCCCGCCCCGGATGATGCAAGCAGCCGTCCCACACGTCGATACGCGCAAAACGGTCGCTCCAATTCCACTTAGTTCAGCAGTCTCCTGGTGCACAGCCTTGTTACTAGCCGAACACCGGGTGCCGGCCGTCGGGGATCGCTCCTTTGGCGTCGCCGCCATCGGCAACGAGATGGGTGGGTACCGCTGGCGTGCGGTCCCACCTCAAATGAAGAATGCCGGTTCCCTCGTGGAGGAAACCGGCACTTTTGCGTAGTCGTTCTTTAGCGCCCGCGCATTGAACGGCGATCAGGGCGGGCCTTATTGGGGTCGATGCCCTTGGGAATGGGAAGTTTCGCGCTGCCCAACGTGGACAGACGCATGTCCACGGCATGGACTTCCTGCTTATTGAGCGTCTTGGGGAACTTCTTCATCTTCTTGGACACATCGCCCAAACCGGTCTGTCCATCGTTCGAACCCGCGTTGATGACGTGGATCGGCACGTTCGGCAGGACACGGTTCATTCGCTTGCGCTCGGCATCCACTAGCGGGCGAACCCGGTGGGTCGGCCCTTCGGTGACCAGCACGACCCCACAGCGACCGATGCCGCGGAAGACGAGGTCCTGGGTCTTGGGACTGACCGCCACGGGTTGTTCCGTGAGGATCCAGCCACGCTTCAAGACGGACATGGATGCGCCGGCGGCACCCGGACGGCCTTCAAGCTGCTTGAAGGCGGCCTTCTCGGCACGACGGGAGAGGATGAGCAATGCTGCCAGCAAGCCCAGCGGAATGGAGACGAGCAGTGTGGTGATCCAGTTGTTGATCACCAGTCCGATGACCAGGCCAACGGCGATGATGCCGAAGAATGCCAGGACCATCCACCACACGGCGTTGGGGTCATTACGCCGGGTCATCTGGAAGACCTGGCCGAGCTGCTTCAGCCGACCTGGTTCCTTGGCGGCCTTCTCGGCCTTGGGCTTGCGGGAGAACAACGAACGCTTGGGCTTGGCGCCGTCGTCTGCGGGGGAGTTAGAAGTTCTGGCCATAGTGGTCCAATTCTACGTGATCGGCGAGTTACTGTTGGGCAGCGAGGAGAGTGGCTGCCTCTTGCTTGGTCGTTCCGGAGCTCTCGATATGGGCCATGTCCTCGGGAATGGGCAGACCCTTCTTGCGCATGGCGCCCGCCCAGAGGCGTCCGGCGCGGTAGGACGAGCGCACCAGCGGTCCGGCCATGACGCCCAGATAGCCGATTTCCTCCGCGAGCTTCTGTAGTTCGACGAATTCCTGGGGCTTTACCCAACGGTCCACGGGGGCGTGCCGTTCGGACGGGCGGAGGTACTGGTTGATGGTCAGCAGATCGCAGCCGGCTTCGTGCAGGTCCTTCATGGCATCGACGACTTCTTCGGGGTTTTCGCCCATGCCGAGAATGAAGTTCGACTTGGTGATCATCCCGTTGTCGTGCCCCCGGCGGATGACGTCCAGCGAGCGCTCGTAGCGGAAAGCAGGACGGATCGATTTGAACAGCCGCGGGACGGTTTCGACGTTATGGGCATATACCTCCGGGGCCGACGCGCAGATCTCGTCCAGGTATTCCTTCTTGCCGGAGAAGTCGGGGATCAACAGTTCGACGCCGGTGCCCGGGTTGAACTGGTGGATCCGGCGGACGGTTTCGGCGTAGAGCCAGGTTCCCTCGTCCTCGAGGTCGTCGCGGGCCACCCCGGTCACGGTCGCGTAGCGCAGACCCATCTGCTTCACGGACTGGGCGACCTTGAAGGGTTCGGAACGGTCCAGGGCGGCCGGCTTTCCGGTGTCGATCTGGCAGAAGTCGCAGCGACGGGTGCACTCGGAGCCGCCGATGAGGAAGGTCGCTTCGCGGTCCTCCCAGCATTCGAAGATGTTCGGGCAGCCGGCCTCTTCGCAGACCGTGTTCAGGCCCTTGTCCTTGACGAGCTTCTTCATCTCGACATATTCAGGGCCGATTTCAACCTTGGCTTTGATCCACTCGGGCTTACGTTCCACGGGGGTTGCCGAGTTGCGCTGTTCAATGCGCAGCATGCGGCGTCCTTCGGGGGCGAGGCTCACAGTAGGGCTCCTTCATCGGCGATGGGGGTGTTCGTTTTGATGGCTGGTTCGAGTAGGCGGGTCAGTTCGTCCTGGACCCGGTCGAGCACGTCCAGGGTGCGGACTGTTCGGCCGCATTCTTCGGTGATGCTTGTCGTGGAGGCATCGGTGATGCCACAGGGGATGATCCGCGAGAATGCGTCGTCGTCGTTATCGCAGTTCAGCGCGAAACCATGCATGGTCACTCCATGGTCCACACGGATGCCGATGGCGGCGATCTTCCGGTCCTGGGCGCCGTCGGTGCCCAGGACCCAGACTCCGGCCCGGCCATCGACCCGCTGTGCGGTGATGCCGAAGTCGGCGACGACGTTGATCAGCATCTCCTCGAGCCGGTGGACGTAGTCGCGGATGCCGGAGTGGTTGGCCAGTTCGACGATGGGGTAGCCCACGAGCTGCCCGGGGCCATGCCAGGTGATCTTGCCCCCGCGGTCCACGGAGATGACGGGGGTTCCATCAACCGGCAGATCCTGGGGTTCGGTGCGTTTGCCGGCCGTATAGACGGCGGCATGCTCGAGTAGGAGGACTTCTGGCCCATGCATCCGGGCAGCCACTTCATCGTGGATCCGGCGTTGCAGGTCCCAGGCCTCCTGGTAATCAACGTAGTCCGGGGCGAAGCCCAGCCGCTGGAAGGAGATGGTCATGCGCCATACGCTACTCGCCGTCGGTGGCAGGTTCGAATTGGGGTCGAATCCGTTGCTGTGGATAACTTCTGCAGGTCAGCGCGACATTCGATAGAAATGGAGGATGGGTGCACCGAACGAGTGGAGACGTCGACCAGAGTTGAAGGATTGGGCACTTGAACACGAACTCGGGCGAGGAAGTAGCGGAACCGTATATGTCGTCAGGCAACGTCATACGGGGGTCCGTGCCGCTCTGAAGGTTGCCGCTGCCCAGGACGGTGGGGAAGAAGGCAGCTGCTCGAAGGAAGTCCAGGCCCTGGCCTCGATGAGTCATGAACACATCGTGGAGTTGATCGGTGCGGTCCCGACCGATCACGGCGAGGGCATCCTGATGGAGTACCTTCCGGGCGGCTCGGTGGCGGACCTGATCGCTGCCCGCGGACCATTGACGCTGGGCGAGACGGTGACGGTCCTTGCCCCCGTGGCCGGAGCCGTGGCGTTCCTGCATGGGAATGGGGCCGTTCATGGCGACATCGCCCCGGGCAATGTCCTGTTCACCGCGGCGGGGAAACCGAAACTTGGTGATCTGGGGTTGGCCGTGCTGGTGGGTGGACGGCAGGACGAATCCGGAACCCCCGGCTTCCGGGCTCCCAGTTCCGAACCCGAGGAATCCGGAGGCAGACGGCTGCGACCGGCCCGGGACGTATATTCCTTGGCGGCATTGGCCTGGTACATGGTGACGGGGCGGGTCGCCGGGCCCACCCATCAGCGACCACCATTGTCCAGCCTGCTGGGAGGGGTGCCGACGGAGCTGGTGGAACTACTTGAATCGGGGCTGGCCGAAGACGAGGAAGAGCGGCCCGGAGCCGAGGAATTCGGGCGACGGATCTTCCGGATCGCGACACCAGAGCCGGTGAACCTTCGAGAAGCCGTGAGGCCCGAGGCCCTGGGACAGATGGTCACCCATGTCGTTGCGGATCCGGCCACGCGCAGGGTGGGCCGCGGCCCGAGGGAGTGGTTCCGTGGGCTGGCCACCCTCGGGCGCGGCCGGAAGCGACACCCCGGCAGCGGGGCAGCGGGGCCGCGGGGAATCGGACGTCCCGCCCGTCGTGGACGGGGCGACCGCCACCCCCAGCCCGATCGAGCCCGGGGCCGGGCTCGGCGGGGCCGGCGGTGGGCCGTGATCCCGGCGATTGGGGTGCTGCTCTGTCTGGTCGTCGCGGGTCTCATGGTTGCCACCCGGGGCGGCTGGGGCCCCCAGCCCGCCCCGGTGGCCCACCCGGCGACGGAGGCCGGCCCGGATGTCTCGAGGCCGGCCCATGAACAGGACGGAACGGATGCGGAGGCGAGCGAAGGGGGCGACGCCACGCAGCCGCCGTGGGTTCTACCGGAGAAGGTGCTCGAGGCGTCGGTCTTCTCCACCCCGGTTCCCGAGGATCCACTCCAGGCGGCCCGGGCCCTGACGGAGAGGAGGGACCTTGCCTTGGCGGGAGCCGATGCTGATGCCTTGCGGCAAGTCCACGCAGGGGGAGGGGACTCGCTGGGCCCGGATCTGGCGGTGACCAGTCAACTGCGGTCCCGCGGGCTGCATTATCGCGGATTGAAGACGCGTTTATCCGATGTCAGGATCAACCCGGGGACCGATGAGGAACAGGTGGCCGTGGCGGCCACCAGCACCATGAGCTCCTACCAGGTGGTAGGGGCCGACGGGGCAACGATCCAGAGCACCCCCGGGCCCGAAGTGCAGGACATCATCTTGACGCTGGAGCGTGTCCACGGTGGGTGGCTGATCGTCTCCGTCGAGGACGCTTCGAGGGGTACGGGGAACCACGGATGATTCCCCTGCGGTGACGCCACCGGTATCGATCGGTAGGATCGCTTCATGAGTTTGAGTTGCTACCTTCGATACCCGCACGTCTCCGCCGAACTCGTGGCTTTTGTCGCCGAGGATGATGTCTGGCTCGTCCCTCTGGCCGGCGGCCGTGCCTGGCGCCTTTCAGCGCAGGGTCTGCCGGCACGAAACCCCCGGTTCTCCGCAGATGGGCAGACGCTCACCTGGACCATCCGCAACGGGGCCAGTCAGGAGATCGTGGCTGCCTCCGTCGATGGTGGTGACTACCGTCAACTCACCTACTGGGGCCACCCGTCGACGAAGAACCGTGGGTACACCCCCGACGGCCAGGTCGTGGCCGTCACTTCCAAGGACCAGGCGGATTCACGACTGACCTGGGCTCGAACCGTTCCACTGGATGGGTCGGTGGGCGAGGGGCTGGATTACGGGCCGGTTGATTCACTGGCCTGGGGGCCGTCGGTCGGTGATGAACGCCCGTTGGTGGTGGGCAGCGCCCTGAGCCGGGAACCCGCCTGGTGGAAGCGCTATCGCGGTGGGACGGCAGGCAAGCTCTGGATCGATCGGGATGGTGGCGGGGAATTTGACCGCCTGATTCCGGACGTTGATGGAAACCTGTGCGACCCGGTCTGGATCGACCAGCGGATTGCCTTCCTGTCGGACCATGAGGGCTACGGCAACATCTACTCGGTCAGCCCCGACGGTGGTGACCTGAGGCGCCACACGGACCATGAGAGCTACTACGCCAGGCATCTGTCCTCCGACGGGGAACGTCTGGTCTTCGAATCCGCCGGCGAGCTCTGGGTGCTTGACGGGTTGGACGCAGCCCCCCGGAAACTGGAGATCACCCTCGGATCGGCCGGGCACGGCAGGCAGCCGACGGCCCTGGACGTCGCGGCACATCTGGTGCGGGCCACGCCCGATCACCGCGGCAATGCCAGTGTCATCGAAAGCCACGGAACGCTGCATCTGCTGACCCACCGTCGGGGCCCGGCCCGCACGATCGAATCGACCCCCGGGGTCAGGGCGCGGCTAGGCAGCCTGGTCGGGGCCGACCGGGTGCTCTACGTGGCCGACGAGGAGGGTGAGGAAGCGATCCACCTCCAGGAGCTGGACGCCTTCGAACGGCGCTACCCTGCCGACGCGGGCAGCGGGGGAGCCCCTGAGGACGGGGGTGCCGGTGTCGGCTCGGGAGCGGGGCAGGCCCCGACGAACGGGGAGACCGGAGAGGCGGATGACGACGGCGGGGACCTTCCCCAACCGGTCAGCGCAGCGGGAAGTGCCGGACTGCCGGCCCCGGTGGCGGCCGCAGGGAAGGAACACGATGTCGTGACTGCCCCGGCCACCGAGGATGACTCATCCGTCGAATCGCCTGCGAAGGAGGACCCGGCCACCGGGCCGGGCCCGAAACGCTTCGAGCTGCCGGCCGGACACCGCGTGCGCAGCCTCGTGGCCGGGCCGGATGCCCGCTGGATCGCCGTGTCCACCGAAGCCGGGCAGACCTACCTGCTGGAGCCGGAAACCTCGACGTGGCACCAGATCAGTGCCGGCGGTCAGGGAGCGGCCGTAGGGCTCGCGTTCTCCCCTGACGGGCGGTGGTTGGCCTTCACCGAGCCGGTGGCCACGTTCGGGGCCCGCAGCCGCATGCTGCTGGTCTCCACCGAGGATCCGTCCGCGGAACCGATCGAGGCGACGGACGGTCGATTCCGCGACCATGCGCCGTCGTTCACCCCGGACGGAAAATACCTGGCCTTCCTCTCCGACCGCAGCTTCGACCCGCTGTATGACACGCACGGATTCGACCTGTCCTTCCCGGCATCGACGAAACCGTTCCTGTTGGCGCTGGACGACCGGACGCCGTCGCTGTATGGACCACGGGTCTACGGAACCGAAGCCACCTGGGACGAGGCCGGGAAGGACACCGGATCCAGCGACCAGGACCCGGCTTCAGCCGTACCGGAGACCACCGTGGTTCGTGCGGGACTTCCCTCACGCCTCTTCGCGGTCCCCGTCGCCCAGGGCCGCTACACGTCCCTGGTGGCCGTCGAAGGGGGCCTGTTGTGGTTGACCGATGTCTCGACCGGCGTCACCGGCGATGGCCGGGCCCCCGACGCCGAGGCCGAATCCCAGAGGCTGGAACGTTTCGATCATGAGACCCAACGACTCACCACGCTTCTGGAAGCCGCGGAGGCGTTCCTCGTCAGTGGAGACCGCAAGCGTCTGGTCGCCGTCCACAACGGCACCGTGCGGGCCGTGGCGACGGATAAACCAGCCGAGTCGGACTCCGCGGACACCCAGGACATCGATCTGGGCCGGATCCGGGTGGCCCTGGATCCCTCGAAGGTCTGGGCCCATGCCTTCGACGAAGCCTGGCGGCTGCAGCGGGACTTCTTCTGGGTCGAGGACATGGCCGGACGGGACTGGGATGCGGTGGCCGAAACCTATCGTCCGCTGGTTGACCGCCTGGGCAGCCACGACGATCTCGTGGACCTGCTCTGGGAGCTGCACGGGGAACTGGGCACGTCCCATGCCTATGTGACCCCCGAACCCATCCAAGGTGCCGAGAGCCAAGGCCTCCTCGGCGCGGATCTGGCACGGGTCGATGGCCGCTGGCGCGTGGAAACCGTGCTGGCGGGGGAGTCCTCCGATCCGCAGGCCCATGCCCCCCTGGCCGCCCCCGGGGTGGGGGTGCGCGCGGGGGACGAGTTGTTGGCGATCAACGGGGTCGACATCCCCGAGTCCGGACCGGCGATCCTGTTGCAGGGAACCGGCGGTAAGCCCATCGAACTCACCGTCCGCGACGGGGCGTCCTCACGGGCCCCCGGCGAGGTCCGGCGGGTCGGGGTCGTCCCGGTCCGCAACGAAGAGCGCCTGCGGTACCACCAGTGGGTCTCACGGAATCGTCGGGAAGTCCGTGAGGCGTCCCAGGGACTGTTCGGGTATCTCCATATCCCCGACATGATGCCGCTGGGGTGGGCGCAACTGTTCCGGGACCTCGACCAGGAAGCCTCGCGGGACGCGTTGCTCATCGACGTACGTCGGAACCGCGGCGGGCATACCTCCCAACTGGTGGCCGAAGTCATCGCACGGAAGGTGACCGCCTGGTCGGTGGCCCGCGAACAGGAACCGTGGACCTACCCGGATAGTGCCCCCCGCGGGCCGGTGGTCATCCTCACCGACGAATGGGCCGGCTCCGACGGGGACATCATCACGCAGGTCAGCAAACTGCGGGCCATCGGCCCCGTGGTCGGCGTGCGCACCTGGGGCGGGGTCATCGGCATCGACGGGGAATTCGACCTGGCCGACGGAACGGGCGTCACGCAGCCGCGCTACGCCACCTGGTTCACCGGTGGCGTGGGCTGGGGCGTGGAGAACCGGGGTGTTGATCCGGATATCGAGGTGCCGTTCCCTCCGCATGCCCATCTGGCCGGAACCGATCCGCAACTCGAGCACGGGATCATGGTGCTCAAGGAAATGCTCCATGAGATCCCGACGCACCGGGCGCCCGAACGTGAGGGGTACCCTTCCAGGGAACCGGGCCCCCTGCCGGCCCGGCCGCAGGATGCCGCGGGGGACTGACCACCCCGGGATGCACCAACGACGAAGGGCGCCGGAACCATGGTTGGTTCCGGCGCCCTTCGTCGTTGGTCGGGCTGGAAGCTAGGAGACCAGCGTGGCGTCGAGCTTGATGCTCGGCACCGAGGCCAGGGCCTTGGAGACGGGGCAGCCTTCCTTGGCGCCCTGTGCTGCTTCCTTGAAGGTGGCCTCGTCGATGCCGGGGACCGTGGCCTTCAGGGTCAGGCGGATCTCGCTGATCAGCGGACCGTTGGTCGTGTCGAAATCAACTTCGGCACTGGTCTCGATCGAATCAGCGGTGAAGCCCGCGTCCTTCAACGCGCCGCCGAGTGCCATCGAGTAGCAGGAGGCGTGCGCTGCCGCGATCAGTTCCTCGGGGCTGGTCTTGCCCTCGGACTGGTCGGAGCGGGCCTTCCACGTGATGTCGTAGGTGCCGATACCGGACGTCTCGAAAGACGTCTGACCGCTTCCGGAGAAAAGATCGCCGTTCCAAACGGTGCGGGCGGTACGGGTTGTAGCCATGGTGACTCCTCCACATCTGAGCTGGGCGACCGGTTCCGGGCGCCATCTCCATCCTATGTCTCCCGGCGATCGGGGCAAGAACATGACTCCGGACAGCAAAGGACCCCCGGTGTATACCGGGGGTCCTGGAGGTACTGCCTAGACCCAGAGCACCGCGATGGCGATGTTGATCAAGGCCAGGCCGCCGACGCCGTGGGCGATGCCGGTGGGCACCACTTCGTGGTTCTTGACCTTCTTGCGACCGATCCATGCCGCGACGAGAACGCCCAGGGCGATGATGAGCTTGACGCCCAGCTTGATCCGGTTCGGTTCGCCGTCCCCCATTTCCAGCAGGCCGAACATCAGGATGCCGGTCACCACCTGGGTGATGGCCCCGATCCACTGCCAGAGGCCGACCGTGGGGGTCTTGAAGGAGGCGAGCCAACCGCCGAAGATCGCGGCCGCGCCCAGAATGTGCACGAAGATGAGCAATGTGAGGATGAAGTTCATGGGGACAG
>NZ_JBQSWX010000040.1:0-9204 GCF_052377615.1 Arthrobacter sp. AOP36-A1-22
ACTGGTTTGAGTCCATGCTTGTGACGAGCTACGATGTAATGTCGGTCTTTGTTCTACAGGAGTTCTCATTAGCGATAAGCGTTCAGATCGTCCGTCGTCACGCGGAATCGATCGCAGCTCGCCGTTGGTCTTTTCGGCCAAGGAATTCGGGGGATACCCGGGTACCATGAAGACTCTTGAACGGACCGTGCCCGCTCCGCCTGAAATGGGGGCGGCACTGATCGGAATCGAAGAGGGGTCGGATATCGATCTGGATCTTCGATTCGAGGCCGTACACGAGGGAATCTTGGTTTCCGGTACAGCGTTCTCGGAAGTGTCCGGTGAATGCGGCCGTTGCCTGGAGCCTATCGCGTACGACCTCGAATCCGACATTCAGGAGTTGTTCTTCCATGAAGGCACTGAGTTGCCCGATGAGGAGGACATGGACCAGCGACAGATCGTGGATGACTTCATCGATCTGGAGCCGGTACTGAGGGATGCAGCGGTGACCGCGCTGCCGTTCCAACCGGTGTGCCGGGAGGGCTGCGAAGGCCTCTGCGCAGAATGCGGGATTCGCCTCGCGGACGAGCCAGGGCACCACCACGAGATTCTAGATCCCCGCTGGGCAGCTCTCACCGAGCTGGCTGGCACCACCGCAGAAGATGCGGTACAGAGTACAGATTCAGTCGAGAGAGAAGAGAGTTAGCCGTGGCTGTTCCCAAGCGGAAGATGTCCCGCTCGAATACCCGGGCCCGTCGGTCCCAGTGGAAGGCAACTGCGCCAAACCTGGTCAAGACCATGGAGAACGGCCGCGTAACCTACAGCCTGCCGCACCAGGCGAAGGTCGTGACCGACTCTGCCGGCACCGAGTTGTTCCTTGAATACAAGGGGCGCAAGGTAGCAGACGCCTAATAACGTCTGATGCCTTCAACAGAAGAGCTTCTGAAGCGTCTCGGGGTCACCATCGACCCCGAGACGCTTCGTCTTGCGCTCACACATCGCTCCTATGCTTATGAGCATGGCGGCCTTCCGACCAACGAACGCCTCGAGTTCCTCGGCGATTCGGTGCTCGGCTATGCCGTGACAGACCACCTCTACCGGACCTACCCGGACCTGCCGGAGGGTGATCTCGCGAAGCGACGTGCCTCCGTTGTTAGCACCCGAGCACTCGCCGGGATAGCGCGCAGCATTGAAGTTGGACAGCATATTCTCCTCGGTCAGGGTGAGGTACTGACCCATGGCGCGGACAAGTCCTCGATCCTTGCTGACACCATGGAGGCGTTGATCGGTGCCACGTACCTCAGTGATGGCCCAGACTCGGCCCAGGCCCTGGTGATGCGGCTGGTTGCCCCGCTGCTATCGGACGTTGAACACCTCGGTGCGGGCACCGATTGGAAGACAGCGATCCAGGAAATCGCGGCAGCGCGCAAACTTGGCCCTATTGACTACTTCATCACCGGCA
Source organism: Arthrobacter sp. AOP36-A1-22 (assembly GCF_052377615.1). Taxonomy (NCBI): domain Bacteria; kingdom Bacillati; phylum Actinomycetota; class Actinomycetes; order Micrococcales; family Micrococcaceae; genus Arthrobacter; species Arthrobacter sp. AOP36-A1-22. The sequence continues at coordinate 1,442 of NZ_JBQSWX010000040.1, forward strand.
CCGGCCCCGACCACGCGCGGGTGTTCGAGGCAACGCTACGCATTGGCAAGACGGATTATGGAACGGGCACCGGCCCCTCCAAAAAGGAGGCCGAACAGGAGGCGGCTGCTATCTCCTATCGGACGCTGGTCTCCGCGAAGCCTGCTGTGGGGCCGGAAAAGACGACGGCCCACGAGTAGATGCCGGAACTTCCGGAAGTAGAAGTCGTGAGACGCGGTCTCGAATCCTGGGTCGCTGGCCGGCGGATCGACGAAGTCGGTGTATACGACCCGCGCTCCCTCCGCCGACATCAGGACGGCCCCGCTGACTTCATTGCCACACTGCACGGCGCAACGATCACCGACATTGTGCGACGTGGAAAGTTTCTCTGGATGCCGCTCGACGGTGTACCACGAGGGGCAGCTCTTGTCGCTCACCTAGGAATGAGCGGCCAGCTGCTGGTTGAGGACTCCACGGCGCCCGACGAAAAACACCTTAAGATCACCTTCGATCTATCGGCTTCCGCCGCGAAGCCGGGACAATTGCGTTTCGTCGATCAGCGGATCTTCGGGGGCATGTTCGTCTCACCCCTGGTGCCGACCATCGACGGAGCCCCGGGGGGACAAGGTTCCCAAGCTGCAACCATTCCCCAAGCTGCCTCGCATATCGCCCGCGATGTCTTGGATCTCAATTTCGACATAGAAAGTTTCCATCGCCGGCTGCGGGCGCGTAGGACGAGTATCAAACGCGCGATTCTGGACCAGGGGCTGGTATCCGGGGTGGGCAATATCTATGCGGACGAGGCGCTGTGGGAAGCCCAGATGCACTACGCCCGTCCCACCGACAGCCTGCGGCGCCCAGATACCTTCAGGCTATTTCTAGCGTTATCGACCATCATGGACCGAGCGCTTGCTGCCGGTGGAACTAGTTTCGACCAGCTTTACGTCAACGTGAACGGTGCGTCCGGCTACTTCTCTCGGTCATTGAACGCGTACGGACGCGGCGGACAACCGTGCCACCGCTGCGCAGCCGGGGGACGGACTTCGCTGGTTCGTCGGGATGCGTTCATGGGGCGTTCGTCCTACTGGTGCCCCGTCTGCCAGCGAGTTCCGCGCAACGCGCGTTTCTAGGCGGAGAAGTCGGAGACTACCGCATCGTTGAACGGCGTCCACGCATCAATCGCCCATGGGCCAAAGTCTCGGTCGGTCAAGGCAACGCATGCTAAGCCAGCTGACGGGTCAACCCAAAGGAAGGTCCCTGACTGTCCGAAATGGCCGAAAGTCTGAGCTGAGTTCTGAGTGCCAGTCCAATGGGGTGACTTGTGGTCCTTGATTTCAAAACCCAGGCCCCAGTCGTTGGGCTTCTGTCGGCCGTATCCGGGAAGAATACCGTCAACATCAGGAAATTGCACGGTGGTTGCTCGTTCCATGGTCGCGCCAGCGAGTAGAGTAGGATGCTGGAGCTCTGCTGCGAAGAGCGACAAATCGTGGAGAGATGAGACGGCATCGGCGGCGGGAGAACCTTCGAGCGCCGTTCCGGTCATGCCCAAGGGCTGCAGCACAGCTTCGGAGAGATAGATGGCAAAGGGGATGCCAGTCTCCGATTCAAGGGTCTTTCCCAGGACATCGAAGCCCGTATTCGAATAGATCCGGCGTGTACCCGGTTCGGCACGAACAGCATCAGAGGAAAAATCATAACCGCCGGTGTGCGCCAGCAGGTGATGAACCGTTGAACCTTCCGGACCTGCTGACTGATCGAGCGAAAGTGCCTCTTCTTCCAGAGCGACCAGGAATGCGAAGGCTGAGAGCAATTTGGTGACCGAAGCAAGCGGAAAAATGCGCTGGGGATCCCCCCTGCTGTCCAGGGTGTTGCCTTGGGTGTCCAGCACGGCTGCTGCGGCGTGGGGGACAGGCCATGTGTCGAGTAGGTCCAAGGCGGTCATGAGACGGTACTCCTCATCGGTTGCGGGTGGCGAGGCAGTCTATTCCGCGGTGCGCGGCGCAGTACCACCATAGTGGGCAGCGAGGCGGGACAGCCCATCGTCAATGGAAAGCAGGGGCTTCCATGCGAGGACTTCATGCGTGGTGCGTTGGTCGAACCAGTGCGCGGTCGACAATTGCTCGGCGAGGAATTCCGTCATCGGTGGCTCATCGGAGACCCAACCGCGACGCAGCGCTCCTGTCCAAAGCCTCTCTATCACTTTGCCTGCGTTGCGGGCCAAGGATCCGGGGACACTGAACTTTGGTGCGGGCACGCCGCCGGCGGCACAGATTCCGGCAATGAGCTCACCGACTGGACGCGGCTCTCCATTGGTGATGACCAAGGAGAGACCATGGGCAACGCTGATCCGTTCCAGCCCTTGAACAATCGCGGAAGCCGCATTGTCGACATACGTAGTATCGATCAGAGCCAGGCCGCCATCCAGCAAGGGCAGCCGGCCTGAACGCGCTCTATCGACGACCCGTTCCACGAGTTGTGTGTCGCCCGGGCCCCAGACGACGTGTGGGCGCAGAGCGGTCACACGAAATGACGGTCCGTTGGCTTCCAGCGCCAAGAGTTCTGCACTGGCCTTGGAACGAGCATAGTAGCCCCGCGCAGCGGCAGGTTCAGGAGCGCCGGCAGCCCCTCCGACGATCGATGATCCTAGGTGAGCCACGGAGGGCGATGAAACGTAGACGAAGTTTTCCACGCCGGCCGTACGGGCGGCGTCCAAGAGATTTCTGGTCCCTTCAATGTTCGTTGCTACGAATTCCTCCCACTCACCGGTGAAAGAGACCTTCGCAGCCAAATGTACGACAGCGGAAACGCCTTCGACAGCGGCGGCAACGGCGTGGGGATCGGTGATAGAGCCCCGACATTGTTCGACGCCGGGCAGTGATGCGGGACCGCGTTGAAAGGTCCTGACACGGTAACCGCGGGCCAGCAGTTCTTCGGCCACAGCCCGTCCCAGCATGCCACTCGCCCCGGTCACCAGGACGAGCTTGTCGTGATTGGCAGTACTCATTGCAGGGTTGCCTTTTTCCCAGACAGTAGACCAGTAGCCCACTGTGAAAGCGCGGAACGGTCGATCTTTGAATTGTGTCGGATGTCGGTGGGCAAATCGGGGATGACCAATACTGCAGCGACAGACATGGAAGTGGCTTGAATTATTGACGAACGGACATCCTGCGTCAACGCCTGGGCTGCCAGCCCTGAACGACGAGCCCGTTCCTCAGTTTCCACGATGACGACCACTGCTTGCGTGCCGGCAGGTCCGACACCGACAACAGCGGCACGACGAACGCCCGACACGGTCTCTGCAGCCAATTCTGCGGCAACGGGTGTCATCAGCCCCGAAGGAGTGGTGAGGATATGTCCCAGCCGACCCTGGACCCATAGACGCCCCGCGGAGTCGAGGTGGCCGACGTCCCCTGTGTGGTGCCAGCCGGGGTGAATAGCGCTGGCTTGTTCGGTGATCCACAACCGGTCATAGCGGTCCTTGACGTGGGGTGCTGAGACAACAATTTCTCCGACCTGGTCGGGGTTGGCTCGCAGTTTGTCTGACACCTGGCCCTGGTCATCCAAGGCAGCGATGGATACTCGGGCTCCGGCCACCGGGCGACCGACACACACGCCATCTCCCGTACCGGCCGCGAGAATTCCTTGAAGACTGATGTCGGTAATTGGCAATGCTTCAGTCATCCCGTAGGGCGTGTGAACCTCTGCCTGGGGAGCTAATTCCTGCACAACCTGTAACAAGGTGGTTCCCAGAGGTGCACCGGCTGAGAGGAGGAGTTCAACACGTTCAAGGGCAGATCGTTGGACGGAGTCGAGAGCGGCTGATGAGTCCACCACATTGACCAAGGCTGCTGGGGAGGCAAAAACGATGGTGGCGTTGATGGCCGACGCGGCATTGGCCAGCGCGGAGGCAGTCAAGGTTCGGGGCGAGGTGACGTCCATGTCGGGCGTGACGGAGACAGCCCCGAGAGCCGGACCCAGGAGTGCGAAAGGGGCAAACCCGGCCACGAGCGCATCGCCAGACTTCAATCCGTAGGTTGCCTGCAAGGTATCTCGCATGGCGGCGAGCCGCCGATGCGTATAGACGACGCCCTTCGCCGGACCAGTAGAACCAGAGGTGAATAAAATCGCGGCGTCGGCGTCGGGATCTGCCGCGGGGAACAGTGGGCCGCTAGCCGAGACGCTGAGCAGTCCTGATTTTTCTAGATCGCCAACGGTGGCGATAACGCCTAGGAGCCGGCGTTTGGCGGGGGACAGGTCTCCGGCGGAAATCCGTTGGCCGGGCCAATTCAGTACTCTGGCTGCCATCAGGGCACGTTCGATGCCAATGAGGAAACTGGGGCCCGCGCCACGGATGGCCCGGCCGAGACCCTTTGTCCCCAGCCCCGCATCGGCGACGACAATGACGGCACCCAGTCGGAGGCAAGCGTAGATCAGGGAGGTGAGCTCGGCACCTGGTGGGACCAGCAGGTTCACCCGATCGCCACGGCGGACACCTAATTCGGAGAGGCCGTGGGCAATGGCATCGACGCGTCGGGCCAGTGATGCCCACGACAGGGAAGCGGAACTTCGGACCCCACCGAGAGTGGGGCCCATGTCAACGACGGCATCGGTGTGGTCATTACGGCGGGCATCCAGTTCGGCAAGCATGCTCCGGAATTCGGTATTCACGTCGAGAGGCGGTAAACCGTGTTGGGATCCGGCATTGGCACGTGACGGAGCGTCGTCCTGGAGCGAAGACTTTGTTCCCGGCCTTTTGCACACCGTGGAGGTGAGCCAAGCCAACAGGGGAGAGGCGATATCCCGATCTTCGGGAAGGAGGTGACCGGCGCCTTCGAAACGGTGCACATCTACTTGAGGTAAACGGTCCATCAGGTCGCGCAGATAGCGGTCGGAGAAAATAGGATCGCGCGGCCCCCACATCATGAGAGCCGGGACATTGAGCGTCTGGATGTCCGCGGAAATCTGCTCCAAAGCGTGCCAACTGGGGTGCTCCGGCGTCGCCGGAATGTCAGCGACGAAGTTGGCTACACCCGCACGCGCTGGTGTTGAGCGGTACGGTGACATGAAGGCGGATTCAACATCGGAAGTAAGCCTCGGGTGTGCCAGCGCGTGGGTGATCTTGAGGAACGTCGGGGTGGCGCGCGTGCCCCAACCATGGACCGCAGGGTGCAGTGCAAGACTGAGGGCAGGTGGTAGGGAGAAACCTGCGGGGTGAACTGCGGTGTTCGTCAAGACGACGCCTGCCAGCTGTTCGCGATGCCGTGTCGCCCATCCCAGGGAGATGAGCCCTCCCCAGTCGTGGCCGAGAGTCACCACGGGGCCTTCAATTCCCAGTGCGTCGGTCACGTCCCCGAGGTCGGTGACTCGATCCGCTAGTCGGCGAAATGTGCCAGTCCGGTCGGAATAACCCATTTCGAGCTGATCGACGGCTACTACGCGCCATGGGGTTTCGGCCTCGGCGCCGGCTTCAAGGACGCTGCGCCAGAGGTAGGACCATGTGGGATTTCCGTGTACGGCCAGAATGGTTCCTGCTGGTGCTGCCTCCCGAGCTTCGAGCGCTGGCAGGTTGTCCAATAAATGCCATTGGTGGGACGACCCGGCGGGATCACAGCTGGCTGTTGAGGGGACGGTAAGGTATCGGGAGAATTCCGGGCGGACCCCGGGCCAGCTCCTTGCTACCACGCCAGCTCCAGCATTGCCGTGTTCAGACCGGAACCGACACCCATGCAAAGCACTCTGTCTCCCGGGTTGAGCGTGTTCGCCTCTTGGGCCAGCGTCATGGGAAGCGAAGCAGGACCGACGTTTCCCCATTTCGGGAACGTGATCGGCACCCGGTCCCGAACGAGGTTCACGGCCTTGATAATGGCATTGGTATACGAATTGGACACTTGGTGTGTGACGTAACGGTCCATGGACCCCCAGTTCCAACCGTCCTTATGGGCTTCGTCCCAGGCGTCGACGACGAGTTTCAGACCGTTGTCGAGCAGGCCTTTCGTGTCGGTGTACATCCCCTGTGGGCCGCCAACGCACAGTTCGTGATGTTCGCTTCCGGCCCGTGAGACGCCTCCGAGGATTCGGTGTGAGCCTGGGTGTTCGTCGGCGCGGCCGATGACCGCGGCTGCAGCACCAGAGCCCAAGGTCAGGGTTGCGAATTCGCGGAGGTAGTCCTCACGTGTGGAATCTTCGCGGTTCAATCGATCGAAGGTTGGTTCCTGGGCAATCTGGGAATCTTCACCAGCGACGATCAGTGCGTACTTAATCTGCCCGGAATCGATCATATTCGCGGCCAGCGTCATGCCGTTGACGAATCCGAGGCAAGCGTTGGCTAGGTCGAAGTTCATGGCTGAGGACGGTAGACCGAGCCCATTGTGAACTTTGACGGCTACGGAGGGCTCAAGATTCCTGCGGGTGACCGAGGTATTGATGAGCAGGCCGATCTCGCCGGCTTCAACTCCGGCTTCGGCTAACGCCTTGGATCCGGCTTCGATAGCCGCGTCGTCGAATCCTGTTCCTTCCGGCCACCAGCGTCGTTCGCTGACACCGGCTACCCGTTCGAGGAGCTTCTTGGACAGACGCAGTCGCTTGAGGCTCGGCTCTAGCCGCTTATCGAATTCGCTCGAGGTGACGACGACGGGAGCCTCCACACTCGTAACGGCAATAACCGCCGAGTTGGTGTGTCGAAACGTTGCATTGCCGCTCAATATCCAGCCTTCGTCCATATAGGATTCATCTGCCGCCGACGCATCCCTATGATGCGAAGACTCTCCAACCGTTAACTATGCACTCTGCGAAGTGGTTCCCGCACATTCGCCATGCGGTATGAACGCCGCCTGTGACCTTTCTCCCCTCGAGTCACAGGAAAATGACTACGAAAAACTCAAGAACGTCGGAGAGGCTTAGACTCGGGGCGCGGAGCTCCGCTGATGACGTTGGAATAGCTATCGGAGAGGTGTCCGATATCTAGACTGCGGCGACCAGCGACTGCAAGTTCGGCTGCAAGAATCGTCCCCGCCGGTCCTAGTGCTATTAAGACTAGATCCACGTCGCTTTTTAGAACTTCAGATTTGATGCGCGCGAGGTCAGAGAACGCGTTCGTTGCTGAAGAAGCAAATGTGGTCGACTTTGCGACATTGTTGAATAGTTCAGGAATCAGGTCGAATCGAGATCCTTCCCCGGTGACAATCCCGACGCGTTTCTCGTTCCAGATACTTCGCCAAAGTTGAGTTGCTCGAGGACCGAGAGAACTGAATGCGACAGGTCGAGTTACATGACTATTTCCATAGCGCGTATCCGAGTCTAGATAAGGCTGAAGTTCGGACCAGAGCTCAGCCCAAATGCCAGTCCAGTGGGCATCCCTGTAGAGTTGCGGAAATCCCACGAGAAGGTCCTCCTGCGAGTTGGTGAGGACTTTCCCTAAGGATTCTCGGAGCTCAGGGCTGTTTTGCTGAAAGCGGAGGTCAAAGTCAGGGCGAAGGAGCAATCTGAATTCTCCGTCGCCAAAACGAGCAAAACTCTGTTCTGAAGCTGCAAGCGACTCCAACGTCTTCGTGATATCGAGTTGGCACTCATTGACGAAAGAGCGGACTGAAGCCACGACTTCTGCTGTGGATGAAATGCGTAACGTTTCCAATGACCGACGCTGGGTTTGGAGCTCTTTTAGGATGGCTTTGAGAGTTTTGTCTATGGCCGCAGCATCGGTTTTGTCGGCTCGGGACGGCAGTGCTAGAGGGGCGTTGGAGTTTGTGGGGTCAACAAGAATGACTTTGCGAGGCTCAACAATCAAA
>NZ_JBQSWX010000041.1:0-9051 GCF_052377615.1 Arthrobacter sp. AOP36-A1-22
CCGACATCCGGTCGTTCGCCGGCTGGGTTTATGCCGCGTTCGTCCTCGATGTCTTCTCCCGCCGCATCGTGGGATGGCAGGTCTCCACCCGCCTCTACACCGAGTTGGCCCTGGATGCTCTGGACATGGGCATCTGGACCCGGACCAGGGATCGCGCCGAGCTGGCTGGCTTGACACACCATTCCGACCGTGGCGTGCAGGGCGATCAAGTACGCCGAGCGGCTCGAAGCTGAGGACGCCGTGGCGTCCGTGGGTTCAAAAGGCGATAGTTACGATAACGCCATGGCCGAGGCCCTCAATTCGCTGTTCAAAGCGGAGCTGGTTCGCAACAAGGGCCCCTGGCGGGACATAAACGACCTCGAGGTCGCCGTCGCCGAATGGGGCGATTGGTGCAACTATAGGCGCTTGCACGGCGAGCTTGGCCACGTTCCGCCCGTCGAATTCGAGCGGGCAAACGCCTTGGTCAACCAACCGAAGCCAGTATCAGTTTCCAACTAAATTAGTCTCCATCAAACCCGGGGCTTGACACCCTGCCGGATAAGGTCGCTGCGGATTCGATCGTGAACCGTCTGGCCGGTCCGGCGCGGACTATCAACCTCGGTGAGGTCGACATGCGTCGGTTCCAGGCCCAAGAGGAACGTGCGAGCACGGAGCACTGGGAATAGACGACTTGATCTGGCACCGAGGTGGCTGCCTTGGTGCCAGAGCCGGGCGGGATGCCGGTCAGGGACCGCGTTTGGCTGTTCGTGACCGGTACCGCCTAGCTGAAACAATCGGTACCATCTGCCCGGACCTGCCTTACCACCAACCCGGGCTCGCCACCCGTCACGGCAGCGTAGAGAATCCATTAATCCGCTGTGCGAAAACTCATAGGCAGCTCACAGACGTGTCCTGGCTCTGATTCGGAAACTGTTGCTCCCGAGAACCGCGAGTATCTATCCGACGCTTGCAACTGCTATCTTGACTTCTTATGGCTACGAATAAGCCCTAATAGGAGTCTGATTCTAAAATAGGGAAATTTGACCACTTCTGAGTTTAGAAACGAAAAGAGGAAGTATCGTGGGGGGAAATCGTAAGCTGTTGTTGGCGGCTTCAACTGGGGGTCATTTGACGCAATTGGCTCGGATCGCTTCAACTTTAGGAGCTTCGGATGATTCTCTGTGGGTGACCTTCGACACCGAGCAAAGTCGATCGTTACTCGCTGGCAAGCGTGTCCTGTGGGTTCCATACATCGCGCCTCGAGATCTGAAGTCGACCGTTGTCGCTGCTCGTAGGCTACGTGCTAAGATCCGCGACGAATCATTTGACGCTGTTTACAGCACCGGTGCTGCACTCGCACTGGCAGCCTTCTGTCAGCCTAGTCTTCGCGGGACTCCGAAAACTTTCATCGAAAGCGTATCGCGGACCAAGGGGCCGTCATTGACAGGGACAATCGTCGAGGCACTCAGGCTGGCGGAACTTAGGACGCAGCACGATTCATGGAGCAATGAGCGATGGAAGAAGATTCCTGGAGTCCTGAGCGACTTTAGAACACAAACGAACCTTGACTCGGGGACCGTTCAAAAAGTCCTAGTTACCCTGGGAACGATTCGGCCGTATAGGTTTGATGCCTTAGTTGATGCCGTAATGGCCACGGGTCTTGTTGGCGAAGGAACGATTTGGCAAGTTGGTGTAACAACTAGAACGGACCTACCCGGACGCGTGGTTTCCGAAATGACAGCCTCGGAATTCACAAGCTGCGCGACGGAAGCAGACATCATTGTTACTCACTCGGGTGTTGGGACGATACTTCAACTATTGGAGATGGGTAAATCACCAGTAGTCGTTCCACGGCGGAAGTCGCGCGGGGAGCATGTAGACGACCATCAGCTGCAGATTGCTGGGCTACTTTCTGAAAAGAACCTCGGGGTTGTCACGGAGGTCGAAAATTTGACTATGGATCATCTGCTACTCTCTGCTCGCCAAGAAACCCTACCTAGAGGTGTGCATGTCTAAGTCCTTGTTCGTAAGTTGGACTCGTGACAACCCCCGCACGAATGAATTGTCAAAAGCTTTGGGGATCAAAGCTGAGTTTTTTTCGGGGACGGGTCCGGCGCTCTGGAGATATATATGCTTCTCGTGGGCGACGGCGGCCCTACTTCGGCGCGAGCGGCCAACAACTCTAATAATAATGCTGCCGCCTATGCCACTGGCGATTGTGGCCCACCTATATTGCCGCGTCTCGAAGACCAGGCTTATTGCAGATATGCATACCGGGGCATTCTCCGATCCTAAGTGGGCGTGGTCACTTCGGCTTACACTCCGAATGCTCCGAGGACAGCAAGCCATTGTTACGAACGAACACTTGGGTAAAGTGTGCGAGTACTCCGGTGTTAGGCCAGTAGTATTGCATGATTTTTTGCATCGCCAGCAATCGCAGGAGATACTGCCGACTCGCGGGATGGCTATCGTTTGTCCTTTGAGTTATGCGAACGACGAACCTGTTGATGCAATCCTTGACGCTGCCGCGAGCACCCCTGAACTTACGTGGGTGCTGACTGGTGTCGCTCCGCAAGAGGTCATCGGCCGGGCTACACCTAACGTTTCATTTCCCGGTTTCATTCCTAGGCCCTCATACACGCGCCTTGTTGCTGAAGCGGCCGTAATCGTGGCACTTACTAATCGTCCGCACACAATGCAGCGCGCTGGATACGAAGCGCTAATGTTTGAGAGAGCACAAGTCACAGCTGACTTCCCAGAACTTCGGGACTTCCTCGGCGGTGCTTCACTTTACTCCGGTCTTTCATCTTCAGAGATCACGGAAACGGTGCGGAGGGCTTTTCAAAGTAGAGATGAATTACAAGTTGAAGCGCATCGGGTTCTGTCAACGCGGATTGAAGAACAGACGCTAGTTATTCGGGAACTCAAGGCGCAAATGAAATACGCAGATCGTCCCGGATGAACTGCCTTTGCCGTGGCGAGACGTTAGAGGTGTCAGGCAGGTGAGTTTTTATAGTGGCAAAGGCCAGTAGAGCCATCACAGGCATCAGCTCTAGTGCCCTGCTCGGGATTCTATCTATGGCGTCAGGTATCTTGCTGCTGCCGCTTATAATTTTGTCTGTAGGAGCTGCTCAATACGGACTTTGGCTAGTGTTGTATGCCGTCGCTTCGTTCGGATACTACGCGGATCTTGGTATCGGAGCAGCTATCGCCCACTTCGGTTCACGAGCCCGTGGGGGCGATAGCAATTGGTCGCTTACGTCGCTCGTCGTGACTGGGGTAGCCTGGTCAGCGGGGGCGTTAATAGTTATTGCACCGCTTTTCTGGCTGTTCGCTCATAAGTACGTTTCGGCTCGCGGGAATGAAAGTGTCTCAACGGCAGAGAGTCAAGTGCTCATCTGGATGTCGACATCATTGCTCCTAGGGCTTGTTCTTCGACCATTCGGCTCGGGCCTGGTTGGCGCTGGTTTTCTGGTGCTTGAGCGGCGGAACCAGATTATGGGCGTAGTTGTCCGAGTAGTTGGAACGCTGGTTGCATGCTATTTCTGGAGATCAGTCGCCGCCGTAGCCATCGTCGAGACGATCGCTATCCTGCTGCCATCATTGCTTTCGAGCATATGTTTGAGGCGCTTAGGCTTGGAACGATTCGAGCTGAAGTCCATCAGCCGTCGCCAGCTTTCAAGAATGTTGTCCTACAGCACGAGGTCGTTCGCCGTGAGTTTTGTCGGTGCGTCTACGCTACAGGTTGGTACGGTGCTATTGGGCATTCTAGGAACCCCATCCCAAGTTACATACTATAGTGCGGCGTTCCGAATATTTAGTAGTGTCCGTCAAGTCTTGAGCTGGTGTGTAGACCCATTTCGGCCGGGTTTGAGCCGTCTATTCTCTCGGTCAGCGGTCACTGCCAGAGCCGTCCTCGTATCGATGCTATTCCTGAGTTTGAGCTTCGGGCTCGTTGCCAGCATTGGTTTGATGATACTTGTTCCTTGGCTCGTACCCGTTTGGTTGGGGAATGACGCGCCCCAGGCTGAAGTCGTTGCTACATCACAGATCTTATTGTTGAGCGTGGTACTGAACATGGTTCACGTCCCGTTGGCGCCTGCCGTTGACGCTGCCGGAAGGCCTGGGGTCTTATTCCCGGCGCAAACGTTGTGGCTTATCGGACACGTCGCTTTGGCGATGCTTCTCGTGGGTGAATATGGCTCGCGGGGAATCGCCTTGAGCTTTGGCCTTCCGCTTCTCGTTATTGAACCTTTGATGTTGGCTGGTGCTCTTCCTGCCCTGGGCTTGCCGTATAGGCGCTGGTTTCGCGAGGTGCTCCTACCGAGCGTACTGATTGCTATGGGAGGGTTGCTGGCGGTCGTATTAGCGGTGGGCCTTTCCTCGATGCTTGAAGTTTCGTTGCATCCGATTGCACAAGGCCTATTATTCATTCTCGGATGCGCATCTACCCTCATGATGTTTCGGCATAAACTGAGGCTCACCAGGCTTCGCTGGGCACTTGAGTCTGAATTGTAATTGCTCATATGTAGGGCTGCATAAAGTTGATAACCAGATTAGAGGTAACTATGTCGAGGCCATTTGAAATCTACATTTTTATTGTGAACTACAACAGCGCTGAATTGCTCCGGGAGTGCCTCGCGCCGCTGGAGGGCCACCGAAAAGCCAGGATTTTTGTCGTCGATAATTACCACTCAGAGGTGGCACGGGCAAATGTGCGTGCCGTGGTGGATGATTTTTCCGACGTGAAGCTGTTTGAGAATGCGACGAACGTTGGGTTCGGGGCTGCGCTCAATGATGTCGTTTCTCAGGTAGCTCCTGAAAAGGGCGATGTACTTTGGTTTTTGAATCCCGACACCGTAGTCGAGCAGGGTTGTATTGAGGCCCTTTTAGATACTGTCGTTACGGGACAGTACGACATCGTCTCACCGGTGATCAGTACCGGCCTGGGCGAATCCACCCGAATTTGGTTCGCGGGGGGGGATATCGACACTCGTCGCTGGAGGACGACTCACTGGGGGTTCGGGCATGCTCCACATCGCCTTGTTGAGACTCGAGATTGCACGTTCATTACCGGGGCAGCCATGATGGTGAGCTTCGAAGCCTGGCAACGCATCGGTGGTTTCAACAGAACCCTGTTCCTTTATTGGGAGGACGCCGAGTTTTGCCTGCGCGCACGAGAACTTGGGATGAAACTGGGTGTCGTTGGTAAAGCCCGCGTCTGGCATGCCGTAGGCGGAACAGGGGAGAAGCGAGGAAAGAGCGCGGCATATTACTACTACATGCAGCGGAATCGACTTTGGTTGGCTGGACGAAGTGACTCTGCAAGTAAAATGGTCTTCACCACGGGATTAATGGAAACGCTGAAATTTTTGGTGCGCCCCCTCAAGGAAGAAGCAGGACGAATTGATAAAACTTGGAATAGTGTTCGAGGAATTTCAGATGGGTTGCGAGGCCAGTTCTTGAACGAAGCTCGTTGACAGTAGCCGGTCCGAGAAAACATTTCACGGGGGACTATTTCCCGCGTTGGACCGCTCATCCCGAAGGGAATGAGGAAGCGGGGAACAGCGCGGAGACTTCCTGCTCCGAAGAAAAGTAAGGCACTGAGTATTTGAAGGCTTGGGGGCCACCCGATATTGCCTTCCGGGACCAGCGGTATTGCCGGTGGGGACCAGCCGCAGGCATGGGGCCACCGGCTCCCACCGACGTTTTCTCACCGCGTCATGCTGGCGTGTTCACGCATGTTCTGGCAGCCGGTAGCGGCCCAAATGGTGTTGTGCACGATCCGGTCCATAATCGCATCCGCGTGCACCCCGGAACCAAGCCGCTGATGCCAATCCTTCTTGGCATACTGCGTGCAGAACACCGTCGAAGTGGCGTCATACCGGCGCTCCAGCAACTCCTGGGTACGGCACTCTGATTTGGCCCCACTTAGGGCACTTTCCGCCGCTTGATATGGCCCCACCCTCGACCCGCCCGTAGCGTTCCTCTTGTCGACCAAGACAAAGGGAAGGTTCCGGGTTGAAAGAGAGATGTCAACGGCCATTAGGAACTACCCATAGACGGCCGACGGTTCTGCCCGCTGGTGGCCATGAGAAATGCCCGGTGGTGGCCAGCTGGTTTGCCCGCTCGGGCTGGGTTTGTGCTGGCTACCGTTCGGAGATCTAGGTCAGTGGCATGACTCCCTTTCCGGCCAAAGCTTGGGTCATGCGGACCGAGTCACCAGCGGTTTGGCAGACGTGGGCGTGGTGCAGGAGCCGGTCCACCGTCGCGGTGGCCAAGGTCTTGGGCATGAGCTCATCGAAACCCGCCGGGTGCAGGTTCGACGAGACCGCCAGGGCTCGTTTCTCATAGGCGGCATCAACGACCCGGTAGAGCCCCTCGGCGGCGTCGGTCGCCACCGCCAGTAACCCGATGTCATCGATCACGATCAGGTCCGCACGCAGGATCCTGGCCACGGCCCGATTCACGGTGTCATCGGCACGATGAGCACGGATCAGGCCCCCGAGGTCCTCCAGGGTGAACCAGGCAACGCGCATCCCTTCGGCGATGGCCTGCTGGCCCAGGGCCTCGAGAAAAAATGTCTTCCCAGTCCCGGAAGGCCCGCAAACCACGAGGTTCTCCTTGCGATGGATCCATTCCAGGGTCCGCAGTCCCTGCTGGGTCGGCGCCGGGATCGAGGACGCAGCCTCGTCCCAGTGCTCGAAGGTCTTCCCCGTGGGAAACCCGGCAGCCTTGCGCCGGGCGGCGAGCATCGAGCGGGCGCGTCCGGCGCTTTTCTCAACGAAGAGGGCCTTGACGACCTCGACCGGTTCCCAGCGCTGGGCCCGGGCCGTGGCCAACACCTCGGGCGCGATGGCCCGGGCATGGGGCAGCTTCAGGGACCGCATCAGTGCCTCGAGGTCCGCCGGTAGTGCCGATGTAGTGGTGTTCGCGGTGGTGATGGCCATCAGCGTTCCTCCTGGCTTCCGGTCGCCCCGAGCCCGGACCAGCCGGTGGTTCCCTGCGTCAGGGACCTCGCCTCGGGCGCGGTGCGGGCCGTGGTTTGGTTCCCTGCGGCATGGAGCAGGGAGGCAAGGTCCCCGTGCGCGAAGCGGTGGTGGACTGCGGCCACTCCCAGGGCCTTGTCGACCTCGGTGATCCCGGAGAGCTTGGCCAGGGCGACGGCCTCGTCCATTTTCTGGTTGATCCGCGCCGTCCCTGCTGCGGCGGCCTCGATCAACCAGGCCCGGGCCCCGGCGCCGATGCCCAGGAACTCGGCCTCCGCCGCCGAGCGCGGCACGGGCGTGTAATCGCCGGGGACCTTGGGATGGTGGTCGGGGAAGTGCTCGTCGATGATGGCCGGGGTCCCGGGACTAGCTGGCCGGTGGCGGGCGACCTCGAGGGGTCCGTGGGTACCGGCGTGCATGATCACCACCCGTGCGTCGGTGCCGGTGCCGTGGTGGCGGACGAAGACCTCGGCGCCGAGCAGGTGCGCCGGAACGGAATACTGGGCATTGTCGAAGGAGACCATCGGTGTGTTCTCGGGGACCTTGCGCCCCAGGCCGAACGCGACGGTATGGGCGTGTGTCGGGATCCGGTGCAGCGTGGGGCGTTCCTCGGCGAGCATGTCCACAGGCCGGCGGCGGGTGGTGCGGTGCTCGCGAGTGTTCACCTGGTCCATGAACCCGGTGCAGGCTGCTTCTAACTCGGCGAAGGAAGCATATTCTTCGCGTAGGTTCGTCTCCTTGGGCACGAGGTCGGCTTTGAAGACCTTGACCGCGTTTTCCACCCCGCCCTTCGTGGCGGGGTCCGCCGGCTGGCAGGTGAGGACCTCGACCGAGTAGTGCTTGGCGAAGTGAAGGATCTGCTGGTTGCGTACCGGCACGCCGGCGACGTGCATCGTGGTGACGGTCTTCTCGTTATCGGTCAAAACGTAGGTCGGTGCCCCTCCGGCGAGCCGGAATGCACGGTCCAGGGCGGCGAACACGCTCGGGGCCGTGCGGTCGCGTAGCGGGACCACGATGCGGAACCTGGACCAGGCCAGCCAGGCGACGAACAACACGGTCTTGACCCCGTCTATGACCGGACCGTCGCCGAAATCGTATTGAAGCCATCCGCCGGGTTCGGTGATCCAGGGCCGGTGGACGCGTTTGTTCCCGCGCCGGTAGGCCTCCTTCACCTCCGAGACCGCGCGGCGGGTGGAGCGGGCCGATCCCGGGTATCCCATCGGGAGGAGCTTTTCGTGGATCACGTCGGCACGGATCCGTCCCCGGGATCTATCGACCCATTCCTC
This sequence comes from Arthrobacter sp. AOP36-A1-22, assembly GCF_052377615.1. Classification (NCBI taxonomy): domain Bacteria; kingdom Bacillati; phylum Actinomycetota; class Actinomycetes; order Micrococcales; family Micrococcaceae; genus Arthrobacter; species Arthrobacter sp. AOP36-A1-22. The sequence goes on from NZ_JBQSWX010000041.1 coordinate 8,255, forward strand.
GATTTTCGTCAGCCACGCGTCGGTGACGCGGGCTCTGTCGATACCGGCGCCCGGGGCGCGTCCGGAGTCACGCTCTTTCACGAGCCGGTCGACGGTGTGGTGGGAACAGCCATGGAGCTCGCTGACGCTACGCAGGGACTGGGTTAGATCATAAGTTGCAAGAATATTCACGGTTTCTAGGGCATCCTTCATTCAGGGCCTCTTCCTGTTTTGGATTCGATTCGACACCGATATCCAACCGGGAAGAGGCCCCCGTCGTCTCACGACACGACGGGGAAACGAGTTACGCGGGCAAACCGGGTGGCCATCACTGGGCAGAACTCGTGGCCATGCTCGGGCAGTTCTGGTGGCCGTCAGCGGGTAATTCCGCGGCCACCTACGGGCAGTTTTTCACGGCCGCTTACAAGGAAGGCACCCGACGAACAAGTACACGGTTGCGGACATGGCCGTGGTCGGATCGGACAGCTGCATCGTGGGTCCCGACCAGTCGACCTCGACCGTTTGCCCTGCTTTGTGTCCGACTCGGGAGGAAGCGCCGGTGATCAGCACATGTCGCTGGTAGGTCGTGCAGAAACGGTCGTAGCCCATGGCCGGGTCACCGGCGGCACCGCATGAGTCCGCATACTCGCCATGCGGCAACTTCAGTGTCACCCCTACGCGGGCCATCTCCTTGTGGATCAGGTCCCAATCCGGCTGGACGAACACGCTCTGATGCTCGCCGCGGCCTGGGAACACCAGGGCATACACCTCGGCCTCCGGGTGGTCGGCGATAGCATCCCAGTTGATATCGGCCGCGT
>NZ_JBQSWX010000042.1:0-8751 GCF_052377615.1 Arthrobacter sp. AOP36-A1-22
TCTAGCCTCCCGGGCCTTTCAGCCCCTGCACGACGACGCCGGCGCGGTCACCTCGGAAACGAGGGGCCGCGCCGGCGTCGTTAAAATCCGGAACGGTGGGGGTCAGGTCCCCGGTAGTCCCGCCAACTCGATGGCGAGGTTGTTCCGGGCCGGCTCCTCCCACAAATCCCGTCCGCTGGTGGTGCCGAAGAGCGTTTCGGTATCGAGCAGGGACCGCAGGACGGAGGCGCGGCCCCGGGCGAAGTCGGCATCGGAGACCGTGGCGTAGTCGCGGCGCACCGCGGAGACATAGCGTCGGTAGGCCGGGCCGGGGCGGGCCAGGACCTCCAGATCGGCATCGCAAAGCAGCCGGCCACCGGCGTCGTGCCCTGCGGGGCGGTGGTCGGCGGTCAGACGGACCAGCCGGGCCACCTCGTCCACTTCGGCCGTGGGCAGACCCGCCGTGGGAAGGAGCTCTTCGGCCAACCGGGCTGAATCCTCCTCATCCCGGCCGGCGACTCCGGCATAGACGGCATCGTGGAACCAGGCCGCCAGCCACGGTGCGCGCGGATGCGCTCCAATGGCCTCCCCGCGCGAACACAACAGGTCCAGGGCCCGCAGAACGGCCAGCAGATGGGCCCGGTCGTGGTAATGCCGGTGCGGTTCGGACCAGCGTTCCATCAGTTCTGAGGCGATCCAGGGGCAGCCGGGCAGCATCCGGTCCCAGGCATCGGTGAGGACCCCTTGGAGGCGCTCGGGGCGTTGGTGGGCCGGGACGCGCACCCCGGAACGGATCAGCCGCCGCGCCAGCTCGGTGGCCGGGACCGGATGCGCCCCCGCGGCAACCAGGCCATCGAAGCGCCGGAGGGGGACGTCATAGTGGTCGCGGTCGAACGCGCGCCGACTCAGCCCGGCAGCCGTGGCAAAGGCGTGGAGTTCCTCCACCGAGACGTCGGAGACCAGATGTGAGAACACCGTGCCGTGGGCCGGCCACAGCGGCGGATCGATGAGGATGGCCATGGACCCAGATTACCGGTGATCCCAATCGCGCAACACGGCCCGGGCGGCATGCCAGCCGGCCATCCCGTGCACACCCCCGCCCGGGGGCGTGGAGGAGGAACAGATGTAGAGTCCCGCCGTCCCGGTGTTGTAAGGCCGCAAGGTCGGGGCAGGGCGCAGGACCTGTTGGAGCCCACGGAGTGATCCGCCTCCGATGTCCCCGCCCACCAGGTTGGGGTTCCATGATTCCAACGCCTGGGGTGAGGAATCGACCCGGCCGATGATGCGGTCCTGGAATCCGGGGGCGAAGCGTTCGATCTGGGCATCGATGAGCGGGGCCGCATCGGCGGTGCACCCGTTGGGGACGTGGGCGTAGGCCCACACCACGTGGCGACCGTCCCGGGTCCTGCTGGGATCGGCGGTGGATTGCTGGCAGAGCAGGACGAAGGGCCGGGCCGGCAGGTGCCCCCGCTGGGTGGCCGATTCTGCCTCGGTGATCTCCTCCATCGTCCCGCCCAGATGAACGGTTCCGGCTTCGGCAGTCCGCGGGTCGGACCAGGGGATGGGGCCATCGAGCAGATAGTCGACCTTGAAGCCGCCCATGCCGTACTTCCACTTCGCCAGATGGCGGCGATAGCGGTCCTCCAACCCGGCCCCCTGGAGTTTGAGGATCTGGCGGGGGGTGAGGTCCAGCAGGACGGCATCGGCCCGGGGAAGATCGCGCAGGTCGGTCACCGGGGAATTCGTGTGGATCTTTGCCCCGTGCTGGTCCAATACCGCTAGCAGGGCATCCACGATGCGGCCGGTTCCACCCCGGGCCACGGGCCATCCCAACGACTGCCCGAGCCCTCCGAAGACCAGGCCGAACGCGGCGGTGAACGGATGGGTGGGGGGCAGCATGGAATGGGCCGCTGAACCGATGAAGAGTGCGCGGGCTTCCTCGGTTTCGAAGAGGCGACGGGCCAGGAGATGGGCCGGCCAACCGGCCCGGATGCCGAAGGAGGCCATCGACAGCGGATGCGGCGGCAGACGCAACAGCGGCCCGGTGATGTTCTCCAGCGTTCGATGAGGATGCTTGACCACCGGCTGGTGCAGCAGGCGCCAGGCGTTCCGGTCGGAGCCGAGGCTCGCAGCGGTCAATGAGGCATCGCGTTGGAGCAGTGCGGAGTCGCGTCCGGGCAGCGGATGGGCCATGGGGTAGGTGGGGTGGACCCATTCGAGCCCGTGGTCGGCCAGACCGAGTTCCCGGAAAGCCGGGCTGCCCACGCCGAAGGGGTGGCCCGCGGCACCCAGATCGGTGATGAAACCTTCCCCGAGTGGTTCTGCCGATCGTGCTGCGCCTCCCGGCAGGGGGCCTTGTTCATGGATCGTCACGTCAACGCCTTGGCGGGCCAGGAAGGCCGCGGCGGCCAAGCCGTTGGGGCCCGATCCGACGACGATGGCCGTACGTGACATCAATGACTCCGTCTTCGAGGAAGTTGTCCATCGACAACCCTACAGTGGGCCTCGGCATGGTTGGCGGTGCTGCCTGTCGGGGACCGTTCCGCCCCTAGGCCGGTACGTTGCTGCACTTTCCTCCGATGGTCAGCGTGGGCAGTGTCGCGACGGCACTCATCGGTGCGGATGTCCAGGCTCCCGCCGTGCTGGTCAGGGTCAACGTGATCTTTGCCCCGAGGCCCAACAGAGCGCTGAGCAAGCCGACCGGGACCTCGGTCCTGTAGTTGTTCGGCCCGGCGTCGGGATGCGAGTCATCAAGGAAGGAAAAATTGTTGAGTTTGTCCACGATGCTGATACCCCGGTTGCTTTTGGCCTCAAATCTGATGTCCTCCAGCGTTTGACCGGCGGGAAGGTGCCAGTAGAGCAGGATTTTATCCGGCTTCAAGGCATGCGGGACGTACGTGCAGCCGCCGTTCGGGGTGGGGGATTCGACCCGGAGGGCGGTGAACCGGCCCGACGAAGATTCGGCATCCGCCCATTGGGCCTCGGTGGGTTCCGCCATGCCTGCCCCGGAGGCTCCGAGCAGAGTCAGCGCCAGCACGGCGACCAGCAGTGGTGAGGACCGGGACAACAACCGGCGGACGGAACGCACGTCAGCCACGATGGGACCTGCGTTGAACGACCCGGGCGACCAGGGAAACGGCCACACCGCCCACGACGGCGATCAATCCCCAGAACAGGGCACCTAGGACGTCCCCGCCGGTGGAGGGCAGTGGCTCAACGATCGGGCGTCCGGGGTCGGCTACGGAGCCCTCGGAAGGGCTCCCCGTCCGGTCTGTCCCGGTTTCCGGCGACGGACCGCTTGGATTGGCCGAGACCTCTTCGCCCGCCCCGGCGACGACCAGCCTGAGCCGGGTCACCGCATCCTGGGCCACTGCGGCATCGCTCGGGACACGGACCTGAAGGCGGACCCAACGCTGTTCCCCGGTTCCGAAAGACAGGAGGGGGCCAGAATTGGTGTTGCCGGATGCCGAAATCCCCGCCGCTGGGACTTCCGCCCCGGGGCAGCGTCCCTCATGCCAACGCGTCGTGCAGGCCGTCGTGGTGATCTCCAACGGGAGGGCTCGACGCCCGGTGAAGGCATAGCCGACCTCGATCTTTCCGGGCGAGGGCGGATCGGCGCTGATCCCGACCTGCCAGACGACCGAGTCGCCGGGAGCCAACGTCGTCATCGCTTCCGGATCCGCCACGGAGGTCAGTCTCAGGTACCGTCCGTTGATCTGGCGGTCCGCCGGGTCTGCCTGGGCCGAAGGGACCGTCAGGGTCATGGGGGAGAGGAAGACCGCCATGCCGAGCAGGAGAGTAAGTGCTCCTCCTGGATGGCGCCCTGGGCGGCGGATCTTCGGGGAGGGGGCGGATGTGCCGGTCCGGCTTTCGCAATACGCTGGCGTTTCTTCGGTGGTGGCCGGTCCTGCGGGGGCGTTTCCTGAGGCTTTGTCCTTCGTGTTCCCGGGCGGACGTGGCCAAAATGTCCAAGTGACTAGGGCCCCGGCAGCGAGCGTGATCAGACCGAGGACCCAGGGCCTCGACATGCCAACAATGACCTTGGCCATCCCCGGAACATGCCAAAGCACCAGGCCTGCCTCGGCCACCGTGTAGGGGGCGATGTCCGCGGTGTCATTGGCATCGCCCTTGAGCCGGATGACGCGCTGGCCGGCGGCATCTCCAGGGGACGACTCCACGACCCGGTGCGTAACGGGCAGCTTTCCCGGACGATCCACCGTGATCACGTCCCCGACGCTGATCTGCTCGGCAGGAATCTGTCGGATGACTGCCACCGACCCTGCCGGGATCGTCGGGGTCATGGAGCCGGTCTTGAACATGATCAGCGAAATATTGAAGACGAAAGCCAACACCACCAGCACCAGACACAGGGCCCCTCCGACCGCAGCGAGGTTCAGGACCAGATCACCAATGAGTTTCCCGGCGGAAGGACGGCGGGATCGGGTGGGGACAGGTCGCATCTACGTGGCCGATGTTGCGCTGAATACCCAGGTCGCGGAACCGGATTTTCCTTGTGCCGTGTTGGGCGTCTTAGCCGCCAGGGTCACCTCGAAGCAATATCGGACGGTGTTCGCTCCAGCTGCGGAGACGGCTTGAGCAGGGAGGGGAAAGACCGTGCCGATGTTCTGGGCCGCCCCGGTATAGACGGTTGAGGAACACTTGGTTCCGGCTGGTACTGCTGCCGCCCGGTAACTGAGGTTCCCGGTGATGGCCGAGTCCCCGGCCACCGTGGCGTCGGTCACGGCAACAGTTCCATCGATCGTGGTTCCAGCAGTGGTCCGAACGTCGAACGAGGCGAAGGCCTTATCGCCTGGGGTCATGCCCGTGGCAGCGAAGTCCAAGGATGCAGGTGCGTCGCTGGGGTGCTTCGCGAAAGCGCTGCCGTTCGTGGAGCCTTGGATGCCAAAGACACTGGTGCCGAAGGTCCCGGTAGCATTTTCACCATCGGTCCAAGCCGCCAACGTCGTGGCACCACCCACACCGATGACCAACGCGCCGATCAGCAGCGCCCGGATTTTAGCTCGGCGTCCGCCGGTGCGTTCTGGTGAGGTTGAGCCATGTGTTCCCACGATGTGCTAGCTGTCCTTGCTGGTCGCCGTGAATTCCCAGGTGGAAGTGCCTGTCTGGTCCTGTGCCAGGTCGTCGTCGGCCGTGACTATGAAGCAGAGATTGGTGGCTTCGCCGGCCGACGCCGCAGCACCCTTGGCCAGATCGAAGGCGGCTGCACCGGAGACGGAGCCCAAAGCGGTACCTGCCGGGACCAGGTCGGTGCCCGCGGTGTCGGAATCACAGCCGAAGGCCTCGGTCTGGATCAAACGGTAGCTCATGCCGGTGGTCGTTCCACCGGCGGCTGCCGTGATATCGACGGAAGCATCATTGGTCGTCGTTTCATCCAGGCGAACCGAGAACGGAGCGTAGACACTGTCGTTCGGGCTCATGTTTTCCGGGTTGACCTCGAAGGTCAGTGCGGCGGCATCTTCGCTGCTGGGGTGGTCGGCGAATCCCTCGGTCGAGCTGGTGGTGCTTCCCTCCAGATTGAACTGTCCGGACGCGAAGGTCCCCTGGGCGAATTCGGAGTCGTTCCAGGCCGCGAGCGTTACTGCGGCCCCGACCCCCACCACCAGTCCTCCGACGAGAACGGCGCGGAACTTCTTCTTTGAATCTGCCTGCATGGCTTCCCCCTCGTGCGGTTGGTGCCAGCCCACATCGCGGACTAAATGGGACACCCGGAACCATGCTATGGATTCAAGGGTGACCTGTTGGGAATCCAGGATATTTCTGGCTAGTCGGACGCTGCACTCTGGCCGATTGGCTATCGTAGGCCCGCCGCCGGTGGGGAGGGTGTGCGGGAGGGTTTCTAGCGGACGAAGGAGTTGGCGTCTCTGGTGTCCAGGAGTCCTGCTTGGGCGACGGCCACGGCGAGTTGTACGCGGTTGCTGATGTTCAACTGGGAATTGAATTTGGCTATATGGGCTTTGACCGTGCCTTCGCTGACATGAAGGGTAGCGGCGATTTCCTGGTTCGTGCAGCCCTGGGCGACAGCGATCAATAGCCGCTGGTAAGTTCGCCGCAGCGGGCAATGATCTGCTCCTGGGGCCCGCCCTCAGCCGAGCCTGGAATCTGGAGTCGTTGTTGATCAGATGAGGAGGAGAAGATCTGATGGCCGAGGGAGACGAGTCTCAAGGCAGAGGACAGCTCACGGACAATGGAGCTCTTGGCGAGGAAGCTGCTGGCGCCGGCCGCGTAGGCGCGGCTGATGCTGACGGCGTCGTGAACCGTGGAGAGGAAAACCACCTTGACCTCGGGGGCCTCTGAGCAGATCATCTTCGTCGCCGTCAGACTGTCGACATCGGTGACATTGGTTTCCATCAAGACGATGTCGGGTTTGGCCAGGATCGCCGTCTCCGCGGCCTCGGTTCCGTTGGAGGTGACGCTCTCCAATTCGAGGTCGCAGGTCTGTGAAAAAATATGCCTGACGGCGAGTAGCGACATGACATCGCTATCCGCGGCATGGACTCTGAGCCGCTTTTCGCCCATGTTTTCTCCCTCCGGAGCCCCCTGGCTCTCCGTGGACGCTGCCGAGGCGTTCCCTCGAGTACTTATACGGCTATGGAACTATTAATAGCCTACTTTCGGGGCGAGACCTCAATTCAGCAGGGGCATTTCGCGCCCTGGTGCCCGTCGTCGACGTGAGGCCCATCGGCTATTCATGTCTAGCTGAACGGCCAGACCGATCCGCCATTTGAATCCTTAGGGTTCTTCGTGGGGGGATCTTGGCCGGAAGATGGCTGCTCCCACCACTTCATCACTAGATCGCAAATATTTGGGAGGGCCTTTGAGCTTGGCAACTAAACCATTGGAGGTCGGGAAAAGACGTTTCCTGACCCCCAAGAGAATTCTGGCGGGCACGATGGTTTCCAGCCTCTTGATGTTCCAGACGGGAATCGCTTCGGCCGCCGATACTGATGTATCGGAAGCCCGTGGACAGGTTATTTCCAGCGATGTGTTGAGCCTGGACCTTCTGGAAGCCGCCACCAGCGAAGCAGGCGTGCCGAGCAACCCGGGCGAACACTATGAGCCGCTGAACGTCGGCGCACTCGGTGCTGTGAACCTGACACTTCCGTCGCTGCAACTGCCGTTGATTGATGACGGCAGCGGTAATGGTCTGCTGGATCTTGGCGCACTCGGTGCGCTGCACAGCTATGCGGAAGCCACGGAGCCGACCAAGGCCACTGCTTCGGCCGGCCTGGTGGGCGCGGACGGGGCCATCGATGCCAACGCCGGTGGAGGCGGAAGCTCCGAAAACGCAACGGTCGAGCTCACTCGCCTGCTGGGTCAGCTGGGTGTTGACGGTCTTACCGATGAAGTCATCGATCAGCTCAACCTTGAAGTCGGGGCAATCGCCTCGACGGCAACCCTCGATGCAGGGACAGGCAAGAGCGATTACACCGTTGCCGATCTGAAGGCGAACGTCAACAGCCCGCTGGTCGGATCGCTGAGCGGCGACCTCGGTGACGTTGTCAACGGTGTGGGAACCACGCTGAACGGGGCGGTGGGCGAGAACGGGGCCATCACCGGCGCCCTCGAAGACGTGCTGAGTACTGAAGTCAACCTCGGCGTCGCCAAGGTGAATCTTGGGCCGACGGAAATCTCCATCGGTAATTTGGATTCCGCTCTGGAATCAATCAACGACGGCCTCTTGCAGTCGACCATCACGGACACCGACGGGCTGGTTGCTCTGAACCTGGCGGATGGAACCATCACCATCGACCTGGAGAAGGCGGTTGCCGGCGGAACCCTCAATGGGTTGCCAGCCAACACTGAAGTCATTAGTTCGGCTACTCTGCAAAAGGTGACCGATGGTCTGGCTGAAGCGGTCGGTTCGTTGACCGATCAGCTCAACACGGAGCTGACGAAGGCTATCAACGAAGCAACATTGACGCTCGAAACAGGCCTCAGTGTTAAACCGCCCTTTGTCTCTGCTACTACAGGGAACCTCACAATTGACGGCGCCTTGGGCGATTTCTTGGGAACCTCCGGGGCAGACCCGAACGTTGACGCGGAGATTAGCCTTTTGCCGACTCTGCTCAACCCGGTGTTGGATTTTGTCGCGGATAGCTTGGTTGTTCCGCTGACGCAGAGTGTCGGCGCAGTTGTGAACCCGTTGCTTAGCGGTCTGACTGACAGCCTGACGGGTGTTGCGACTCCGGTTCTGAATACCCTCTCCCCGGTTCTGAGCGGAGTTCTGGACGAGGTCGTATCAGTCACCATCAACAAGCAGAGCGGCAGCGCTGCAAACCTGGGCACCGAATCTCAGGACGTCACGTTGCCGGCCGACTTCCACGTCTCCGCACTCGCACTGTCGTTGTTGCCGCGCGCTGATGCAGCCAACGTGGGACTCGCAACGTCATATGTGCGAATTGCCGAAGAGGAAATCGAAACAGTTGCCATCACTAATCCGGCACCGGGCTCGGAAGTCACTGCACCTGCGGGAGGCACCTCAGACGTTCCGGTTGAAGGAACAGGGGAACCGGGTGAGGAAGTTGTCGTAGTCCTCGACGGCGACGATGGAACTTCACAGACAGCAACCGTGGATGAGGACGGAACCTGGTCAGTCACGTTCCCGGAAGTTGAGCCGGGTGATCACACTGTCGTTGCTACGCAATCCGGTGATGATTCCACGGCTGAAACCGATTTCGCTGTTGTCGAAGACACGGACGCTGATGCGGCTACTGCTGCTGACGCTGACACCGATGCTGATGTGAACGCGAC
>NZ_JBQSWX010000043.1:0-8750 GCF_052377615.1 Arthrobacter sp. AOP36-A1-22
GCTAGGCCCCGACTGACAAGGGGGTTCAGGGCTCTTCTCTGGCTTAGTCTAGGAGCGCGTCGACGAAGTCCTCGGCGTCGAAGGGGGCCAGATCATCTGATCCTTCGCCCAGGCCGACGAGCTTCACCGGTACCCCGAGCTGACGCTGAATGGCAATAACGATGCCGCCCTTGGCCGTGCCGTCGAGTTTGGTCAGCACGATCCCCGTGACGTTGACGACCTCGGAGAACACCTTCGCCTGGTTCAGCCCGTTCTGCCCGGTGGTGGCGTCCAGGACGAGGAGGACCTCGTTGACGGCAGTCTGTTTTTCAACGACGCGCTTGATCTTCCCGAGCTCGTCCATGAGTCCAACCTTGTTCTGCAGCCGGCCTGCCGTGTCGATCATGACGACGTCGACCTCCTGCTCGATGCCGACCTTCACCGCTTCGAAGGCCACGGAGGCGGGGTCCGCGCCGTCGGCGTGAGAACGAACCGTGGGAACGCCGACCCGGGCACCCCAGGTCGCGAGCTGTTCGGCGGCTGCCGCGCGGAAGGTGTCTGCGGCCCCAAGGACCACGTCCTTGTCCTCGGCGACCAAGACGCGGGTGAGCTTGCCGATGGTGGTCGTCTTGCCGACACCATTGACGCCCACGACCATGACGATCGAGGGGCCGGTGGGCTGGCGGTCGGAGACGATAGAACGGTCCATGCTCGGGTCGACGAGTTTGATCAATTCGGTGCGCAGCATCGAACGGACCTGTGCGGGGTCCCGGTGACCTTCGACCTTGACCCGTTCACGCAGTGCCTCGACCAGTTCGTGGGTCGGTTCGCTGCCGACGTCCGCCAGCAGGAGCGTTTCCTCGATTTCGTCCCAGACGTCTTCGTCGATCTTGTCCTGGGACAGCAGCGAGAGCAGCCCCTTGCCCAGGGCATTATTGGATTTGACCAGACGTGCCCGCAGGCGGGCCAGCCGACCCAGAACCGGTGCCGGGACGTCGACGGCGATGTCCCGTTTGCCCAGGCTGTCTTCGGGGGCGGGCGCGGTTCCGGGTCCTCCCCCGCCGTCGGCGTCCTGCGTCGGGGCTTGTCCCGGTCGGGTGAGTGTGTCGCTTCTGCCGCCACCGCTGCTGCCCGGGGCCGGGTCATTGGCGTCCCGGGGTCCGGTATAGGTTCCTGGAGGCGTCTTGCGTCCGCGGAGGAAGAAAACCGACCCGAGGCCCACTACGAGGACCACGACGACGGCGATGGCAATGATCAGGAAGGTTTCTGTAGGCACCGGACAAGCTTCTCACAGACTAGGCTGTTGGCTTGATGAGCACACCCTCCTTGAGCCCCCAGAAACAGACGATCCCCCGCGAGATCAAGGTCTTGATTGCCGCAGCTTTCGTCATTGCGCTGGGCTTCGGTCTGATCGCGCCGATCCTGCCCCAATTCGCCAAGAGCTTCAATGTGGATCTGGCCCAGGCGGGCTTCATCGTCAGTGTCTTCGCCCTGACCCGGTTGGCTTTCGCTCCGGTCAGTGGTCGGTTGACCTCGGCCCTGAGCGAGCCGCCCGTCTACGTCGGGGGCGTGCTCATCGTGGCCGTCTCGACCATCCTCTGCGGCTTTGCCCAGGATTACACTCAGCTCCTGGTTTTCAGGGCAGCGGGCGGCGTGGGTTCAACCATGTTCACCGTTTCGGCCATGTCACTAATCGCCCGGCTGGCACCAACCGAGATCAGGGGCCGGATCTCGGGGTACTATGCCGGATCATTCCTTATCGGAAACATCGTGGGCCCTGTCCTGGGCGGCTTCCTGGCCGTCTTCGGTTACCGCCTGCCGTTCTTCATCTACGGCGGCGCCCTGATCATTGCCGCCGCCATTGTCTACCTATCGCTGTTGGGTGTCCGTTCTTCAGCCACGCGCGGCGCCCGTGACGATCGTCCGGCGATGCGCTTCGTTGCCGCCGTGAAGAGCCCGACCTATCGGGCCGCCCTGGTCTCCGGATTTGCCAACGGCTGGTCCAACTTCGGGGTGCGGGTGGCCATGGTGCCGCTCTTCGCCGCCCAAGTCTTCGACGACGGGGCCGCGCTGGCGGGCTTGTCGCTGGGGATCTTCGCCGTCGGCAACGGGGTTGCGCTCACCGTCGCCGGCCGCATCACGGATAAACACGGTCGGCGCATGCCGGTTCTGGTGGGACTCACGGTGGGGTCACTGGCGATGGCCGGGATCGGGTTGACCGATAACGCGGTGCTGTTCATCGCGCTGTCGATCATCGCCGGCGCGGGCATCGGGTTCATGAACCCCGCCCAACAAGCGGCGGTGGCCGACGTCATCGGTCGCGAGCATAATGGCGGCAAGGTCATGGCCGGGTTCCAGATGGCCAGTGATTCCGGAGCCATTCTGGGGCCGGTGGTCGCCGGTCTCATCGCCGATCAGATGGGCTTTGGTTGGGCTTTCGGCGTCACCGGGATCATCGGCTTGGTGGGGGCTGCCGCGTGGATTCGTGTCCCGGAGCATAACGTCAAAGAAGCCGTATAGCCCGTTCCACGATCCCCGGCTCAGCAGTCCTCGAAGCATTGATCCGTCTCCTCTTTCGATAGCTTCCGTCGCCGAAGAGAACCGCCTGCCGCTGATACTGCAGATAGGCTGGCCACTGTTCCTCCGCGGGCCAGACCGTCGAAAGTATGAATGTGAGTTCAACGAAGAGTCCGGGCAAGACCGTCATGCGCCAACGCCAGAGTTGGATAGACCAGGCTCGCTGGATCGCCATCGTCTTGGTTGTCACGGGACATGCCGTGGGCGAGATGCGATCCGAGAGCGGGCTCGCTGTCATCGTGTCAAATGTCCTTTATACGTTCCATATTCCCGTCTTCGTGATCCTTGCCGGCTGGGGCGCACGACGTGCGGAAGCGAACGGCAAGAACCTGTCCAAAATATGGTGGCAGTTACTTCTTCCCTATATTGTTTTCCAACTGGTCGCCTTCGCTCTAGCCTGGTTCCTCGACGGCACGGAGCCTAGTTGGTCATTTACCAACCAGACCTTTGGACTCTGGTTCTTGGTTGCCCTCGCGGGTTGGCGTCTTCTGGCACCGTGGTTCAGTGGTCTGCCATTGGCCGTACCTATATCACTACTTCTGTCCCTGCTGGCAGGGCTCAGCGCGCAGATAGGTAGTTGGCTATCGATTTCTCGTATCTTCTTCTTTCTGCCGCTCTTCCTCATGGGCCCCTGGCTCGTCGAGCAGATCACCGTATGGCGGCGCATATCCCTCCTCCGCTGGGGCGCAACTGCCTACCTGGCCATCCTCGCGATCGTGGTCGTGGTACTGGGCAAGGACTTTTGGCGTACCCCATTTCTCGGGAAGTCCTCCTACGAGGACCTCGAGCAAGGCTGCCTCACAGGGATGGCAGTTCGTCTGCTCGTGCTGATGGTCGCTGCGGCAACAGCCACCGCATTTCTGGTCGCCCTGCCAGGCCAAACCGGCGCACCCTCGCGGCTGGGTCGATGGATAGCAACGGCAGGCCAACACACCATGTACCCGTATCTGCTCCACCTGCAGGTTCTGACACTCGTTGGTGCATCAACTTGGAGAACCATGGGACAGCCGACAGCCACCACGGTCCTGTTCATCTTCGGGGCTGTTGCCGTCTCCATATTCGCAGAGATCAAGCCGGTAAGGGCCGTCTTCTCGCCCCTCGTGGAACCTAAAACACTTTTGCGCAGCCGCCTTTAGGCCTCAGCCAGTGGCACCGCCCTCTTCTTATCGCACTGATACCATTCAGCTGTCCCCTACCCTAGGCGCTGGCTTATGACCTTCGTGACCCCATCGCCGCGCATGGAGACGCCATACAGGGCGTCAGCGATCTCCATCGTGCGCTTTTGATGCGTGATAATGATCAGCTGACTGACTTCTTGGAGCTCCCGGAAAATCACCAGTAGGCGCCCCAAATTCGTATCGTCTAGGGCAGCCTCAACCTCATCCATCACATAGAACGGTGATGGGCGGGCTTTGAAGATCGCGACGAGGAGCGCAACAGCAGTCAATGAGCGCTCTCCACCAGAGAGTAGTGAGAGTCGCTTGATCTTTTTGCCGGCTGGACGGGCTTGCACTTCGATCCCTGTATTGAGCATGTCGTCTGGGTCGGTCAACACCAGTTTTCCCTCACCGCCCGGGAATAGTGTGGCAAAGACTTGTTCGAACTGTTCGGCCGTGTCTTGGAACGCCTCCGTGAAGACACGTTCAACGCGTTCATCCACGTCGCGGATGATGTCCAGAAGATCTTTGCGGCTGGATTTCAGATCCTCAAGTTGCTCCGCTAGGAACCTGTGACGTTCCTCAAGTGCCGCAAATTCTTCTAAGGCTAAAGGATTGACCTTGCCCAAGGACGTTAGATCTTTTTCTGCCTTGCGTAAACGTTTTTCCTGTTCCTGACGGTCGAAGGGGCGTCCCACCGGCACAGGGTTTCCGTCTACGTCCACGTCTTGACGTAAAGCCGCCCACTTATCGCTTTCCTGGTCAGGTTGTGGCACCGGTAGGTCGGGGCCATAGTTTTCAAGAAGATGCTCCGGTGTCATCCCCAACTCGCCAAGGGCCCTGGCTTCAAGGCTTTCGATGCGCAGGTGCTGTTGGGCGCGGGACAGCTCATCACGATGAACAGAGTCAGCGAGCCCGGCCAACTCAGTACCTAGTTCGCTTGATCGTGTTCTGGTTTGCCCCAGCTCGTGATTTATCCGGTCGCGGTGTTCTGTTAGCCGAGCGTGTTCGTCAGCAGCTTCCTGCAATGAGCTTTCAAGTCGTTCGTACACAAAGGAAATCGCTTGTCCGACGGCTCGGGCACGTTTTGCTTGACGACGTCGCAGCGCGGCTTTCCACTCAGCCTGTTCACAGTTATGGCGTTCCCCCGCGGCAGATTTCAGTAGTGATTCAATGCGGCTCGACAAGCTCTTGACCTGCTCTTCGCAGCTGCGCAGAGCCAGCCGTGCATCGATCTCTCGCTCACGGGCCTTGCCGGCCTCTGCATCTAGTCTCTCGCGCGTTGAGTTGTCTGGTTCTTCATCAGTTGGGACCGCCCGAGTAGCAGCCAGACGTTCTTCAAGGTCAGCCAGGGTCTTCTTGGCTTCGGCCACCGACTCCGTGGCAACACTGATCCGGCCTTTCGATCTTTCGACTTCTGCGGCAGCTTCTCGGGCGGTTGCCCCGCGAGTTGCTAGCTGTTCAGCAACGCCAGTAATGCGGGCGTCTGATTGGTATAGCTTTTCAAGGGCCGTTTCGACGGCCTCGGCGGCCTCGTTACGTATAGTTTCCAGCGCTGAACGTTGAAAACGAAACTTTTCGTAGGATGCGGTGGCCTCATATAGTTCGACGTTGGTGGCATCGATGGCGGCTTGCTGCTCCAGGAGCGACGAGCCGGTGCCAGATCCCCCGGCGAGGCTATGCGCCGAATGGACCACGCCGTCCCGAGTGACCACAGTGACTTGGGGTGCTGCGGTGAAGAGTTCAACAGCGACTTCCCTATTTTCGGCGATGACGACGTTGCGCAGAAGATGCCGGACAGCTTCGGCGAGGCCGTCGGGGGCGGCTTCATTGACATCCACAAGGCCGGAAGCCCACAAACCACCAGCGGGCAATGGAATCCTTTTTGAGTGCGTTTCCTCCCGCTTGTCCGAGCTAAAAGCACCTGACTCGGTTGCTTGCGGAAAGATCAGGTGGACACGGCCTGATTCCTGCTCGCGGACTGTTTCCAAGACTTGCTGAGCGTCACCGGCGCTACAGGCACTTAGCGCCTCGGCGTATGTACCCAGCGCGGCGGCAATTGCCCCGTCATAGCCTGATGCAACACTGATTTCTGCGCTAATACGCCCTCTGATGCCCTGGTGCCCTGCTGCAAGAATCTCCTCGGAGGCATCCTTGCGGCTCATCGCCGCATGGAGTGCGTCAATACGAGCTTGAAGATCGAGCCGTTCGCGTTCCGCTACGTGCTCCTGCGAAACCACCTGGTCCAACTCTCCAACGCAGGATGCCAATCGTTCCTCGGCCAATTCGTGCGAAGCGTCTAGGTCCTCTTCCGTGTCCTCCACACCGCTAGCCTGCTGTTCCAGTTCTGTATATTTCATTTGTGCCTCAGAACCGCGTACACGTGCGATTTCGGCCGATGCTCGCAGTCTGCCCAACTCACCTTCGAGTGATTCGACGCGGCTGCGTGCTGAGGCAACCTTTCCGGCTAAGGTAGCGAGTCCCTCGCGACGGTCAGCTATGGCACGCATCAATTCGGTCATGCGACGGGCTTCTTCGGCCGCAGCCTGTTCCGAGTCCTTCCGGTCCATGAGCGCGGAATCAAGCACAACTGATAACTCATCGCGTTCGTTCTCAACCGCTTCCAGATCAACGCGCAAACGGTGTGCTTGGCTTTCCATCCGGTCAGGGTCCCGAGACGGATCGTGCACGACACGACTCTGCTCAGCCAGGCCGCGTTCCCGTTCCTTCGCCAAGGCGTCCAGAGATCTGTACCGCTCTCTCATGGTGTTCAACCCGTGCCATGTCTCTCGAGCGGAGTTGAGGGCAGGAACAATGCTCGCCGCAGCAGATTCCAGCTCCGTGAGCCGAGCTCCAACTCGAGTAACCTCCGCTTCCACTTCGTCCCGTCGCACACGGATTCGTCGTTCGTCTTCGACTTCGCGATTGAGGGCTTCTTGGAGGGTCACCAATTCGTCGGCCAGGAGCCGAGAACGAGCATCGCGTACCTCAAATTGGACCGATTGTGCCCGCCGTGCAACGTCAGCCTGTTTACCCAACGGTGTCAGCTGGCGCCGAACCTCTCCTGTGAGGTCCTGCAGGCGCGAGAGGTTGGCGGCCATTGACTCGAGTTTGCGTACGGTCTTTTCCCGACGTCTGCGGTGCTTCAGCACCCCGGCTGCTTCCTCAATAAAACCTCGACGTTCATCCGATGTGGCATGAAGGATACGGTCCAGTTGCCCCTGCCCGACGATGACGTGCATCTCCCGGCCCAATCCGGTGTCGGAAAGCAACTCTTGGATATCAAGCAAGCGGCAGGACTGACCATTGATGGCATATTCGGAGCCGCCAGCCCGGAACAGGGTCCGAGTGATCGTCACTTCTGAATATTCGATGGGCAGGGCACCATCTGCATTATCGATAGTTAGCGAGACCTGAGCTCGCCCCAACGCCGGACGGCCAGAGGTTCCGGCGAAGATGACATCTTCCATCTTGCCGCCACGGAGCGTCTTGGCTCCCTGCTCCCCCATCACCCACGACAAGGCGTCAACGACATTAGATTTCCCGGACCCATTCGGCCCAACCACGGCAGTGACGCCGAGTTTGAACTCAAAAGTCGTCGCTGAAGCGAACGATTTGAATCCACGAATGGTCAGGGTCTTCAGATGCATCTGTTGCCGTCCTCCTCCAAGACTCTAACGAAGATCATTCTGTGCGAAAATAAATTTAGTGAACACATGAATAGGCGACTACGGCTGGCCGTCAGCGAAGCATCACGTCGTCCCGAGCTAAATCAGGAGTGCCAAACAAGTGCCAACCGATATGGTGAATATCGTTCGACTCGATCACCTTCTTAGAGCGTCTAAATCCCTAGGATCGTTGATCAACAAAATCTGGCAATATGATGCCCATACCTTAGTCGTTTCCTTCAATATTGCCGGAAACGCCGCGTCAATTGATCTTTCTTTTGAGGACGGGCAGGTTATTGGTTCGGCGCTTGGTCGCGATACACAACTCAAGCGGCATCTTCGCAACACACTCGTAGGAAAGGCCCGGTTGGTTATTGATAGCACAGAACGCCACATTCTGGGCACTTGGCTGGCAACCGATACCCAAGCCATCGTTCAGGGTGTCACCGATTGGACAAGCTGGCTGAAGAACCAAGCAGAAACAGCCCCGACTGAATACGATCCCAGTCTCTCTCTATCACCAGATCATATTGGCGTTTTCTGGTGGGATAATAGGAGTAATTTCGGGGATGCTATTGGACCCTGGCTGGTCGAACGACTTACTGGATCCACTCCCGTCAACTCAAGACGCGTGAAGCATGAAGGCCGAAGCTTAATGACGGTCGGATCCATCATCGGCCACCTCGATCGCGACCACGTTGACATATGGGGAACAGGTCTCATGGGCCCTTTGGCGGACGCGCGTCTAAAGAGGTTGGCCTCGTACGAAGACGTCAAAGTGCGCGCAGTGCGAGGTCATAAGACTGCCTATGACCTACGGAGGCAGTTGGGCTGGCACGTGCCAGATATCTACGGAGATCCAGGCCTTTTGCTGCCCCGGTTTTACAAGCCTCGAAAGTCCGCTCCTGCTTCTGACGCAGTTGCTGTTGTGCCTCATTACGCGCACGCCAAGTACTTCCCCCCCCCGCAACCAACGAAAACACCACGCATATAGTCGATGTTGCCCAGGGTCTTGAGAAAGTTATTGACGAAATTTCTTCCGCCCATAGTTGTATTTCAACATCACTCCACGGGATCATTATCGCCCAAGCATATGGCGTCCCTTGGATTTGGCTTCGAATAGAGGACCATCAACTCGGAGGAGATCAATATAAATTTGACGATTTCCTCTCCACGCTAGCCCCTGGACCAGTTCCGAGACTTGATGTCGTCAAAGATCAAGTGAGCAAACTTAATTTCAAACAACTTGCAGAAAATGCGTTCTTGCCTGAACTGAATACCTCACTTGATGACCTACTTGGGGCTTTTCCCCGCGCTCAATCGGCCTTAACACAACGCCCATGGATACCTCCGCAGGTCAAAGTTACAT
>NZ_JBQSWX010000044.1:0-8079 GCF_052377615.1 Arthrobacter sp. AOP36-A1-22
CCACGCACAGTCGACATCGTGGTGGCGTAAGTCCCGTGGAACTTGGGCGGCTAGATGTACTCGACCAAGATATTGTCGGCAGTTGAATAAGTGGAGACCTCCTGGATCGGCAGTTATGACGACAACCGATCCAGGAGTTCTTCCATGTCCGACGATATGGTCCGTCGCCCACTCCTCAACCACAATTCCCACCTGACCCTGCACGGCCGACGTCTACTCGTGCACCGTGTACGGCCGCCCCTCCGGACCGTTTCCTAGGTGCGTGGGTCAGTAATTCCGGCAACGAACCTTAAAACGCTGAGGGGATTAACCAGGAACAGGCGCCTCTGCTGGGATAATTGGGGGTATGGATACCGGTTCTGCTGACATGGATGGCCTGTTCGACGAATCCCTCATCGAACGCGTCGAGCTCCCGGACGATGACCGGATCGACACCAACGGCGGAGTCAACAAACGCTTCTAGGCCTTCGAACCCAACGCCGTGATGCTCGTCCCGCCCTCACTGGATGAATGGCTACCCCAGGACCATCTGGCCCGGTTCATCGGCGAACTCGTCGATACCGAACTGGACCTGACCCGGTTCTACGCCTCCCATGCCAAGGCCAAGGGCCAACCACCCTATGATCCACGCCTGATGCTCAGGGTTCTGCTCTAGGGATACTGCGTCGGGGTCCGCTCCTCCCGCGAGTTGGAGAAGGCCTGCACCGATGTGGTCGCCTTCCGCTGGCTCGCCGCCCAGCAGGCACCGGACTTCCGCTCGATCGCCCGCTTCCGTGAACGCCACCTCGCAGCACTGGGCAACGTATTCCTCCAGGCCCTTGAACTCTGCCGGGCCGCGGGCATGGTCTCGTTGGGCCATGTGGCCCTGGACGGAACGAAGGTCCGCGGCAACGCCTCACGGCATAAGGCGATGTCCTACGAAAGGCTCACCAGCAGGCAGAAGGTCCTCGCCGATGAGATCAGTGACCTGATGGCCGAGGCCAAGACCGTGGATGCGAACGAGGACGCCCGATTCGGGCCAGGTAGGCGAGGAGATGAGCTGCCCGCCGAACTGGCGAACCGCCAGCGCCGGGCCGCCGCGATGCAGGCAGCATGGGAATCGATCGAGGCCGAAGCCGAAACGAAGGCAAGCGATCGTGGAGA
Organism: Arthrobacter sp. AOP36-A1-22; assembly: GCF_052377615.1. Classification (NCBI taxonomy): domain Bacteria; kingdom Bacillati; phylum Actinomycetota; class Actinomycetes; order Micrococcales; family Micrococcaceae; genus Arthrobacter; species Arthrobacter sp. AOP36-A1-22. Next base: position 1,144 of record NZ_JBQSWX010000044.1, read on the forward strand.
CGACGACCAGGACATCACCGGTTCCGGGGACGCTGCTGCCGCGGACGCGGTGGCCAAACCGACGTCCCAGCGCAACTTCACCGACCCGGACGCGAGGATCACGAAGACCGCCGATGGTTCCTACCACTACAGCTACAACGACCAGGCCGTTATTGATGCCGACCGCCAGGTCACCGTGACCACCCAACTGGGCAACACCGCGGTGGACGTGCAGCAGCTGGTGCCGATGATCGAACACACCACCACTTCCTTGGACGCGATGCCGGCGAAGTGGAGTGCCGACGCAGGGTATTGCTCAGCCGCGAACCTAGAACACACCGGTTCTCGGGAGGCTGCCGGGGGCACTTCGTTCTTCGTGTCCACCCGGAGGGTCAAGCATGGGCGCCCGGTGCCGGAATCACCGCGGGGCAGGATCCCGAAGGACGCGACGGTGACCGAGAGGATGGCCAGGCGGCTGAAGACGAAGAAGGGCAGAGCGGTCTATGCCAGGCGCAAGGCCATCGTGGAACCGGTCTTCGGCAGATACACACACGGCAAGGCAAACACGTGCTGTTGCGCGGCTTGGAGAGGGCCTCGAGGGAGTAGGAGTTGATGGCGGGGTGCCATAATCTGCTCAAACTCTTCAGTTACCGGGCCCAGACGGCCTGAAAGGGGCGGGACCCCGCTCTGCGGGGCGTGGCATGACCATCTGGGTAGCGCTTCGGAGCAGCCAGGTGGCGTTTCCTTGAAATAGAGCCCGAAGGCCCGTCCTCTTTCTCTGACGAGAGGGACGGGCCTTCGGGTTCAGGGCTGACACCGGACAGTTGGTTTATCGACTACCGACCCACGCATCTAGGCAAAGTCTCCGGCGCCTGCGGTGCCCTAATAATCCATCGTCCGTAAGTATTGACTCCCCTCAGTCGGAGGCCCATGCTGAACACAAGCTCGATTGATCATTTCGCTATACAAATAAGTGAGGGTGAGAACGATGGGCGATGTTCGCCAGTTTCTGGAAGTTCTAGGCAAGTTGGCCACGGACGACAACTTCCGCAAGGAGTACGAAGCAGCTCCGGAGAAGTGCCTTGAGAAATATGAGATCAAGGTGTCCTCGAACGTGCAGGCAGAGCTTCCAAAAAAGCAGGCCCTGGTCGACGCTCTGAAGAGTGTGCTGGAAAGCACCCTTGCCGTTGCCCCAAGCAACGAGGACCTGATGACGCTGAGGCCACAGATGCCGAGTGCGCAAATGATGGGGGGACAAATGGGGCTGTTCGTCGAAGGGACGGGGCCATCAATCGTTTTCCCATCAGGAGAAGTGTTCGTACCGCCGTGGGTGAAATATGCTCAACCGCAACTGGTTCTGCGTCTAGTGGATCTGCAGCGAGTGGAGAAGCGTTGGTCTCAATTCTAAGCCAGGAAAGCCGTGTCCGCCGCTAACGGGCCGTCTGCGTTCAGAGCATCACGCCTATGCGCCCATTCAGGATGCTCGTCATGAGCATTTGACGTGTGAACCGCATAGGAGAAAGTCATGACCAAGAAAGCTCAGGGCCGGTCGACAGTGTTGTTTGCCAAGATCCTGAACAAGGACGCCCAACGCAAGGAATACGAGCTGGAGCTCATAGGCGGGGACAGACTCACGATAGACACCACTGAAGTGGACAAGATCGAAGAGTACGTTTGTCCGGCCACCGGGAACCCGGTCGCGAAGGTCACCCTTGACGAGGAGTCTGAGGTCAGGACGGTGGCCAGGGTGCGAGACCTGGTGGCGCACCTCTACGCGGCCGATGGGACTCCACGGCCGATACCCCTCCACGTCTACGACGGGGGTCTTTACGCAGCCGGAGGGCGGCCGACGCCAATGCCCGTCTACGTTTACGACAGGAATCGCTACGTCTACGACGTGCGGACGACGGGCTGGTGACAAGGAGCCAATACGGGCCCGTCCGCGCAAGCAGTCGCCTGGCACCAGGAGAATCCCGCCCTCCTGCGAGAACCGGTTAGCCGACGATGTTGTCCAACGCACCGGCAGCAATATTCAGGAGCAACGAGATCACATGCAGCAGCAACGGGATGATCAGTGAGGGCGCCAGCAGGGCAGAAGCTGGGATCAGGATCCACAACATCGGCTTGGCAACATGCCCAGTGTTGCGGCCCTTGCGCGAATCCAAGAGCCACTTGAGCATGAGCACGAAGACCAAAGCCGTACCCGCCATAGCCATGGTCTCAGGCAGCCCCGGATAGGCTCCCGAGACGGAAGACCAGAAGCCGTCCCAGTGCTGTCCGAAGTCGACGGTGCCCTCGGTTGGGGTCGGCGCAGCATCCGGCACCTCCGGGGACGGTGCGGGATCCACGGCCGGAGAGCTGGCCGCCGGCTCCGTGGGCGGAGCAGGAACAGTGTGGGTGGTGCGAGACACGATGTGGCCTTTCGTGGGGTTATCGGCTTCGGGCAGTACGGCGGGACTTCTTCATCAGTGGGGCCCGCAACTCGGCAAGGGTTCCCACCTGTACGCGTGCGGCAAGAGCCAGGGCGACATCAGCGCAAGCTCGAGCATCCTCACCGGCATCGTGGTGCCCGAAATCAGCAATCTCGATCTCCTCCGCCACAACGTCGAGGCGGTACGCCGCCAAGCCCGGCAACTAGTGCTTGGCAAGCTTCATCGTGCACTCGTAATCGAACTCTGGAACTTCCAGACCAGACTCGATGGTCGCAGCGTTGATCACCGACCGTTCGAAGGCGACATTGTGCCCCAGCAACGGCAGGCCACCAGTGAAGCGGACCAACCGGTCCAGGAGCTCCGGCCAATCAGGTGCACCCTCGATATAGGACGGCGTCAGATGATGGACAGCAATGTTGTTGGGGTGGAAGACCTCGAACCCGCGCGGCGGGCAGACCGGATAAGTATGCACCGCGGCCACTTTGCCTCCGACCACTTTCGCCACACCGATCTGGCAGACGCTCGCCCGCTTGGGGTTCGCCGTCTCAAAGTCGAGGACTACGAAGTTGTCTAGCATGGGTGCCGCTTTCGCTGGATGATTGGAAGGAGGCCCGCCCCGGAGTTGATCGGCAGGTTCGGGCCTCCACATAGTCCTTCGAGGCCGGGTCGTGGAGCCACAGCCCGTTGCCCAAGCCGATGAGGGCCCGGCGTAGTTCGACGCTGCCCTCGCGGCTGATTGAGCCGTCCCGGCGCCGACCGGCTGATTCATATTGGGACGGAGACAGCCCGGAGGCCCGGTAGATCTGCGACTGTCCCGGCCAGCGGGATGGTTCCCCGATACCGGCGCCGTAGGCCGCGGCCCGGGACACTGACCAGCCAGGCACGGACAGTAGGGGATGGAACGGGGTGGACGGCAACAGTGCGGCGAGTTGGGCGTCCACCGTGCAGATCTGCCCGTCGAGGAGTTGGAGCATTGCCAGGTCTTCTACGAGCACGTCGCGGGCCGAGACGGCATCGGTCTGGGGCAACGCATCCCTGGCCGCGGCTACCAGCCGGGCCGCCATGGGGCCTCGGACCTGCAGCCCGCGAACTTGGGCGTAGCGGATGAACCGTTCGGTACCCAGTGAGGAAAGACGGTCCGGGTCGGCGAAGTGCTCGGTGACCAGCCGGCCGACCTTGGTGGCCAGAATGTTGGGTAGGGCCAGGGAAAGGCCGGGAAAGGTGCGGTCGAGTTGGCCCAGGATCTGGTTCTTCAACGCGGTCTTGGCCTCTATACGGCGATACCGGTGGGCGGCCAAGACGGTGATTGAGCCGATGACCACGGAGCGTTCGGTCATTTGCTGGCCACGTCCGGCCAGGACCAGTTCGGTGATTGCTTCGAGATCGATCGCGGCGGTCTTGACCTTGCGTCGGCCCTGGATGCGGCGTTGCTCGGCCACGTGGGCCGGATTCAGCTGGAGCAGTTTCCAACCCGGGGGCCAGGACATCGGGGACGAAAGCGGGCGGTGGTAATGCCCGGCGGCCTCGATGCCGACCAGGACCGGGATATCCGGTGGTATGACGACTTGGATCTTCTCCAACGCGGCGTTCAGACCCGTTCGGGTCATCGCGGCATCGAATGGATCCAGCAAAATCTGATGTTCAGAGTCGGTGGCCGACAGAGCCAGAGTGTTCTTACCGACGTCCACAGCCACGACAACGGCCTGTATTGCATGATGGAATGACATGACCCACCTCCGGGGGCAGCCAGAAGGACCGGCGCGTCAACGCCTGATCCTCGATGAGGGATCTGATATATCCCTTCTGGCACCTCCGGAGGTGTTTTGGGAAGACCTACGACTTATATCAGGACGTCAGGTCCGTACGAGGATTGTCTTGATGGCCCGGTCGTGGAGGCCGCGCTGATCCGGGTCGGTGACCAGTGGGGGGACGACCAGACAGACCAGGACACCGCGGATGAGGCCCTGGAGCGGTCGCACGGGCGAGCCGTCCATGCCCTGCACCTGCATACCGAGGGTGCGGTGGCCGATGGAGTGGCCGGTCACTCCGACGAAGACGATCTGCATGGCGGCGAACAGCGCCAAATTGGCGTAGGAACTGCCGTGGAAGAAAATGAACGACGGGATCATGGCCAAGGCCCAGTCGATGCACAAGGCACCGACGCGCCGGCCAATGCGAGCCACAGATCCCGGCCCGCTTTCGGGCCGTCCAAGGCGCTGGCCCGGCCAGGCTTCGGAATTGAGCTGAGGCGGGCCTTCGAGCCATGAGCTGACATCTTTACGTTCCACCCCACCAGTCTATCGCGGGCTTTCCAGAGTGCGGCGACATCGTCCCGTCCACGCTGATAAGCCCGGAACGCGAGGCCGGGCGGGAGCGAAAAACTACTCCCGAAATCGCTGGGATCGGTCCGCTGGGCACTCTATAACGCCCGAGAAGCGAATGTGTCACGATCGGGGAACCAATATTCGTTAGAGTAGGGATACAGCGAGGGGCCGACACGTGCAAAGGCCGCGTGCTTCCCTGGCCTGAGCAAACCTCATAGGAGCAGTAGCAGATGTTCAAAAACCCTGACGAAGTCCTCAAGTACATTGCCGACGAGGACGTTAAATTCGTCGACATCCGATTCACGGACCTCCCGGGGGTGCAGCAGCACTTCAACGTCCCGGCCAAAACGGTTGACGCAGACTTCTTTGTCGACGGACAGCTTTTCGACGCTTCGTCGATCAAGGGCTTCCAGGGAATCGCGGACTCTGACATGCAGTTGATTCCGGACGTCACCTCCGGCTTCGTCGATCCCTTCCGTCTGGAAAAGACCCTGGCTTTCAACTTCTCGATCGTCAGCCCCCGTACCGGCGAACCGTACCACCGCGACCCGCGTGGCGTAGCCGAGCGTGCTGAGGCATACCTGGAGTCCACGGGTATTGCCGATACTGCCTTCTTCGCTCCGGAAGCGGAATTCTTCATCTTCGACAACATGCAGTGGGAGTCGAAGCCGCAAGGTTCCTTCTACAAAATTGATTCAGTCGAAGCTCCGTGGAACACCGGCAAGAAGGAAGAGGGCGGCAACCAGGCCTATAAAACGCCGTTCAAGGGAGGCTACTTCCCGGTGGCTCCCACCGATAAGCAGGCCGACTTGCGTGACGCCATCTGCCTGGAACTCGAAGCGGCGGGCCTTGAAGTCGAACGGTCGCACCATGAGGTCGGCGCCGCAGGCCAGGCCGAGATCAACTACAAGTTCAATACGCTGACGCACTCTGCTGATGACATCCTGAAGTTCAAGTACATCGTCAAGAACCTGGCCGATGCCTGGGGCAAGTCCGCGACGTTCATGCCGAAGCCGGTCTTCGGTGACAACGGTTCAGGTATGCACTGCCACCAGTCGTTGTGGACCGATGGTGTCCCGTTGTTCTACGACGAGAAGGGCTACGCCGGCCTGTCGGACACCGCCCGCTGGTACATCGGCGGACTACTCAAGCACGCCTCCTCCGTCCTTGCCTTCACCAACCCGACCGTGAACTCCTATAAGCGGCTGGTCAAGGGCTTCGAAGCCCCGGTGAACATGGTGTATTCGCAGGGCAACCGCTCCGCCGGTATCCGCATCCCGATCACGGGGTCGAACCCGAAGGCCAAGCGCATCGAGTTCCGCGCGCCAGATGCCTCGGGCAACCCGTACCTTGCTTTCGCCGCTCAGCTCATGGCAGGCCTCGATGGCATCCGCAACCGCATTGAACCGGCCGATCCGATCGACAAGGACCTCTACGAACTTCCAGCCGAGGAAGCCAAGGACATCCAGGTGGCACCAGGGTCGCTTGAGGAAGCCCTGTCGGCTTTGGAGGACGATTTCGACTTCCTGCTCGCCGGTGATGTGTTCACCGAGGATCTGATCCGGACCTGGATCGACCTCAAACGCGAAACCGAGATCAAGCCGCTGTCACTGCGCCCGAACCCCTATGAGTTCGAGCTCTACTACGGCTGCTAGTCAGACCGCAAAGCTAAACCTCATCTAGTCCGTAGAGAGTCCGCACGAGCGAGCGACACTTCGGTGACGGCCGCACGTGCGGACTCTCTATTGTCTGGATCCCCGCCTGTGGTGGCCGCTTGCCATCGTTCAGCCACGCTCCAAGTACCCTGCTCCCCCTGCACCATGATGGGCGTTTTCCCGGGACTCCCCCGGCTACATCCACCCAGCGCATCAGTAAAAGCGCTGGTCAGGAGCTGGGGCCGTGCATAGAATCGCTCTATGGCCTATCACTTGGAAAGACTGTCTCGCGGCAGTGTCGACTCACGCACGGATGTCTTCGGAAACGACCTTGATGAAGCACTCGAGACAACGACCGACGCACTAACCAAAGATAAAGTCGAATTCGCCCGGCTCATGGAAGACGGATCCGGGAACAGCGGACCTGGTGAAGGTCGAATCGTTGCCATCTATACCGCAGCAGAGGGCTGGCACAAGCTCGAGGCCTAGAAGCTGGATAGCTCCCGGATATCGACTCAGAAGGGTGGTTCTTCCGGGGGCTTTTCC
>NZ_JBQSWX010000045.1:0-7305 GCF_052377615.1 Arthrobacter sp. AOP36-A1-22
GATCCATCTTGGCCCATTTCGGCCATAGCTAGATTGGTCATAATGATTGGTTTCCTGGTTCTCGCCCTACGTGATGGGGATGATTTGCTCTGTCACCGTGGTACCGCTCGATCCTGACACGTAGGGCAGGTGACAACCCGGAACGGTTGAACAGTAGGGCCTCATTCGCGGCTCTGACCGGTGTTGCCCCGATTCCTGCTTCGTCCGGTCAGCGGTCCCGCTTCCGCCTTTCCCGTGGTGGGAACCGTGCGGTCGTCAAGTTATTGAGACAGTTTCGTAGTGGTTTTCTTTACGCGGCCAGGGGTTCCTGAACACGGGTTTGGTGGCTGGCCAAGGCAATTGCTGGTGGGATGCCTCCGGCCCGGCGATTTGGCCTGCGCCGGTTGTACCAGGACTCGATGTAGTCCATGACCGCGCTCCTGGCAGCGAGGCGGGTGGCGAAGCGCTCGTGGTGGTAGAACTCGGTCTTCAAATGTGAGAAGAAGTTCTCGGCGACGGAATTATCCCAGCACACGCCCACGGCACCCATCGACTGGGTGATCCCGTTGCCTGAACACCATTTCTGGAACTCATCCGAGGTGTATTGAGCTCCTCTGTCGCTGTGAAAAATAGTGCCCGGATCAACGAAATGGCAGTGGTCCCGTGTCATTCTCAGCGCCGAGGTGCAGAGGCTAGCGCGCATGTGATCGGCCATCGACCAGCCGATGACCATGCCCGTGCAAAGGTCGATCACCGTGGCCAGGAAGAGCCATCCTTCACCTGTTTTCAGGTAGGTGATGTCGCCGACCAGCCGGGTGCCGGGGGCATCGGAGGTGAAGTCCCTTCGGCCGTCTTCATCGAGCATGTGGTTCTCGATGTGGGCGGTCTTGGCCTGGGGATCTTGGACGGTCGTGGTCTTCCATGCCTTCGTGCGCACCGCCCGCAGGCCGTTGGCCCGCATGATCGCCCCGACGGTCGGGGCGGAAACCTTGGTCCCGGCGGCGTTGAGCATCAGGGCCAGCTGGTCCCGGCCGGCGCGTTCCTTTTCCTGGTTGAACAGCGTGGTCACTGCCTCGGTGAGCTGCTCGTGGCGTACCGCCCGCGGCGTAGGGCCCGCTGGCCGGCGCCAACGGTAGAACGATGCCCTGGAGACTTTCAGTGTCCGGCATAGCCAGGCAATAGAGTGGTTGGCCTTCTCTGCTTCGATGAACTCGTAGAAGTCCTCTACTTCTGCTTCGCGGCAAAGAAGGCGCTGACTTTTCCCAGGAACTCGACCTCGGACTTCAGCCTCGCGTTCTCGGCCAACGTCTTCTGGTGTTCGTCCCAGGGCACCGGCCCCCGGGCCTGAGCGGTCCCGGCCGTTTCGGGGTTCGGCGGATTCCAGCGGTCATTGCAACAGGAGGTTCTCGATCAGTTCGATCGGTTTTCTGAACTCTAGTCTTTTGCGTGGTCGGTCGTTGAGTTCCTGAGCGACCCAGTCGAGGTCTGTCGCGCTGTGGATGCTCAGATCGGTGCCTTTCGGGAAGTACTGGCGCAGCAGACCATTCGTGTTTTCGTTGATGCCGCGCTGCCAGGGTGAGTGCGGATCGCAGAAGTAGATGTCGATGCCGGCTTCCATTTTCACGGTTTTCCAATCCTGCATTTCGATGCCCTGGTCCCAGGTGAGGGAATGCCTCAGCGCCTCGGGGAGCGTCTTGATCTTGGCTGCCAGGGCGTCACGCATTTGTTCTGCTTTGTATCCATCCGGCAGGTGCACGAGCATCGTGTAGTTGGTGGTTCTCTCCACGAGGGTCCCGATCGCGGACTGGTTGCCTTTGCCGATGATGAGGTCGCCCTCCCAGTGCCCTGGCACCGCACGGTCCTGAACCTCAGCGGGACGTTCGGAAATGTTGATCATCCCGGGGATCCGGTTCTTCCGCTGGCCGGCCTTCCTGCAGGGCTGCCTGATAGCCCGCCCGGTGCGCAAACACGCGGCCAGATCACGGTTCAGCGCTCCGCGGGTCTGAACGTAGAGGGACTGATAGATCGTCTCGGGTGACACCCTCATCTCCGGCTCATCAGGGAACTCAACCCGCAGGCGTCCTGCGATCTGCTCCGGCGAGTACTTCTTTTTAAGGTCTTCTTCCACCTTCGCACGCAACACAGTGTTCGTGTGCAGTTTCGCCGGTTTCGGCCGCGAAGCCCGCTCATACGCCACCGCGTGAGCCGACGTCGCACGGTAGGGCAACCCGGCCACCGAGTTACGCCGCAACTCCCTCGAAATCGTGGAGGCCGACCTGCCGACCACGGCACCGATCCGGCGCAGCGAGTGTCCCTGGGCACGCAGCACCGCGATCTCCTCACGCTGGGCGAAGGTCAGGCACCTGCCCTTCAGATTCCGGCCGCGGCGAGGCCTGACACCCCCGGCCTCGGCCAGTACCCGGCGCCCGGTACGCCGGCTCGTGTCGATCGGAACAACGGCATCAGTGATGAAATCACCAGCCTGCATCCCGGCCCAAAACAGCTGCAGAAGATCCGGTCTTACGTAAATTGAATACCTCGCCATGACAACACCCATCCGCTAAGTGTTGCAATCACCGCAAGAACCCAAGGTTCGCCAAACGGTACCTGCGGACCCAGTTGCCCAGGGTGCTTGGTTTCACCCCGATTTCCTCGGCGATTTGGTTCACCGAGCGATCAGAGCCCAGGACGAGGCGGACGGATTCTTCACGGAAGGCTGGATCGTAGTTCTTCTTGCTGCTGGCGGTCATCTGAAACGAGGGCTCCAATCAAGCTGTCTCACAAAACCATACGGCCGCACCGGCAGGCGAACAGTGCCCTGCATCGGATCGTCCTGTTGCGCATGCGCCATCACGAGCCGCGCACTGATGCCTACTTCGCCAGGCGGCGGGCGCAAGGGCTTTCGGATCGGGGCATCATGCGCTGTCTGAAACGCCACATCGCCAACGAGGTTTACAGGGCGTTGATGGAGCCAGGACTTGAAGACCCCGTCGGACGCCGGCTCCATGAGTTACGTGATGAAGTCGGAGTACCGCTTAGCGTGCTGGCCAACACCCTCGGAGTGCCTTGTCAACGGCTTCAACGTTTGGAAGCCGGCATCCGTGCTGACTCCGAACTGGAAGCAAGAGCAACCGCGATACTCACCCAAATCAGTCATCAGTTGGCTGCTTGACGACAATAGGAGCATCCACGCTAGTGGGCACTACCTCCGGCGCTGTCTCATGCGTTACCTCGCCCGGCGCATCTACCGCCACCTCAACACGGCAACATTTACGGGGGTTGGGGCTTGACGAGATATAAAAGCTTCACAAGAGCAGAGCAAAGCACGATCCAAGTGCCAACGCTACCGTCCGACAGTAATGCTGCTACCCAGATGGCACCCAACGCATAGCCAAATGACGCGCTACCGAGCAACCTTTGCCAGCTTTCGCTGTTGCACCAAGTTCAAAATCATCCCCCCCACGCATGCCGTGAGTACGCTTCCAGACGTCGAGAATGGGACGGGGGTAACCAGCATCACTGGGGCCAATCCGCACATTGTGAGCTTTACCACCGCCGCAAGTCGGTTCTTAGCTCGGATCACTACGTAGGCGGCGACCAGACCAAACGCAGCCACAACAGTGCTGAGAGTTACACCAATTTTTAGAGGTAACCATAAGTAGGAGTTATGTATATAAGTTTGCCCGTAGTTGCCTTCGAACGGTTCGCCTGCGACACGTGCCCTGTAGGGGGCGCCGAGTCCAGAACCTGCCCAGTTCTGGGAAATATAGTCGACGGCAAGCCGATTCTCTTTTTGACGCCAATTGGAGCTCGAATCCGTTTCAAGCACCTCTGGGTTCAGCCCAGTCAGAACTCTTTCCTCGAATGCATTGCCCCACGAGTTCACCGTCGTCGTAACCGAATCCGTGACCAGGGAAGAGACACCAATAGCTGTGAGACCTACGATCGACATGAGAGCTGTAGCGCCAGCCATTCTTATCGGAGCGCCCCGAAATAGCCCGACCAGGAGAGCTGCAACGAGTACAGCCGCGAGTCCAATTAACGAGTTGCGCGAAAAACCCAGAAATCCGATACAGATTCCCGCAACAATAACGGCCCATAGAGACCTGTATTCCCGGAAGGAAACGAGCCGCAGCGACCACATCGCAAAGAGAACGGCAGCCGTCACTACGCAAAAAAGCCCGCTAGCTGGGATGATACGAGCAGTATCCGACCCGACGACCCCGGAGCTCGTATACAAAATGGCTTCACTAGAACGCACATTAAAGAAGCCTAGTTTCAGCGTCGATTCAATAATGACAACTACAAAAGTATAGAGGACAGTCAACGTGACCGCCCCCAAGAGGATTCTCTTGATCTTTGGAGACCGGGAACTCAACAAAACCGACAGCACGATGGCCAGAATGACGACATGAAAAAGATCCCGCCCGTCACGCACTACCGTGGCGATACTCGCGCCGTTAGCAAGCCCAAGCAGAGTCGCGCCCGAAAAAATTCCGATCGACGCGAAAAGGGTCCATTTGCTTGACGCCTGTAGGCGATTCCAGCTCAATGCAATCAAAGCTACTAGAACAACCACCAACAAGTCGCTGAGGAAAATACTCCCACCCATAAAAGCGAACTTCTTAGGAATAAAGGTAGGGAGCGGCAAGATAATCATGCAACATGTGGTCACGAAGAGACGAACTGCGAGCGGCCTATGCAAAATCAAGAGGTTTACCTTTCACGCTTCACCTTGCGAAACCTGATTATCGAGCTGGACTATGAATGTCGAGGGTGGCGAACGGGAGATTATAAGCTCATCACCGGGTAGGTCCTTTTCGCCATGCCATGCCTTGAACTTTCATTCTCAACAAGAAGTCGTCCGGCAATGTCGCTTCATTCAGCCTGCGCCCAGACGTGAAGAATGTTCCGCATTTCGAGGGTCCGCTCTCCTGTGCCAAAAGCAGGACCATGCGTCCATTTGCCACTCGATGAATGCGTTCATCGAATCTTGTTCTTGGGGTAAAAGCGCGCCCATGTCTCCGTCTTGTCCAGCGATATAACCGTTCTGGTGACGTACCAATCGTGGCGTTCCCCGGTAAGCGCTTCGGTATCGCGCGGCGAATGTTCCTGTGAATCTGGACGGCTGATAGGGGTAATCGTCGGCGCTCCGAGCGACGACAATAGTTTGTGTTTGGAGGGAACTACAACTCTCGCACAAGACCATCCTTGAGTGGTTCCCTTCAATGGTGCACGCAAAATTTCCTGTGCCCGGCGATCGTTTCCGCCGAAGCTACAGATCATTTTGAAATTTGCAGACGGTGCCATGCCAACGGAACACATACGCGCGTTGTTAAGCATGTAGCTGGCGTAGAGTGTAGCCCATCGCTGGCACTTCGCCTCCGCGATCGCCCACTCGAATCTGCAACACGGCCTGTTTCGTTTCCCCATTTCAAACTATTTCACGAATCTTCTTCAATAGCTCCCGCACCATTTTGTCAGTCGTATGATTCGAGAGAACGTGTTCCCGTGCAGCACGCCCCATGGCGGCAGCCAGATCCAACTCATTTAAAACTGACAAGGTACGTTCCGCTAAGGCCTGTGGGCTTTCAGGGGGTACTAAATAACCTGTCTTGTCATGCAACACATACTCATTCATTCCTGGGGTATCAGTAGCAACCACCGGCGTGCGGCAGCTCGCCGATTCCAGAGAAACCGTCATTCCTGATGCATGTAAGTTCGGCTTGGTAGCTAGAACTACCGCCGAGGCACGCCGATAGTAGTCACGTAGAGCTCCATGCGGCATATGTTCCACAATTTCAACCCCCTTAACGGGGCTAAGCGCCAATCGGGACTGGACAACGATTTCAACATCCGGCCGATCTTTATGGATAATTCGCAGAGCTTCCATCAAGGTATCCGGGTCCCTGTCTCGGTCGCCTCCCGCACTAAACAACAGTGGACGATTCCTATCCGGATATTCATCGCTTTCCGGCAGCGGGCTGAAGAATTCCTCATCAATTCCAAACGGCAGGTAAAAGACGGGTACTTTGTCCCCAATATAATCCTGAGCTGCCTCCACCTGAGGTCGGCTCAGGCACCAAAGGCCCGAGAAATTCTGCAGTACTTTCCGGATTGTCCTGTTACGCATACTGTTCCCACGCGCGTGTTCGTCCGTCGCCCAGATGATTCCGGCGAATAAGTTCTGGTTGGGGCGTCGCCGGGCATACTGACGCAGGGCGGCATTTTCGTCCCACGCAATAGCAACCCCACTGGAGCTCTGAGTGCCATGTTGGCGCATCGAACTATCAACGACCAGTCGAACCTTCTCGAGTATTGATGGAGGATCTATCGCCCGAGCGTTCAGCCTATTGACGTACTTTGATAGGCGGTTAAGTCCATATGGCCAAGCGTCCGGCACTTCGTTCAGGGCATGTTTTCGCTGCCACTCTCTATGGTCCTTCGACGCAGGATACACGACCTCAATTGATGGCAAACCATCTTCGAACGAAATCACAACTTGTTCCTCTCTCGGACCGCAACCAGCGACCGGCTGCGATCCGTCCAGTCTCGTTGGGTGACTCTTGGACCACTTCGTGAGCAGAAATTGGCGACTCTCTGACATCAATTATCGCTGTAGTCAGAGCTCTTCGTTCTGTAGGCTCCGTATCCCGGGGTCCTAGCGACTTGAGTTCCTCGGCTATCCCAATTTTCGTTGTATAGATGATTGGACTTCCACAGCAGAATATTCAACAATCGGTAGTTCGTTGGTCTATCCCCCATATGGCCGCTACAAGCGCAACACTAAGACCTTCGGAGTCTGCATAACCGGCTAGTTCTTTTGTCGTTTCGAATCCACTATGAATCACAAATTTTAGAGAACGTCCATCCTGACGCAAACGGTTTTCTCCAACAGCCTCTTACCAAGAATCCGCAAATTCACAATAGGCACCCTTCCGAGCACGGCTGGCCACAAGTAGAGCAAAAGGACGAAGCGTCCTCTCCTTTTAGATACGCCTACGGAGATTACGGAATTCATTCACTGGTCAGCAGGGGACCTGAGTCGAAGCACAGTCCAACTACTGAAAGCCCGACGCTCAACCGGACTTAGGCCAACCAGATTCCTCCTGTGGGCGTTCTCAATAGGGGTAGTCCCGAAGGTAATCCTACCGGCCAGCCCGTATATTGCTCGCGTATTGATGGCGCTAAAATGGCGTACCAACGTCACAGACGGATGCAGTCGATCAGAAACGGTAAAAGCAGGATGAGAGTTCTCAAGAGCAAAAACCCATTATAAGCCGACTCAATTTGAGAGGCAATAAATCTCCCAAGCTAAATTAAACG
>NZ_JBQSWX010000046.1:0-6894 GCF_052377615.1 Arthrobacter sp. AOP36-A1-22
CGTACAAGTCCAGGCCCCGGTGGTCCCCTCCACGAAAAATGTCCTCCTCCCGGGATTCCGGGAGGAGGACATTTCATCCAAACTCGTGCCCCAAGCGGGACGAAACTGTAACCTCGTTCGCCACCTTGAAATCGTTGATTTCACGCGGATCTTCTGATGGAGAAGATTGGTGTGATTCAAGTGTATCTGTACCTCGGAGTGACAATCGTGGCCCAGTGGTGACGCCAATTGGGACGGCTGTAACCCCGTTCCCCGCTGAGGACTTACAGCAAATGATTGCGGCGTATAAAGCAGGTGCGTCGCTCTACACCATCGCGTGTGAATGGAAGCTCGGCAAGCAGACTGTGCGGCGCAAGCTCGATGAAGCCGGAGTCAGAATCCGGCGGAAGGGGCTTGATGATGAACAGGTGGTACGTGCCGTCAGTGGATACGAATCGGGACAGACCATCCGAGAAGTAGCCGCCGACCTTGGCGTCGGTCATTCAATGGTGTGGCGAGCATTGAAGAAGGCTGGTGTTGAACTTCGCGACAACGTCCGACGGGTTGGTCGAAAACTCTCGAGCCAGTGATAAGAGCCATAGCAGGCCAGTCGATCTCGTTGTGCATCATCCGCACCTCCTTTGTAGAGGTCGCTGCGAGGAAAGGATGATCATGACTGCTTTGACAGAGGCGCCGAATGACGAACATCTGGCGAGGGTGATGCTCGCGTACGCATCTGAGCCTGGGGATCGTGTCACTGGACGGTTGGTGAATGACTTTGGGGCCTCCGAGACAGTGCAACTCGCGCTGGTAGCTCCCGGGGCCGATGGTTCGGAGGGTGGTGCTGTGGATCATTGGCGCAAACGGGTCAGCCCTCGTTTGAATATGGATCGCGCCCGTGATGCGCTTGAGACTACCGAGCAGATCGGTGCCCAGCTCCTGACTCCAGATGATTCAAAATGGCCAGAAGAGATGAACATTTTGGGTGATCACGCGCCGCTGGCACTGTGGGTGCTGGGCAACGCGGAGCATCTGTCTGCTGAGGCCTCGGTAGGGATCATTGGCGCGCGGGCAGCGACCGGTTATGGCTCGCATGTGGCTGGGGAGCTTGCCGATGGTGTCGCTGAGCAGGGTCAGGTCGTGGTGTCGGGCGGCTCTTATGGCATCGATGCTGTCGCGCATCGTGCCGCGCTGATGGCAGGTGGGCCGACCGTCGCTGTTCTCCCTGGCGCGCTTGACCGCTTGTACCCATCGGGGCACAAGCAACTGTTTGAGCGGATCGCCACAACTGGCGCGTTGGTCAGCGAAGTGCCGCCGGAGGCGACTCCGACGAGGTGGAGGCTGCTGCAGCGAGGACGGGTGATCGCTGCACTGTCGTCGGCTGTCGTGGTTGTGGAAGCGGGTGTGAGATCGTCCGCGTTGTCGGTGGCAGCGCAGGCAGCAGAATTCGGGCGGTGCGTGGGCGCGGTACCGGGGCCGATCACCAGCGCTTCGTCGGCAGGCAGCCACCGTCTGATGCGTGATGGGATCGCAGAAATCGTCACGAGGGTCGACGACGTCACCATGATGCTGCAACGCGCCGGAGCCCACCCTGGGAGAACTCTGACACCTGATACCGCGTCGGCGCAGGTTTCAAGCTCGTCTTCTCCCGCCCGCACTACTGGACCCAGCCGTTAAACAAGGTCGAAGGGATGAGCTGACGGTGATGGATCGATCATTGAATGACGGGCGACATTTCGGCCCGTATGGGCAAGAGTTGTTCGAAGACCACGTGTCGCAACTGCTGGAAGGGGGCGGCCTCATGAGACGACTCGGTAACGCGCATGCCCCACGGGTGGGTTGGGCGGATCTTTCGGCGAGGATCGGCCGCAACGACAAACCGGGAGTGCTGTTCGCCGCGGTGATCACTGGGGCGCTCTCTGACCGGGAGCTTCGTAGGGGGCTTGAGGATACGTGGACGACGTGTGAGTGGCCGGGGCGGGCTGCGGATCATGAGGTGTGGGTGCAACTGTTCGAGCTCGCGGGTGTCGACGAGGATCACTATTTGCACGAGACCGAGGTGCGCGATCGGGCACGGCTGCCGGGGACGGTGCAGCTGTTTCGTGCCGCTGCGGAGGGTCACCAGACGGGACTGTCGTGGACAACGAGTTTCGAGCGGGCGCACTGGTTCGCCACCCGGCTCGGTGCGATCGGCGGTCGCCACCACGAAATCTATGAGGCGACGGTGCAGCGGGAGGCGGTGCTCGCCAGCTTCCATAAGACTCGCAGCGAACACGAGTACGTCATTGACACTGGTCGCCTCGACCGGGTCATCCCTGACATTGTGGAGCCCGCCGTGTGGGAGCACCTCCTGGAAGAGGGCGACCGGCCGCGTCCGACAGACCAGTAGCCTCGGATGTTCGAGTCTGCAGGTCGGTGAACTGCGGACGGGTAACATCGTCGTACCTCTTCATTGCGGGCATGACTTCATTCTCTCCTTCGTGTTAAGTCATACCCCTCCATCAAACAGGGCGGTTCAGTGAACGCTTGCGGCCCAGAGTAGTCGGCACATGACGGCAGCCCTCTTTCAGGTCTGGCGACAAAGAACCTTGAAGGACTACCCAAGATGCTGCCGGACGGTCATGCCGTCACGCTCGGGTGACGGCGACACACATTTGAAAGTCGCCTTGTTTGCTCATCTTTTCTCCGACGGACCTCAGGCAGAAGGAACCCCGCCTTAGCCTCGATCCACCGATGGGAGCCGGTGAAGCAGGACGTCATTAACGCGGAGATGCCCGACTTTTCAAGGATAATTGGACTTGCGACAGTACAAATTTCCTGAAGAAGAAGGGCATCTCGCAGATGCAAGTTTCCCACACTCCCACGGCCCTGTCAGCCGCGTTCGACGAACCGAACCTCATCGCGGCGGCAGGTCTGGTCCCGGTCATGGAACTGGCCCGCGACTCTGGCCTGCATGAGCTGGCGGACAGGCAGCTGAGCGTGCCGACCGACAAAGGTGCCAACGCCGGCGCGAAGACCGCAGCGCTGGTTGCCGGGATGGCCGCCGGAGCCGATTCCATCGATGACATGACCGTGCTGCGCCACGGCGGGATGAAACGGCTCTTCGGCTCCTGCTACGCCCCCTCGACCCTGGGATCCTTCTTGCGGTCCTTCTCCTTCGGGCACGTCCGCCAGCTCGACGCCGTTGCCTCTCGTTTTTTGGGAAACCTCGCAAACAGGGCACCGCTGTTGGGCGATCCTGGTGCCGAGGAGTTCGTGTTCGTTGATGTCGATGACACGATCATCGAGGTCCACGGCTATGCCAAGCAGGGCTCCGGGTACGGATATTCAGGGGTCCGTGGGCTCAACGCGGTGCTGGCCATCGCCTCCACCGCCGATACTGCCCCGGTGATCCTGGCCCAGCGCCTGCGCAAAGGGGCCGCGAACTCGGCGCGTGGCGCCAAACGTCTCGTTGCCGATTCCCTGGCGACCCTGGGACGGATCCATGCCGAATCGCCAGTGCTCTGCCGCTTCGACTCCGCGTATTACGGCCATGCCGTCATCTCCACGGCTCTGGCTGGCGGTGCCGATGTCTCGGTGACGGCGCGCATGGACTCCGCGGTCAAACGCGCCATCTCCGGAATCGAGGAGGCCGCGTGGGAAAGCATCGAATACACCGATGCGATCTTCGACGAGACCGCCGGTGCCTGGATCTCGAAAGCCGAGGTCGCCGAAATTGACTTCACCGCTTTCTCCTCCCGGAAGAAGGCCGACCGGGTTCCCGGCCGACTGGTGGTACGCCGCATTCCGGAGCTGAATCCGAAGGCAACCGACGGGCAACCAACCTTGTTCGATGCCCATCGGTTCCACGCGTTCTTCACCACCGTGTCCATGGAAGCCATGGGCACCGTCGTCATGGACAAGACCCACCGCCGCCATGCGGTTATCGAGCAGGTGAACGCGGACCTGAAAAACAGTGCCCTGGCGCACTTGCCTTCGGGGCACTTCGGAGCCAACAGTGCCTGGTTGGCCGCCGCGGTCATGGCCTACAACCTCACCCGGACCGCCGGGGTACTGGCGGCGGGAAGGTTCCGCAAGGCCCGCACCGCGACGATCCGGGACAAACTTGTCAACGTCCCGGCCCGGATCGCCTCGAGTGCCCGTCGAATCCGATTGCACCTGCCCGAGGCATGGCCCTGGCAACAGGCGTGGGAGAAGCTCTTCGCTGCCGTTCATGCACCACCTCAGCGAGTCTGACTGATCGTTCACCAGCCGGACAACGGCATCATCAGGAACCATCGTGGAACATCATCGGCAGCGAGGCCGGGCCCTGAGTAGTGCCCAGTTTCCTTACACTCAAGACTTCAAAGAGCGTCCCGGTCCCTCATGGCAGGTCGGTGGATCAAGGCTTAGACGGCCGCTGCCGCGCTCCCGCTGGGAGTATGCCCCTAGCCCAGCGGGAGTATTGCGACCTGTTACATCTTCACTGGGAGGGGATAGCCGAAACCCAAATGATCCCGAAGTATAGAACGGTTAGGTGAGGCTTCGGAATCATATGGCGCGATCGGGCAGGAAAGATGGCAACATACTCAGGACATCAAGTGACACCGGGCCTGCTGACTTGCCGTCGAGAACATTCAATGCGATATGACCAAACACGAAGACACGAATGGTGTTAATGAGTGTGGGATGATCGTCTTCTGGAAAGCTCCAGTCGGTGAGGCGTTGGGAGAACACGTCTGTGACGGTGCGGAATGATGTGGCGAGTAGTTCCTGCAACTCATTGTTGCTGGAGGCTTCGAGCCAGCTTGATACGGCAAGTCGGTTGACATCAACGGGGTGCTCGTCGCGATACTGGGTCAGTGCCTTCATAAGTGCAGGTAAGCACTCACGAGGGCTTTCGGCGATAGTGATGGCGTCGATGAGAGTGGCATTGAGGTATTCTTGATCCTGCCGGGTAATTTCAAGGAGAATGTCCTGTTTTCCTGGAAAGTACCGGTAGATGCCTCCAATCGAAATACCAGATTCGCGTTGGATGTCGGCCATCGTGGTGCCCGCGATACCGCTGCGAGCAAAACAGCGTACGGCAGCGTCAAGAATGACCTTCTGCCGACTGGTTCGATAACTGTCTGAGATTTTCGGCATGATGCATCTACCTTGGCATAGCGGGGGTCTTGTCTGTCCAGTATGCGTGAGTATGGATGTGGGCGCGCCGCATTCCTGCGCGTTGCAGGGCACTACGCAAACGTTGGAGGCTACGCCCATGTCCAGCCAGATACGCATGCGTCGTATCGAGTGACAACTGGTCTTCCTGGTCGGCAAGGTGTTGCTCTAGCCATGTATCGAGCGCTGCTCCGGGAACATCTATGGCGGTGATGACCTCCAGACCGGGTGTGATGATTTTTGCGCCGTGTTGGTCACCATCTGGGACTTCGACGGCACCAACTACCTGTGTGCGGCCAGCTGTGACTGAAGGGTGTTCTAGGAATGATCGCCACAGGCCGAGCGTAGTGGCATCTCCCAGCACTAGGATTCGCGGATGGGGTGCCCAGCGGAACGAGCGTGGCGCTTCCAGTCCGCACCAGGTGATTTCGTCTCCGAGTTGCAGGTTTCTGACCAGGTGTTCTCCGGGTGCGTCGCCCGTTGTGGAATGGAACAGGAATTATATCTCGCCGGTACCCTTAGCGGGGTCGAGCCGGGACGGGGTGTAGTGGCGGAACTCGCCTTTTGCGACACGAAATGCAGTCACTTGGCAGGGTTCCCACCGAAAGTTTTGCAATGCGGGAGAGGCGAAGCTGATCAACCGTAATTTTGGTGAAGGGTCGATGATTTGTGTGACGGTGGTAGCGCGGCCAATCTTTTCGATCGTGTCTGCGACGAATTTTGGGTAAATTGCCACGGATACTCCTTCAAGCAGTCAGTGTGAGAGAAACGATGATGATGGTGAACAAGGCGACGAGACCGATGAGCCATAACCAGTCTGAGCTGCGGAAGGGTTCGCTGTGGCGTTCGGTTCGCGAGTTGTGGAGGCCGAAACTACGGGTCTCCATGGCGATTGAGCCCCGTTCGGCATGTCGGATACCTCCGGCCAATAGCGCTATCGGGATAGTGAAGAAGCCGAAGATTCGTCTTGGTTCGAGTCGGCGCATGAGAGGTACTGCTGCATAGCGCGCACGGTGAGCGAGTCTGATCGTGGTCAGTTCGGTTTGCAGGTGGGGCACGAACTCAAAAGCAATGAGGGCGGCGTATCCGACCCTGTACGGTAACCGCAGGTTCTGTACCGCTGCGCGTACCAGGCCGCGAGTATCTGTAGTGAGCCCGACCATCAGAGCAAGTGCGAGGATCGCGCTGATCCGCGCCCCCGTTGCGGCTGATATTTCCAGTGAGGTTGAATGCCACGCGACCGACCCAAGCGCGAACAGCGGAGTCTCTCCAGGTGGCGCGGGTATCCATACCGCGAGGGTGAACATGAACAGGACTGCGAGGCCGGGCACCGCCGTTAGCACGGCCGCCCAGATGCGAAATGGTTGCCGTGATAGCAGGAAGAGGAGCAGCAAGCTCGCGAGTCCGACTCCGACCGGCATTGCGAGACTCTTGCTGAGGATCACG
Source organism: Arthrobacter sp. AOP36-A1-22 (assembly GCF_052377615.1). NCBI lineage: Bacteria > Bacillati > Actinomycetota > Actinomycetes > Micrococcales > Micrococcaceae > Arthrobacter > Arthrobacter sp. AOP36-A1-22. Next base: position 6,568 of record NZ_JBQSWX010000046.1, read on the forward strand.
ACAAGAAATATCGGCAGTACCGCACCATATTTGGCGAGGGGATTAACCTGTTCAAGTGCGGTGATCATGACACTGGCGGTTCTAATAGTTGGGGTTTGACCGGGTGTGCTTGTCCGTTTCGGATCAGGTTGATGGCGTCAGCGCACTGTACGAGGAGTACTGGGTCGTGGGTGCTCACCACGACCGTCGCACCCGAATCTGCTGCGGCACGGATCTCGCTGAGAAGTAATGTGAGGTTGTTGGGGTCTTGGCCGTAGCTGGGTTCGTCGAGCAACAGTAGTTCCGGGCGTCCAGCAAAGGCGATTGCGACCGAGAGTCGACGCTTTT
>NZ_JBQSWX010000047.1:0-5823 GCF_052377615.1 Arthrobacter sp. AOP36-A1-22
TGTCCGGCGGCGACCTACTCTCCCACACCCTCCCGAGTGCAGTACCATCGGCGCAGTGGGTCTTAGCTTCCGGGTTCGGTATGGGACCGGGCGTTTCCCCCACGCTATGACCGCCGTAACTCTTCCACCCACACCAACACCACAACAGTGTCGGGGGGAAAACTAGTCACATGCCATAAACCAGAACCACGAATGGTCCCTGGTGGTGCAACATGATCAAACTATTCTATTACAGACCCACCCCATGAAACCAACCAAAACAACCCCACGAACAGTGGGAATCAACACACACCCCCAGAGAATCGAACCCAAGGGGCGGGTGTTTGGTTGGCTACCAGGAGTTGTTGTCCGGCAACCGCATAGTGGACGCAGCATATCTTGCCCACACAACCCGAAAGCCGTGTGGTGAATTGTGGTGTAAGTCATCGGCCTATTAGTACAGGTCAGCTCCACGGGTCTTTAGTCCCCGCTTCCACGTCCTGCCTATCAACCCAGTGGTCTAGCTGGGGGCCTCTCACACTCAAGGTGTATGGAAATCTCATCTCGAAGTGGGCTTCCCGCTTAGATGCTTTCAGCGGTTATCCCTTCCGAACGTAGCTAATCAGCGGTGCACTTGGCAGTACAACTGACACACCAGAGGTTCGTCCGTCCCGGTCCTCTCGTACTAAGGACAGCTCTTCTCAAATTTCCTGCGCGCGCAGCGGATAGGGACCGAACTGTCTCACGACGTTCTAAACCCAGCTCGCGTACCGCTTTAATGGGCGAACAGCCCAACCCTTGGGACCTACTCCAGCCCCAGGATGCGACGAGCCGACATCGAGGTGCCAAACCATGCCGTCGATATGGACTCTTGGGCAAGATCAGCCTGTTATCCCCGAGGTACCTTTTATCCGTTGAGCGACGGCCGTTCCACAACGTGCCGCCGGATCACTAGTCCCGACTTTCGTCCCTGCTCGAGCTGTCACTCTCACAGTCAAGCTCCCTTGTGCACTTACACTCGTCACCTGATTGCCAACCAGGCTGAGGGAACCTTTGGGCGCCTCCGTTACTCTTTAGGAGGCAACCGCCCCAGTTAAACTACCCATCAGGCACTGTCCCTGACCCAGATCATGGGCCGAAGTTAGGAATCCGGTACGGCCAGAGTGGTATTTCAACGATGACTCCACGAACACTGGCGTGCCCGCTTCAACGTCTCCCACCTATCCTACACAAGCCGCACCGAACACCAATACCAAACTATAGTAAAGGTCTCGGGGTCTTTCCGTCCTGCTGCGCGTAACGAGCATCTTTACTCGTAGTGCAATTTCGCCGAGTTCATGGTTGAGACAGCGGGGAAGTCGTTACTCCATTCGTGCAGGTCGGAACTTACCCGACAAGGAATTTCGCTACCTTAGGATGGTTATAGTTACCACCGCCGTTTACTGGGGCTTAAATTCCCAGCTTCGCCCCGAAGGGCTAACCGGTCCTCTTAACCTTCCAGCACCGGGCAGGAGTCAGTCCGTATACATCGTCTTGCGACTTCGCACGGACCTGTGTTTTTAGTAAACAGTCGCTTCCCCCTGGTCTCTGCGGCCCCGATCCCCTCACACCAGCAAATGGTGTTCAAGGTTGGGGCCCCCCTTCTCCCGAAGTTACGGGGGCATTTTGCCGAGTTCCTTAACCATGATTCTCTCGATCGCCTTAGTATTCTCTACCTGATCACCTGTGTCGGTTTGGGGTACGGGCGGCTTGAACCTCACGTCGATGCTTTTCTTGGCAGCATAGGATCACCGGATCACCCGCCGAAGCGGGCGCCTATCGGGTCTCAACCATCATGAACGGCGGATTTACCTACCATTCGGCCTACACCCTTGGACCAGGACGATTCCATTGCCTGGCCCGGCTACCTTCCTGCGTCACACCTGTTAATACGTTGACCTCCCTGGCTCGGGTCCCGCGCCTTGCACCCGGTACCTTCCCCGAAGGGAAGATGGTGGGTGCTCGAGGCGGTTAGCATCGCCAGTTCAGTAGGGACGGTTCTTCACCGGTACGGGAATATCAACCCGTTGTCCATCGACTACGCCTGTCGGCCTCGCCTTAGGTCCCGACTCACCCAGGGCAGATTAGCTTGACCCTGGAACCCTTGATCATTCGGCGGACGGGTTTCTCACCCGTCTTTCGCTACTCATGCCTGCATTCTCACTCGTGCCGTCTCCACCACTGGTTCACACCGTGGCTTCACTGCCGGCACGACGCTCCCCTACCCACCCAGGCGGCTGGACCACGAAGGCCTACCTATATACCTGGATGACGCAACTTCGGCGGTGTGCTTGAGCCCCGCTACATTGTCGGCGCGGAATCACTTGACCAGTGAGCTATTACGCACTCTTTCAAGGATGGCTGCTTCTGAGCCAACCTCCTGGTTGTCTTCGCAACTCCACATCCTTTTCCACTTAGCACACGCTTAGGGGCCTTAGTTGGCGTTCTGGGCTGTTTCCCTCTCGACTATGAAGCTTATCCCCCACAGTCTCACTGCTGCGCTCTCACTTACCGGCATTCGGAGTTTGGCTGACGTCAGTAACCTTGTAGGGCCCATTAGCCATCCAGTCGCTCTACCTCCGGTAAGAAACACGCAACGCTGCACCTAAATGCATTTCGGGGAGAACCAGCTATCACGAAGTTTGATTGGCCTTTCACCCCTACCCACAGCTCATCCCCTCCATTTTCAACTGAAGTGGGTTCGGTCCTCCACGCGCTCTTACACACGCTTCAACCTGGCCATGGGTAGATCACTTCGCTTCGGGTCTAGACCGCGCCACTGAACGCCCTGTTCAGACTCGCTTTCGCTACGGCTTCCCCACACGGGTTAACCTCGCGACACGGCACTAACTCGCAGGCTCATTCTTCAAAAGGCACGCCGTCACCACAACAAGGTGGCTCCGACGGATTGTAGGCACATGGTTTCAGGTACTATTTCACTCCCCTCCCGGGGTACTTTTCACCTTTCCCTCACGGTACTTGTCCGCTATCGGTCATCAGGAAGTATTCAGGCTTACCAGGTGGTCCTGGCAGATTCACACGGGATTTCTCGGGCCCCGTGCTACTTGGGATACCAATACAAAGCGGCGGAGAACATTACAGCTACAGGACTAACACCCTCTATGGTCCGGCTTTCAAACCGATTCGCCTATGCACCCGCACCTCACTCCTCCAGTCCGGCAGAACTGGAACGACTGGTCCCACGACCCCGCCCATGCAACGCCCGCCGGCTATCACACATGGAACGGTTTAGCCCCATCCGCGTTCGCTCGCCACTACTAACGGAATCACTATTGTTTTCTCTTCCTGCGGGTACTGAGATGTTTCACTTCCCCGCGTTCCCTCCACGCAGCCTATGTGTTCAGCTACGGGTCACACGACATGACGCCGTGCGGGGTTTCCCCATTCGGAAATCCTGGAATCAAAGTCCGGTTATCGACTCCTCCAGGCTTATCGCAGATTCCCACGTCCTTCTTCGGCTCCTGATGCCAAGGCATCCACCATGCGCCCTTAGAAACTTGACCACAAAAAGGTCAATTCACAAGAGCATTTGATCGAGAGAACCACCAACAACCACACCCCGTAAGGCGCCCTGCTGGGGGTTCTCAAATAAATTGCTTTCGCAAACACGATAAAAAAACCACATAACCACCACCGGCCCGAAGGCAAAAGGCAATCACATGGCATCCATCGTCCTTGCAAGATGCTCGCGTCCACTATGCAGTTGTCAAACAACAACCCCGTCACACCCACCACCACGACACCAAAAGATCATCGCGGCCTAGGCCATGCGCGGGAGCCAAAACAAACCAGAACCAACCCCCCACCACCAACACACGGTCGATACCAGGAAATCGGGCCTGTTGTTTCAGGGCCCAACAGTGTGCCATGGACTCAGAACCCACCAGCCCCCGCATCGTTCCAACACCACCAAAGCAGTGCGTACTAAACAACAGGGAACCAAAGATCCCAAGCCACAATCCGTTGACATTCCACCCATGAGCGCCCGCCTACCAACACAAGTGGCAGAAACGGGCTGAACTGAACACCACCACCAGGACATGCGCCCTAAATGGTCAATGCTAGTTGCTCCTTAGAAAGGAGGTGATCCAGCCGCACCTTCCGGTACGGCTACCTTGTTACGACTTAGTCCCAATCGCCGGTCCCACCTTCGACGGCTCCCTCCCAAAAGGGTTGGGCCACCGGCTTCGGGTGTTACCAACTTTCGTGACTTGACGGGCGGTGTGTACAAGGCCCGGGAACGTATTCACCGCAGCGTTGCTGATCTGCGATTACTAGCGACTCCGACTTCATGGGGTCGAGTTGCAGACCCCAATCCGAACTGAGACCGGCTTTTTGGGATTAGCTCCACCTCACAGTATCGCAACCCATTGTACCGGCCATTGTAGCATGCGTGAAGCCCAAGACATAAGGGGCATGATGATTTGACGTCGTCCTCACCTTCCTCCGAGTTGACCCCGGCAGTCTCCCATGAGTCCCCACCACTACGTGCTGGCAACATGGAACGAGGGTTGCGCTCGTTGCGGGACTTAACCCAACATCTCACGACACGAGCTGACGACAACCATGCACCACCTGTGAACCGGCCCCAAAGGGGAAGGACTGTTTCCAGCCCGATCCGGCCCATGTCAAGCCTTGGTAAGGTTCTTCGCGTTGCATCGAATTAATCCGCATGCTCCGCCGCTTGTGCGGGCCCCCGTCAATTCCTTTGAGTTTTAGCCTTGCGGCCGTACTCCCCAGGCGGGGCACTTAATGCGTTAGCTACGACGCGGAAAACGTGGAATGTCCCCCACATCTAGTGCCCAACGTTTACGGCATGGACTACCAGGGTATCTAATCCTGTTCGCTCCCCATGCTTTCGCTCCTCAGCGTCAGTTAATGCCCAGAGACCTGCCTTCGCCATCGGTGTTCTTCCTGATATCTGCGCATTTCACCGCTACACCAGGAATTCCAGTCTCCCCTACATCACTCTAGTCTGCCCGTACCCACCGCAGATCCGGGGTTGAGCCCCGGACTTTCACGGCAGACGCGACAAACCGCCTACGAGCTCTTTACGCCCAATAATTCCGGATAACGCTTGCGCCCTACGTATTACCGCGGCTGCTGGCACGTAGTTAGCCGGCGCTTCTTCTGCAGGTACCGTCACTTTCGCTTCTTCCCTACTGAAAGAGGTTTACAACCCGAAGGCCGTCATCCCTCACGCGGCGTCGCTGCATCAGGCTTTCGCCCATTGTGCAATATTCCCCACTGCTGCCTCCCGTAGGAGTCTGGGCCGTGTCTCAGTCCCAGTGTGGCCGGTCACCCTCTCAGGCCGGCTACCCGTCGTCGCCTTGGTAGGCCATTACCCCACCAACAAACTGATAGGCCGCGAGTCCATCCCCCACCGATAAATCTTTCCACCACCTCCCATGCGGAAGGAAGTGAATATCCGGTATTAGACCCAGTTTCCCGGGCTTATCCCAGAGTCGGGGGCAGGTTACTCACGTGTTACTCACCCGTTCGCCACTAATCACCCGGTGCAAGCACCGGGGTCATCGTTCGACTTGCATGTGTTAAGCACGCCGCCAGCGTTCATCCTGAGCCAGGATCAAACTCTCCGTAAAAAATTACAGACACAACCAACATCCCAAGGGAAAACAAGGGAAGGGCTGCACCAAGTTACATAAATCCCGGCAAATATGCCTCCACGGATACACGGGGTGCACCCATAAAGACCATTCACCAATTTATAAAAAAATCGGTGTCAACAAACATGGCACACTATTGAGTTCTCAAACAACAGAC
>NZ_JBQSWX010000048.1:0-5792 GCF_052377615.1 Arthrobacter sp. AOP36-A1-22
CTTTCGATCAGGTAGGCGGGGCCGTTAGGCCCCGGCCTTGGTGGTGTGGTGGTCGGCTAGGCGGCTTGGGCGTGGCCGGGGTGGTCGTGCGTCTGGTCTTGCGGGTGGGGTAGCGGTAGGCCGTGATGGGCGGCGAACCGTTGCACTTCGGGGAGGCCCACGGCCTCCCAGTTGGTGACCTTGGCGCGATGCTTGCGGCGCTTCAGGTTCTCGGCGTGCCGGGTCGGCTGGAGGTGTGCCGGTGACACACACGACGCATTGCCACATAGGTGATCCAGCTCTAGGCCCTGCTTGTGGCCACCGGCCAGCAGGTCCCAAGCCACTCGGTGGGCCAGCCATGGCGCGGCGTCGCTGCCACCCTCGGGGGTGAGGTAGGTGTATTTCCCATCCCGGCCAGCGGGTGGCCCTAACGCGATCCAGCAGTCACCGTAGGTGGTGATCTGCGCGGCCAGTCTCCAGAGGTTCGCGGCCTCGGTGTCGGCGTCGGGTCGGAGGTGTTCGGCCTCATGCTCCCGGCAATAAAACACCTTGGCGGTCCCCTTGCCGTGTCGCCGCCCTCCGTCTTCCTGATGGTTCCGGCATCCCTCCCAGCGGCACCGGAGATGTCCGCGTTCACGGTTCCACTTCTCGTAGTGACTGCGGCACATGTGACGGCTTCGGGCGTCTTTCGTGCAGGGCTTCACCCTGCATCGGCCCTGTGTTTTGGGGCGTCCCATCGTCACTTTCCGGCCTCCAGTCCATCCGTACAAAAGTCGGGCCGATTCTGGGGTGTCTGGGCGTGCATCCCTGACGGCGCAACGGGTGTAGCGGTCGGCGAGCGCCGCTGTTGGCTCGTCACGTTATTAGGGCACCGTCTCCCATAGCACCGTCTTGCAGGACTCTGGGATAACGGAGGTGCCCCGGTGGAGGCCCCAGCCGGAGCCGGGGGTGTGCCGTCCCTCCAGAGCACTGCGGGTACGGGACGATGGCGGTTCATGCTGCCCGTCCGATCGCGCCCGTGTCCTGTTGGCCGTCGATGTGGTCAGCTACGATGCGCCACTCGTCGGCGTCCGGTTCATGGAAGCCGTGTACCCATCCGGTGCCGTCGGCTTGCCGGGTGATGGTCACGACGGGGACGGGTAGCGCGGCCAGCTTGCGCACCAGTCGGTAGACCATGTTGAGGTTGACCTCTGGCATGAGCGCCAGTAGCTCCCGGGTGTCGACAGGTTCCCCCTTGGGTGCCCTGCCCCAGAGTGCCCCGGCGTCGGCCCATTCATGCGCCCGGAGTGCTTCGGGGATCGTCTCGTCAGTGGAGCGCGGCAGCGCTCCCACCAACTCCCGGCCCCGTCTGGTCAGTCGGTAGTCCACTGCCCATCTGTTCCCCCTGGTCGATGTCGGCCTAATGATGCCCTGCCCCTGTAGGCCACGCTCGGCCGCGTGCAGCTCGTCCATTGTTGCCAGCCCTGCCATGGCCCGGAGGTGTCGCCGTGAGGTGGATAGTTTGCCGTCGATCATGGACCCGGCCAGCGCCCAGAGCGCTGCGGCCTCGTTCGTCGTCTGGTCGCTCATGCGGCCACCCCTTGGAGGATGTCGGCGAGCGCGGGAGCGCTCGGTCTGGTGGCGGTCTTGCCGTAGTGCCAGCTCCCGGCGTCGTCCTGCCAGTGGCGGTTGACGGTGGCCCCGGTGTCGCCGGTATAGGACGGGTGAATCGTGCAGCGTCCCGGCGTGCCGTCGGTGCCTACGTGGTGTCGATCGAATGCGAGCGGACCGGCGAACGTCTCCCCACATGCGGGGCACCCCTGCCCCGCTGTCTTGATGTTGTGTACTGCCATGTCTTGCCGTGCTCCTGTCCGTGGTCGTTAGCGCAAAAAAGCATCCAGTGAACGGAGCCCTGACTTTGGGCCGTTCCTTGAATGCTTTGCTGTGAGTTTGAATGTTATGCAGTTATGTCCTGCCACGAATCGTAGGGTGGCAAGTCCATAATCGTAACACACTGTTGATCGTTCCAGCGAATCGACGCGCCGTGATGCTCGTTACATGCCAATCTGGTGGGGTCGGGGAGCGCCAGCGGACCGGCCCCTGTCTGGTGTCCCTCCTGCGCTCGCCGGCTACCGTCTTTCCCTGTCTCCCCGTGGCCTGTTTGGTCTGTGCGTACGGCGAGCGCAGCGGGTGGAAGTGGTGACCGTGGAGGGAGGGAGGGAGCAGGAGGGCAGGGGCTTGCCTTGATGCTCCAGCGGGTGGGGCTGGAGACTTCAAGGCAAGTAGGCGTGGACCGCGTCAGTCGGTCGGTCGCTATCGGTAGGGCAAGCCGTCAGGCTTGCCTGTACTTGGCACGGGTCATTACGTCCGTGCAGTGGCGGCGTGTTCCGTCAGCTCTTGGAGGGTTGCCCGATGTTCGACTCGGGGCTTCTCACCGTAGGTTCAGACTCGGCACTTCTTCGCGCCCATGTCTCGCGGCATGGGCAGCGTCTGACTGGCTGATGGATCGAAAATAGAACCGCATCTAACGCGGTGGTCGCCGGGGTGAGCGGCGCGGCGGTGTTGGTATCGCGGGGTTGCCGTCGCCGCGTGTTGTCTAGCGCCAGACTGGCAGGTCGGCTAGACTCATCCATGAAGTTGTAGAACGCTTTGAGTATCCCCCACGGACTGGCATTTGTGGGGGATATTCCTTTTAACCGGCGCGCCGTCCTGACTGGTGCGGGGAGCGCGGCAGCGCGGACCGCTACCGTGGACCCCATGACCGACACCGCGCCCACCATGGGCCTTGCCCAAGCCGCCCGGGCCTGTGGGATCTCTGTCTCCACCCTGCGCCGCCGTCGTGCCACCCTTGAGGCAGCCGGTGCCACCGTCGCCGATAGCGGGTGGGTCATCCCCGTTCCTGCCCTCGTCTCACTCGGCTACCTGTCCGGCACGACAGCACCCCCTGACAGCTCCCAGCGTCCCGGCGTGGCAGGTAGCGCGGTACCCCCCACTGACGGCCCCGTGGTGGCCCCCTCCGAGCTGGAGGAGCTGCGCGCCCGGTTGGCCGATGCCGAGCGCCGCGCCGCTGTAGCTGAGGCGGTAGCGGTCGAGCGTGAACGGCTGATTCAGTCTCAAGCGTCGGCCCTGCGCATGCTGGAGGGTGGCACCCCCGCAACGCCTCCAGCGTCCACCCCTGACGGCTCGCACGACACCCCCGGCCCGTCCACCTCTGAAACCCCTCCGATGCCGTCAGATCGACGCACAGCGCCTGTGAGGGCATGGTTCCGTCGACGCCGTCGGTGACGGCCTGTGATGGTCAAGAGACACATGCTGTCCATGGGTGTTTAAATACCAGCGGAGGCCCCGCAGGGCCTCCACACTGACACCATCTAGAGGGGCAATCCATTATGAGTTTTGAGCTGTTGATCGACACCCCCGGCTATGCCGTCGCCATGATCGACGGGGAGCTGGTCGAGCTGGACACCTCGGGGCTGACCGACGACATGCTCCCCGCCATCGTCGCCGATGCCATGGCCCACGACGCGGCCTAGTCCTTGAGCGGGGGATAGTCCCCGGAGAGGGTCGGCAGCGTCTCCATCCATGCGGTGGCGTTGATCGCCTGATCGAGTCCTGCCAGCGCGGCGGCAGTCGCGCCGGCCACCTCGGGGTGATCCCGGTTCATGCTGTCCCGCGCCATGACGACGCGGCCCTGTTCGGTCAGTTGCTCTAGCTGGAACCTAAGCGTAGTGAGCTGGTTGTAAATCTCGGATGCCTTGCACGTCATGGTCTGTCCCTCGTCGTCTCGTCTGATCGTCTCACCTACCCCGGGCCTCCCGGCCCGGGGTGTTCCTGCCTATAGCGCCAGCGCTGCCGTCACAGTATGCGTGGCACTCTTGGCGAGGTTGCCCCGCGCACGGTCATAGCGCCGGGTCGTCCTCGGGTCGGCGTGGCCCATGCTGTCCTGCAAGTCGTGCAGGGTTCCCCCGGCGTCAAGGTGGATCGTGGCGAACGTGTGCCGGAGGCTATGAGGGCTGATCCTCCCGGCGATCCCGGCAACCTTGGCCAGCCGTTGCACAGTGCGGAAAGCTTCTGACGATGCCCACGTCTTGCCCGTCGCCGTCGTGAAGATGGGGGCGGCGTCAGCCGACCCGGCCACCAGCTCATGCCCCGTGGTCTCTAGGTAGGCGTCCAGTGCTTCGACGGCCACACCGGACAGGACCACCTTGGCGCGCTTGCCACCCTTGCGGGTGACGGTCAGGACGCGATAGCCGGAGTCGTGCCCATAGTCCGCAGTCGTCGCGCCGAGGGCTTCGCTGACGCGGATGCCGGAGGTCAGCAGCAGCGCCACCAGCGCCCGGGACCGTGGCCCGTCCTCGACGGCGGCGGCGTACAGCTCCCGCGCCTGATCCTTGGTCAGCCCTTGCGTGTCTGACGTGTCGGCATCCACGGTGGGCCGCTTCACTAGCGCGGCGGGGTTGGAGGTCAGCGCGTCAGCGCTGACGGCATAGGCGTAGAAACCTGACAGGGCCGATAGCTTGCGTGCCACCGTGGCAGCGGACAGGGCGCGGGGTTCGGTGATGCTCCCGAGGTGTTCCCGGTAGGCGTCAACGTGGACGCGGGACACGGTCAGCAGGTCGAGCGCGGAGCGGTCGAGCCATCCGAGGTAGGACCCGAGGTCCCGACCATAGGCGCGGCGGGTGTTCGGTGATCCGAGGGACAGTGCCCACCCTGCGATCAGGGCGGCGTGCCGGTCGGCGTTGTCCGTGGTTGGGTCGGTGGTGTCGAGTGCTGAAGTCATACCCACACGATAACAGACATTATCGTGTGGGTTCAAACAGGGTCGGGTCGGCGGCGCGGCGGCGTCCGGGTGACCCGCCCGGGGCCGAGTCGTCTGCCGTCGGTCAGGGTTGGCCGTCCGTGCTCGCCGTCCTTCGCCGGGGCCGTCACCGGCACCTATCGCCGGGGGTGGCAGGGGTGCCACCGGCCTAGTCGCTGGAGCTGTAGCGCGTAGGGGCGGGGGGAGCATCCCCGGCGCACGGGCGCGGCGCCCTGCTTGTCTTAGCAAAAAGTCTTGCGTACGGGTTACAGGGTTTGTAGCAGGCCTTACAGGATGCGTCAACTGTCAGGGCACGAAAGAGGGGACCCCCGGAGGGGTCCCCTTCATTAGTCGGACCTAGTTGAGGATGCCGCCGTTAGTCGGGATGCGCTGTTAGGCGGCGACGTCGGCGGCGTTCATCATCTCGACGTTGTGCGCCACATCGTCCACCAGCCCGAGCGCTCCCAGCTCGCGGAACTCTTCGCCGTCGATCCGAACGAACTTCCCAGAGAAGTCCTGGTCAACATACATTCCGTGTTCGAGGACGATGGGCCGCGTCTTGGTTCCGTAGGAGCTTCCCGAGAGAGTACCGGGGACCCGGGCCGCGTCGTGGACTTCCAGCAGGGCCGCGTTGTACGCGTCGATCTCGACGGTCATCTTGTCCAGCTCGGCCTTGACGTATGCGGCCAGCTCGGCCAACCGGCTAGTGGTTTCCGGCTCCCGGGTCAGTCGCTCCCGAGCGCCCCGGACTAGCGCCTCCACCTGCTCACGCTCGGCGTGCGTCCGCTCCTGTTCGTAGGCTTCGCGGATCGCTCCCAGCTTCACGTTGGCCATGGCGGCGGCGGCGGGGAGTGTGGTCCACTCCTCGGTGCTCACGGTCTGCCCCTCCCGGACTCGATAGGTCAGCGCGTCGGCGGCTTCCCGTGCGGTTCTGGCCTCGGCGATAGCGGCGTTCACGTCAAGGCGCAGTACCTCCAGTCGGTCAGCGGCGGGGGTGTTCTTGGCGGTGCTCTTGGTCTTGGTCATGTGGTGATCC
>NZ_JBQSWX010000049.1:0-4950 GCF_052377615.1 Arthrobacter sp. AOP36-A1-22
AGACACGCTGGCCCGGCGTAAGAACAGGGCCCCGGTACCGGTGTTCGACATTGCTAAGGCAAGATCATGAACCCGATTCCTCGCGGAGATTTTTCAATGAAGCAACTGGTCCCAATTTGCCGCTTCCTGCGAACGCAGCTGTGATCCACCTAATGACGAGATTCGAATCGAGGCCCGACGCGCTTCGAATAAAACCCTACTTTCAAACCCATGTTCTGACCCAACACACATGGAGGCCTGATATAGCACCGTCGGTCACTGACATTCTTGGCCACACCAGCGTTGACAACGAGCAAGACAAAGGACTTAGCCACTAGGATTCATATCCTAGAGGGTGCACTGCGGCCTCGTGCTTGGCTTTCCCAACACTCACAGTCTCCACAGGAACACGAAAACGCGAATGCCATAACCCAATGTTTAGTTGAACGGGAAACTGGGCGTTCTCTGTCTTCTGCTAAGCACAAACCCATTTATCCAACGTCGAAAGTAGCATCATGCGGACTTCCACAGTTCAATCCGTGTTCAACGCGCTCAAGCCAACTCGGCAACAACCCACATCAGCACGACGACTACATTTAGCGGCCAGACAACACGGTCAAAGCATTTCTGCCGAGATAACTGTCCGGGCGGGAATCTCCGTCAACGGTGTCTGGCTGCGACTGAAGGACAATTGGATTGCACTTGATACTGTTATCTCGCCGGTAGACACGACTGATCAGTCGGATGGTGAACCCAAGACCTTCAGGCTCGAAATTGATCTGGCATCAATTCAGCAACGACTGTCGGATTCAGTACAGGGTAGCTCCCCTACCGAATCCCAGGTCCTGCAGGGCTCCAATCAAGAATCACTAGTCTCTCTGGACGAGCAAGCGTTGGTGTCAAAAACTTGGTCTGAAGCAATCAGCGACGGAAGCTACTCCGACCGCTGCACACTATACCTAGGCGTCACTACAGCGGGAACTGACATCATGGGTGGAGCAGTTTTTGAAGATGGACGCCCCGAGGACGTTGACCAGTTGAAGGCAGTGAGCTATAGAGTCACGTTCGGACGTTTCCAGAACACCTCGCTAGGCGAATTCCACCAAATTCGAAGTGGAGAGTGCCTAGTCACGCCTTACGTCAACAGGCGTGGAGTCCTTAGCCTCCGCCTGAACGAATGGCTCGAAAATTACCAACGAGTGGTCATTTCGAAGCTTCGCATGCGCGATGGGGTATTGAACCTCGAGGGCGATCTTATGGTGCGTCACTCTCGTATTTTGAACGCTCGGCTGCTTCTAACTGCTCGCGGGCTTGACAACAGGTGGACTGCACCACTTCAGATTCAACGGGATTACTCCTGGGAAGAAACACACTACGGACATGCTCGTTACGAGTTCAGAGTTTTCCTGAATTTCGGCGGGCTAAAAACAGACCTACTGCCCGATGACGTGATCCTCGATGCTTGGGTCCAATCTGACATGGCGTTCAGTCCAGAGCTTAGCCACACATCCCGAATTGGGCGCACACCTCTCATACAGCGGCAACTGTCAAATCTTGGTGGTGTACGTGGACACGAAAAATCCACGTTGATCATTCCGTACTACACGATGAAAGCAAAGCGAACTTCTTTCCGTCTTGAGAAGTTCCCTACGGCCTCCTACGACCAATTACGAAATGTCATGCGGCAGCCCATTCGTAATCTACTCGGCAACAGAAGCAATAGACCGATATGGATTATTGGCGAACAACCCGAAAGAGCACAAGACACTGGTCTAGCATTTTTCCAGTATGTGCGAGCCAACCATCCAGACATTGATGCATTTTATGTGATCGATCCCCGAGCTGCCGAAGCTCAGAACTTAGCTGGCCTAGACCACGTCTTGGAGTATAGGTCTCCAGAGCACATTCGACTCTCTCTTCTTGCTGAAAGATTCATTGGATCACATCACCCGTCATACTTGTATCCAACGCGCGCCGATAGCTTTAAGCGACTTCTACGCGCGAGAAATGTCTTCCTGCAACATGGCGTGATTGCGATGAAATGGATGGAGCAGACATACGGCAAGAAGGCAGCTTCTTTCAACACTGATCTCTTCATCGTTAGCTCAGAACGCGAAAAGGAATTCATTGTCAACGACCTCGGTTACGCACCTAAGGAGGTAGCCGTAACTGGTTTATCTCGCTTCGACCAGCTTTTTGACAAAACCCAGGAAGTCAAGCATCGGCAAATCTTCATAATGCCTACTTGGCGAGATTGGCTCCATACAGGCGATCAGTTTTTGGCTTCAACTTATTACAATGCTTGGCACGCTTTCCTGACTGATCCCAGATTCGCAGACGTTGTCGCGGAGCATAACCTCAACATTGTTTTCTGTTTGCACCCGAACATGCAAGCCTACGCGGACCATTTCGCTGCTGCCCCAGTCAAAATTCTAGTGCAGGGGGAAGCGGACGTTCAGAAACTAATCAAACAGAGTTCACTACTAATTACGGACTACTCTAGCGTTGCTTGGGACTTCTCGTTCTTGCATAAACCTGTCTTATTTTATCAGTTTGATAGGAGTCGAATGTTCCGGCGAGTTCAGCCACATCTCAACCTCGATGATGAATTACCTGGGCCGATCGCTGCAAACGTAGAGTCGTTGCTCCAGGAACTGTCCGACCAGGTGAACGCTGGCATCTCTATGCCCGAAAAGTTCAAAAACCGTGCGGACAAGTTCATAAAATACCGGGACCGGAGCAACTCGGCGAGAATTTTCCATGAAATTTCGCTCCTCAGCCAACCGCACTTGCCAGCACGTAGCGGACAAGTCAAGGAATTGAGAACAGCCGGTTTCAACTTCTTCAGGAAGAGTCGTTACTACCATCCCTTGATGCGAACGGTATATAGAGTTGTCTCCAAACTCCCCGCTGACGAAAATATCGTGTTCTTCGAGAGCGGGCTTGGACGTCAGGTAAATGATAGTCCCAGAGCTATCTATGATGAACTGGTAGCCCGAGGAGACAACCGCCGTAAGGTCTGGTCTGTCCGAGGGCGCGCATCGTTCGGCGACGAAAATACGACGGTAGTTAAGAGAAATTCACCGTCATACTTCTGGTTTCTAGCACGATCAAAATATTGGGTCAGCAATCAAAATTTGCCGCATTACATCACCCGCGGCCCCGGCAGATTCTATGTCCAAACGTGGCACGGAACTCCACTCAAACGGATGGCACTAGATATAGAAGAGATCCATGGTCGCGATGAGGGCTATCTAGGCAGGGTCACGAAAGCGGCGGCACAATGGTCAGTCTTGGTCTCTCCCAGCCAATACGCCACCTCTTGTCTTCGAAGCGCCTACGGCTACCGTGGCCCCTCGGTAGAGTTTGGATATCCTCGAAATGACGCCTTGGTCTCTCAGAATCGAGACAGCGTTGGTAGCGACGTCCGAGAAAGGCTGGGTATCCCTCCTCATGCGAAAACTGTTCTCTACGCCCCTACTTTTCGAGACGACATCTCCCTAGGTAATGGACGTTTTGGTTTTGAGCTCCCGTTTTCCCTCGAGAACTTCTGCGATCAACTTGGTGACGACGTAGTCCTAATTCTCCGAACACATTCGCTCGTTGCTGGACGACTGCACATCCCCGAGCACCTTCGTGACGCCATCGTTGACGCGTCCAAATTTCCAGATATCCAGCCCCTATTTCTCGCCGCCGATGTCTTAGTTACTGACTACTCCTCGGTGTACTTTGACTACAGTCTGCTTCGCCGGCCCATGATCTTTTATGCCTACGACCTTGAGCGCTACCGCGATTCCTTACGAGGCTTCTACTTAGACTACGAAGCTACCGTCCCTGGCCCGGTAGAGACCACGGAGCAGGGTCTCTTTGCATCTATTCAAGAAGGGCTCGCGCAACCAGACAGATCTGAATCCACAATCGAGAACTTCGTTGAGAAGTTCAATCCGCATTCGGATGGAGGAGCAACGGCTCGGACGGTTGACTTGATGTTGGAATCAGGCTCCAAGATTAGTCAAAGTACGGTTATTGGAAAGATCCTCAGAACGCTGTGCGGTTCCTACACCTGAGCAAAGTCCGATCCGCCAGCGATTTGGTCCACTAACTTTTCAGCGTGCTCGGCGCGTGGTATCGCTCAAAATTCAGCTCGTTGGATTCCATCGATCGTGGCGTCAGACCCCAGAAAGTACTCTCTGAATGCTTTTCTTGTTGGGGTCCCGCTGTACCTTCGGCAGCCAGTAGACATATGCGGCAATGGCAAGCTTGGGACTGCTTGGGGGACACTAGACTGAATATTTGACGCTCTGAGCCCCGTAACCCTTTTAGTAGCTCCTAAATGAGCAATTACTGGGATTACTGGCCTGTCGACACCAATGTTGATTCCACTCCCCGCGTCTTCTATGGTTCGGGGAGTGTTATCACCGGGGTCCGATAGGCACCAGGGAAATCTCTGACCCTCCTATGCTTTAAAGCAAGAGGGTTCGGAGTTGCCTGAAAAGTTGCCGAGCAATGAATCGTTTGATGCAGCGGCGGATGCCCCGAATGGTCCTACCTTCGATGCGTCGCAGCTCGACGGATGCAATGGTTGTGGCGTCGCATGACATCCTGGACCGCGCTATCGTATGAGTTACCTAGTTGAGTTGTCTGTCGCCATGCCAATTCAGACGATGTCGCGTCTTGTTGTCAGAGGATGCGGGAATCGGGTCACCCCCGCTAGTGAGGCAAGGCCGTCTCCAAGCGGATTTGTCCATAGTGGGAATAGGAGACGAGCACCTGCGCTGTCGGCACGGGGCCGACACCGAACAAACTCAGAAGGCTATGTGCCACTGCCTGTTGCATCATAGCAATACCGCCGGGAAGACTGCTTCGTTGCTTCATTGAAAAATCTCCGCGAGGAATCGGGTTCATGATCTTGCCTTAGCAATGTCGAATACCGGTACCGGGGCCCTGTTCTTACGCCGGGCCAGCGTGTCG
>NZ_JBQSWX010000050.1:0-4449 GCF_052377615.1 Arthrobacter sp. AOP36-A1-22
CTACACCGTTGCCACGAAGCTCCCGGCAGGGTGGCCCCGATCGCTGCCACGAGGCCTGCGTGGGCGTCGGAAGTCACCAGCTTCACCCCCCGTCAGCCCACGGGCGGCCAGGTCCCGGAAGAACCCGAGCCAGCCGGCCCCGTCCTCGGCGGAAGAAGCCTGAATGCCCAGGACTTCGCGGTGCCCATCGGCGTTGACCCCGGTGGCGATCATCGCGTGGACATTGACGACCCGGCCGCCTTCGCGGACCTTCAGAACCAAGGCGTCCGCGGCGATGAAGGCATACAGGCCGGCGTCCAGAGGCCGGGTGCGGAACTGTTCGACTTGTTCGTCGAGGTCCGCGGCCATGAGGGAGAACTGAGACTTGGACAGTCGGGTGATCCCGAGGGTTTCGACCAGCTTTTCCATCCGGCGGGTGGAGACTCCCAGGAGGTAGCAGGTCGCCACGACGGTGGTCAGGGCGGTCTCTGCGCGGCGGCGGCGCTCGAGGAGCCAATCAGGGAAATAGGAGCCTTGCCGCAGCTTGGGGATCGCCACGTCCAGGGTTCCGGTGCGGGTATCGAAGTCGCGGTGTCGGTATCCGTTGCGGGAGGTGTTTCGGTCCTCGGATCGGGCACCGTATTCGGCGCCGCAGACGGCGTCGGCTTCGGCGCTCATCAGGGTGTTGATGAACGTGGTGAGCATCTGGCGCATCAGGTCCGGGGAGGTATGTTCGAGTTGTTCGGACAGGAAACGGGCAGGGTCGATAATATGGGGTGCGGTCATCGCGTGGATTCTCTTTCGAAACGTACTTTGGTAGGTCGTTTCAAGAATCACGCGGTGGCCGCCTTATGTTCGGGAGCCACGCCCGACGGGTTGGCTTCTTACACATAGATAATGGTCATGTCCCCGGCGTCAGCGTGGCTCACTAATACACCGACGTCCTCATCGAGGGTTGTCTTTTTGTGGATCTGTCCGCCGGTGCCGGGGCACCCTCGCGGGGTCGGGAGGGACATGATTTGATAGGAGCCTGACCGGTAGTCGTCTCACCTTTGTGCTGTCTGCCCACCCTTCCCGCGGCGAAGAACGCAGCCTCGGAAAGGAAATGCACCATGAACGTCATGACAAAATCGCCACCATCCACGACACCGGGTCTGCCGCCCGGAACACTGGTGGCGGGTATCGATACGCATAAGGACACCCACCACGTAGCGATCATCGATCACATTGGCCGAGCTGTCCTGGACCGGCAGTTCATGGCCACCCCGGATGGATATCGCAGGATCGTGGACTTCCTGAATATTGGCTTCTGTGGGCTCCGCTTGTAGTGCGGTTGAGCACCATGACCCGGTAGCGCGACTGATGTGGTTCAGCACCACTGATGGCGCGGTTGATCACCACCTGAAAGGCTCCTTCCACCATGTGATGGCCACGTGGTGGAAGGAGTACCGGTAATGGTACGGAAGATCAAAGCGAAGCTGGTTTTGCAGCTGCGGAATCAAAGCCTGTCGGGACGGGCAATTGAATCCGCCCTCGGGATATCCCGGCACAGCATTCAAGCAGTCCTCGATGCGGCGGAGCTGGCGGGTCTCGGTTGGGGTGACGTCGCCGAGCTGTCGGAGGCCGAGGTGTATTCGGCGTTGTTTCCCGGCCGCGGGGTCCGCGAGAGCGTATTCGCGCAGCCGGACTGGGCCCGGGTCCACACCGAGCTGGCCCGGGTCGGGGTGACGTTGAAGCTGCTGCACCAGGAGTATGTCGACGCGTTTTCCCGCGAAGGGCAGGCAGTCATGAGCTATGACCGGTTCTGCCGGCTCTACGCCGAACACGCCGCCGTGACCGGGGCTTCGTCCCGGGTTGGGCACAAGGCCGGCCGCAGCATCGAGGTCGACTGGTCCGGGCCCACGATGGCGCTGCTGGATCCGACGACGGGTGAGATTTCGAAGGTGTATTTGTTCGTCGCCTGCCTGCCCTTCAGCCGGTATGCGTTCGTGGAAGCGAGCCTGGATATGCGCCAGGAGTCGTGGCTGCGCGCCCATGTGGCGATGTTCGCCTTCTTCGGCGGCAGCGTCCCGCGTCTGGTGCCCGACAACCTGAAGACCGGGGTGATCTCCCACCCCCGCGAGGGAGAGATCGTTCTCAACGACGCCTACCGTGAGATGGCCGCGCACTATTCGGCCGCGGTATTACCGGGCAGGGTTCGGGCCCCCAAAGACAAGGCGAGCGTCGAGAACACGGTCTTCCACGTCGCGACCTGGATCATCGCGGGGCTCAGGCAGGAACAGTTCACGTCCCTGGCACAGTTGCGCACCCGGATCCATGAGCAGATCGATGCCTATAACCGCCAACCGTTCCAGAAACGGGAAGGGTCCCGGCTGAGCGTCTTCACCACCGAAGAGCTGCCGCTGCTGCAACCGCTGCCGGCAGTCCCGTTCGAAATCAGCACGTGGTCCTACCAGCGCAAGGTGAACAAGAACGCCCACGTGGTCTGGGCGAAGAACTTCTACTCCGTGCCTTTCAGCCACATCGGCGGCCGTGTTGATCTTCGCGTCACGGACACGATGTTGGAGGTCTATCGGGGCGATGAGCGCCTGACCAGCCACCTGCTGCTACCGGCGGCGACCGTGAATCGGTATCAGACGAACGAGGCCGACCTTCCCGAGGGGCGCAGTTTCCAGGCCTGGGACCGGGCCCGGATCCAGGACTGGGCAGCCAGGATGGGCCCGGCCACGGTGACGGTTATCGGCAAGATCTTCGAGGCAGCCTCCATCGAGGAGGCCGGGTTCGACCCCGCGCTGGCAGTGCTGCGCCTATCGCGCCGGTTCTCCCCGGCCCGGGTCGAAGCCGCCAGCGCGCTGGCGCTGAAGGGGCCGATCCGCTCCCCGCGTTATGCGCACCTGAGACCGATCCTCGATACCGGGCAGGACAAGACCGGCCACGTCCCCCTGGAGCCTGAGGGCGATGATGGCGGATACGTCCGTGGCAGCGCCTACTACGCGGGAGGGAACCGTTGAGCCGCCTGGACGCGGAGACCGAACGCAAGCTCCGCGAGATGAACGCCCGCGAGCTGCTCGAGGCGATCGACGGCCAAGACGAGACGCTGTCGATCAGCTTGTCGTTTGATGAACGTGTCCGGTTGGTCGTCGATGACGCCTATTCGACGTTCACGCATTCCAAGGTCGCCGGGCTGATCCGGCGGGCTGGGTTGCGTTATCCGAACGCTGATTTGCGCCGCATCGACCTGCTCGACGAGCGCGGTCTGAACCGGCCGTTGCTGACCCAGCTCGGCACCTGCTCGTTCGTGGACCGAGAACAGAACGTCGTCTTCCAGGGGTTCACCGGTTCGGGGAAATCGTATCTGGGATGCGCGATCGCCAAACGCGCCTGCGAGCACCGCATCCGCGCCCACTACGTCCGCATGCCCGACCTCGAAGAAGCCTGGGTCGCCGCCCAAGACACCCCCGGCGGTTCCGGGAAGTTTCTGCGCAAATACGCCGCGTTCACGATTCTGGTCGTTGACGAATGGCTCCTGGACCGGCCGACGGAATCAATGCGCGGAATGCTGCTGGAGCTGATGGAGCGCCGCTACGGCGCAACGTCGACGGTGTTCTGCACCCAGTACTCGCAGAAGGACTGGCACCAGCGCCTCGGCGCCGGCGTTCACGCGGACGCGATCATGGACCGGATCATCCACAACACAATCTGGGTTGAAACGGGCAAATACAACATGAGAGAGCACATCGCACTGACCAGCGCGTAATCGATGAGGGATGGCGTCAGCGGGTTCCCAGCCACACCACCGCTGGCGCTCTCCCGCACGATCGGTGGGGCTGAACCGCACGATTGGGTGGTGCTCAGAGCCTCAAATACTCACTTCCTGCGTTCCGCTGGAACCGTGGAGCGGGTTGGCATCGAGGGGACCGGGTCCTATGGCGCCGGCGTCACCCGCGTTTTGAGCGCGGAAGGGTTCAACGTCGCTGAAGTTGCCCGCCCCAATCGCAGATCCAGACGCCTGCGTGGCAAATCCGACCCGCTGGATGCGAAGCAGGCAGCATTGAATGTCCTGGCCCATGCGGACACCTCAGTGCCGAAGAGCGGCGGTGGGACCGTCGAGGTTCTGCAGATGCTGCTGGCTGAGCGTCGGTCTGCTTCCAAGGCCGGTGCGCAGGTGATGAACCAGATCCATGCGCTACTGGTAACGGCCCCGGACACGGTGCGTGAGGGCTACCGCCGTCTGGGACCGATCGTGCTGGTCGGTGTTCTTGCCCGCTCGAGACCCCGGACCGGGACAGGACCGGAGTATGTTGCCCGTCAGGTGCTGAAGCGCCTTGCCGTGCGGCACGTTGGATTGACCGCCGAAATCGCCGTTATCGAGCAGGAGATGTCACCGCTTATCATCGCTGCGAACCCGACATTGATCTCCCTGAATGGGGTGGGGCCGGTGACTGCGGCCACCCTGATGGTCGCCGCAGG
>NZ_JBQSWX010000051.1:0-3800 GCF_052377615.1 Arthrobacter sp. AOP36-A1-22
CCTAGGGGGTGGGGGAAAGCTGGGGGCTAGCAGGAGCGCAGGCTGGCGCCACCGTCGACGACGATGTCCTGCATGGTCATGTGGCGGGCCCGCCGGGAAAGGGAAAACAGGACGACCTCGGCAATGTCCTGCGGTTCGGCGATCCGGCCCAGGGGGATACCGAGCCGGAAGCGATCCGGAGTCCCACCTACCACGCGTGCCCGGGCCTTCTCGGGGTCACCGCTCCACATCCGCTGCTGCATGGGGGTGTCGGTGGACCCAGGGGCGATCGTATTGCAGCGGATGCCCAGCGGCGCCAACTCCAGGGCTGCATTGGCACTGAGGGCCGCAGCTGCTGCCTTGCTGGCAGCGTAGGCGGCCATGCCGACGCGAGGGACGGCGGCGGCGTTGGAGGAGACCACCGCGATGGAACCGGCCTCGCCGGGGGCGCTGAGGGGCCGCCGTCCGCCCAAGGTACGGGCAGCCTGGCGCAGGACGACGAAGGTGCCGCGGACATTGACGTCCATCACCCGGGCGAATCCATCCAGGTCGGTGTCGGCCAGCGCTGCCTCGTGCAGGACGCCCGCGGCGTGGGCGATCTTCAGTACCGGTGGGTGGGTAGCGGCCAACTGATCGAAAATCTCCGCCACCCGATCAGCGTCCGCTACATCGGCGCGGTATTCGACGACCCTAGTGTCCCCGACACGGGTGTGCCGGCACTCCTGGGTGAAATCGGCATCCAAAGCGGCGATGAGCTGCGGAGGCCCGTCCGGATCATGGGCGAGGGCCTCGACGACGGCCCGCCCGATGCCCCGGGCTGCTCCGGTGACGACAGCGGTGTGCGGTTGGTTCATTTCATTGCTCCTTTCGCAAGAGGCGGGTGGTGATTGCGGGGCCCTTGCAGGGGTAGATCCGGGTGCGGGTATGGAGCGCCGGCTGTCCTGCCCAAGACGCGAGTAGGGGCCACTGCTCCTGCCCACGAAAAGGACACGCAAGAATTACCTGCATTCGAGTTGCCCAAGGGATGGAGAATAGGCGAGGGTTTCGTTCTGTATTCCGTTCAACATAGGCTAACCTAAGTGAGATTTCGACAGCGTTCAAGTGGGATTTCCATGCAACGCAGCGCAGGCTGACAAATAAAGTAATCCCGTGTAACGCACGTGAAGACAACGGAAAGCGAGTCCATGCTCCCCGGCCACACCAACGCCCCGGTTTTCGAGACCTTCGGCCTCCCCTCACCCGTGGATTCCCGCGTTTTCTGGGAGGAGGTGCGACGCAGGGGCACCCCGTACGTGTCGCGGTCAGGAAATGAGAGAAGCGTCACATTCCTCTACCGCAGTGGAACGGCAGCCCAGGTCTACCTCGAGGCCAACCGGCTCACCGATAAGCACCGGATCGATCAGGGCCGGATGAATTTGATCGCGGACACCGACGTCTGGTGGGCCACCCTGGATGTCGACGCCGACTCAGTTTTCTCCTACGGCTTTCGTGCGTTGGCCACCGGGGGGGAAGGACTGGCCCACGCAGTGGCCCTCCAGCGACGGGCCGGGATCCCGGCCGTGGCGGACCCGTTCAACCGCGGCGAAACCATCAATGCCAACGGCACCGGGCCGCTATCGGTGTGCTCCATGGACGAGGCTTCCGCGACAGGGGTCTGGGATGGGGCAGCGGCCCAGACAGTGCGCGGCAAGCTCACGCATTCTGCCGTCTGGTTACCTGCCGTGGGCCGCACGGCCAGGCAGTGGATGTACACCCCGGCGCCGGGATCCCCGAAACCATTGCGGCTACTGGTCCTCACCGACCCCGAGATCTGGTTCGGTCGGCTGCATTTGGCCGCGGCGTTGGAATCGGCGGTGGCCTCGGGGGAAGTAGAGCCGGTGGCCGTAGTGGGGATCGCAACCCGGGATAATGCCGAACGCCTGGAGCTGCTGGGGGCCAACCACGCCTTCGTGGATGACCTGGCCTCCGTGATCGTGCCCGCGGCCCGCACCGCACTGGAAGAAACCCATCTCCTGCGCGGCCTCGGGGAAACAGTTCTGGCCGGGCAGAGCCTCGGCGGCCTGACGGCACTGCTGGCCGCGCTGCGGAAACCCGAGGTCTTCGGCACGGTGCTGGCACATTCGCCGTCGCTGTGGTGGATGCCCGACGGCAGCGTCACCCCCGCGAACTACACGCACGTGCACCAACCGTGGATCACCGGACGGTTCGCCAGCGAGCCGGGGACCAGTGCGCGCATCGACCTGCGGGTCGGGACCCGGGAGGACATCACCAATGACCACGTCGATCAGCTTCAGCAGGTCCTGCTCGACCGCGGATACGACTCCGCCTCCGCACGCTTCAGCGGAGGCCATGATTTTTCCTGCTGGCGCCACGTGCTGATCGAGGGATTGAAGGAGGACTAGAGCGACATGACAACCCCAGCACCCACCCAGACCGATCTCCGCCCCTTGAGCGATGGGCAATTGGCCCTGTGGTTCGGCCATCTCGGTGACGCCACCAAGGCGGCCTACCAATGTGCCGAATATGTCGACATCAGCGGTCCCCTCGATGCGGACCGCTGGGCCGAGGCTCTCCGGGAATGCCTTGATGCCACTGGGCTCGCCGCCGACTACCTCGACACCCCCGATGGCCCCCGGTCCCGCCCCGGCGGGTGCATCGTCCCCGAGGTCATCGATCTGGCGGATGCCGCCGATCCGGAGGCTTCGGCCCGGCATTGGATGGAGGGTGAGTTGTCCCGTCCGGCCCGCCGGCAGGGGGACACCGTCCTGGCCTTGCACGACGCCACCGGCCATGCGCTGATCCGGCTGTCGGAGCACCGGCACTGGTGGTTCGCCCGCTTCCACCACATCGGCGTCGACGGCTACTCGGTCCACGCCTTCATCCAGTGGGTCGCCCGCGTGTACACGGACCCTGCCGCACTGGAGGAGAGCCCCTTCACCGATCTGGCTTCGGATTCCGACCCGCTGCCCGTCAGGAGGGAGGACCCGGCAGCCGACTCCAGCTGGGAGGAAGCCCGGGACTTCTGGACCCGACGAGCGGACATCCTCGACACGGCAGGATCCTTATGCGAGACCACGGCACCGGCACGAGTCGACCACCACGATCTCCGGCAACGGATGGACCCCGACGCGGTTGAGGCCCTCATCGACTTCGCCACCGAAACGGGGTCCACCTGGATCGAGATGTCCTTTGCCCTCATCGGGACCTACTCCCAGTCCTACCTCACCGACCGGCCCGCCGTCCTGGGGATCCCGTGGCTGAACCGCCCACCGGCGGCCTCCGATGCCCGGGCCGTGGCCCCCCGGGTCAACGTCCTGCCACTGTGTCTGCCGGCGGTGACCGACCCCGGGACCACCGTGGCCGAGTTCGCTGCGGCGGTCCGCAACGAGTTGACGGCCGTGCGCGCCGTCCAGAGATACCGGACTGAATGGCTCCGCCGGGACCTGGGAAAGAGCGGTGCCGGTCACCGGTTGCATGGCCCTACGATCAACATCCGTCCCTTCGATCGGCGGGCCACGTTCGGCCCGGCCGCCGGAACCGTGCACAACATCAGGTCCGGGCCGACGGAGGACCTGGACATCGCCCTCTCCCTGGACGCCGACGGCGGGCTCGAGGTCAGGGTTCTGGCCAACCCGGACCTGTACTCCGTCGACACGGCGCAACGACATCTCGAACGCATCACCGACCTGCTCGAGCGCACCCCGCGCGAAGGCCCTGCCACTCTCGGGGAAATCCCCCTCATGCTGCCGGCAGAACGCGACCTGGTCATGAACACCTTCAACGACACCGGCGCCCCCGCAACCGAGCACACCCTGCCTAGC
>NZ_JBQSWX010000052.1:0-3557 GCF_052377615.1 Arthrobacter sp. AOP36-A1-22
CACTGGGGTGATCTGGGCGGCAGAACCGCCGGCCGGATCAGTCGCTGAGGTCAACGACCTCGAACTCGAGCAGTTCCATGCCCGTGGCCACCGGGGCACCCTTGGAATGGTCATGGCCCGGGCGCTGGTCACGCCAGTTCTCGAAGTCCTCGCGGGTGGCCCACTGCGTGTAGACGAAATACCGGTCGTCGCCGGCCACGGGGCGCAACAGCTGGAAGCCCTCGAACCCCGGTGAACCGTCGACCGAATGCTTGCGGGCGGCAAAACGCTTCTCGAGTTCCGAACCGGCCTCGACCGGGACCTTCAGGGCGTTAATGACGACGATGGACACGGGTACTCCTTCCAGGCCCGGCGCGTCCGGACCGCTACCCTCCCACGCTACCCCCACAGTGTCTGCGGCGGCCGTGAGAGGCCTCTCATTCGGGGGGGCCGAACCTGCGGGTTAACCCGACTCAACATTCCCTGAAGCCCCTCCATACCCGGGTGTACAGTGCGGGTCATGACTTCACCTGTGGACTGGCTCACACGCCTGGTAGCTTTCGACACGACCTCCCATCGCTCGAACCTCGAACTGATCGACTGCGTGGCCGCGGAACTGCGCCGGCACGGTGTGGAGCCCCTGCTGTTGCCCCACGACCAACAGGACGGGGTGCGCAAGGTGAACCTCTTTGCCACCTTCCCGGCGAAGGACGGCTCCACCGAGGGCGGGGTGGTCCTCTCTGGTCATACCGACGTCGTCCCGGTGGAAGGACAGGACTGGGACAGCGACCCCTTCACCGTCACCGAACGCGACGGCCGCCTCTACGGCCGCGGGACCGCCGACATGAAGGGCTATCTGGCGGTCATCATGTCCCGGGTGGAGGCGATCGCCGCCGCCCCGCTGGCCCGACCGGTGCACCTGGCCTTCTCCTACGACGAGGAAGTCGGACTGCTCGGTGCCCAACGGATGATCGGCCAATTCGCCGAGCACGGCATCAAACCCGCCTCCTGCATCGTCGGTGAACCCTCGGGAATGCGGGTGGTCCGCGGGCATAAATCGATCAACCTGTTCACCGTCACCTTCCGTGGCGTCGCCGCCCACTCCTCGCTGACCCCGCAGGGCTCCAACGCCATCCACCATGCGGGCCGCTTCATCGAGTTCTACCGGCAGCTCACCGAGGAATGGCGCCGCGAGGGCCCCTTCGATACGGCCTACCCGGTCGCCTTCACCACCGGCGGGGTCAACCTGATTTCCGGGGGCATCGCCGGCAACACGGTCCCCGACTCCTGCGAGATCGAGTTCGAGTTCCGCGCCCTGGGCACCGTGGACACCGCCCCGGTGGTGGCACGGATCCGCGAGTTCCTCTTCGACACCCTGGAACCTGCGATGAAGGCCGAACAGGAGGCCGCCGGCATCGAGCTGGTGATCAAGGCGCAGGGTCCCGGCCTGGAGATCGGCCCCGACGCCGACATCGTGTCCCTCGCCCACGACTGCGGCGGGCATCCCACCGATGAAAAGGTCACGTACGGCACCGAAGCCGGGCTGTTCCATGGTGCCGGGATCGAAACGGTAGTGTGCGGGCCCGGGGAGATCGCCGTGGCCCACGCCGCCAACGAATACGTCGAGCTGGAACAACTCGCCGCCTGCGAGGCATTCGTCGATACGCTCATCACCGAGCTCGGGCAGGACCGGGCATGAGCGGGCCGAGCGCCGCGCCAGGCACCTCGGCCGCGCCACACACCATCACCGAGGCGGACCGTTCCCGGGCCCGCCGCGCCGTCATCGCCTCCTCCATCGGCAACGCCCTCGAGTGGTTCGACATCATCGTCTACTCCTCCTTCGCCGTCGTCATCTCCGCCCTGTTCTTCGAACCGGCCGGTGAGGCGGGAGGACAGACCACCGGGATCCTGTTGACCTTCGGCGCCTTCGCCGTGTCCTACCTGATCCGCCCCTTGGGCGCCATGGTGCTGGGTTCCTACGCCGACCGGCACGGGCGCAAGGGCGCACTGACCCTGACGATCATGCTGATGATGCTCGGCACCCTGATCATGGCCTGCGCCCCCACCACCGAGATGATCGGCCCGGCGGCGGCGTTGGTGATCCTGCTGTCCCGACTCATCCAGGGATTCTCCGCG
Organism: Arthrobacter sp. AOP36-A1-22; assembly: GCF_052377615.1. Taxonomy (NCBI): domain Bacteria; kingdom Bacillati; phylum Actinomycetota; class Actinomycetes; order Micrococcales; family Micrococcaceae; genus Arthrobacter; species Arthrobacter sp. AOP36-A1-22. The sequence goes on from NZ_JBQSWX010000052.1 coordinate 2,116, forward strand.
GGCGGCGAATTCGGGACCGCCACCGCATTCCTGATCGAGAACGCCCCGGATAAGAAGGCGTTCTACGGCAGCTGGCAGGTGGCCACCCAGGGTGTTTCGATGTTCCTGGCCTCCGCATTCGGTTTCGCCCTGTTCACCTTCATGGACCACGACGCCCTGTATTCCTGGGGGTGGCGGATCCCGTTCTTCTTCGGGCTGCTGATCGGCCCGGTCGGACTCTACATCCGGTTGAAGATGGATGAGACCCCCGACTTCGAGGCGGCCCGCGGGAACCTGACCAAATCACCGCTGACCGCCACCCTGCTCGGCGCGGCACCACGCTGGGTCACCTCGGCGTCCATCGTGGGTCTGGCCAGCGTGTCGGTCTACCTGATCCTGTTCATGCCCACCTATGCGGTCCAGAACCTGGACCTGCCCTCCTACGCCGGCTATCTGGGCGGGATCATCTCCGGGATCGTCACCCTCATCGGGGCCCCGCTGGCGGGCAAGCTGGCCGACCGGATCGGTTGCGTGAAGGTCATGCTCTTCGCGGCGGTGCTGGCCGTGCTGGTCGCGTTCCCGCTGTTCCTGATCCTGGTCGCCGCCCCCGGCGTCGCGGTGCTCACGGCCGTCCAGGTGGTCCTGGGCATCCTGATGGCCGCCTACTTCGGTCCGTTGCCGGCCCTGCTGGCCCAGATGTTCCCCACGAACATCAGGACCACCGGGATGTCCATCTCCTATAACGTCGGGGTCACCTTGTTCGGCGGCTTCGCCCCGCTGATCCTGGCCTGGTTGATCAGCACCACCGGTTCATTATTGGCGCCGAGTTTCTACTACATCGCGATCGGCCTGATCTCCTTGGCCGGGCTGGTGGCTGCGCGCCGGGTCTTCGGGAAGGCATAGTCCCTTCGTTTCGCTGCGATTTCGCACATTCGGTCGCCCGACCATCCGTCAGTCACAGTACGAATTTTCGATAAGCCGCCACTACTCACCGGATAAGCCCGGAAGAGCGGCGAGAAGTTGCGGATACTAGCTCGCTCAGCCCAGTCATCGTCCGGGATTCTCTCGCACCCACTTTTCTGCTCTGTCCACCATCGGCCTATGAGGCGGCATCCCGGAACAGATTGCCTCCCCTATGTCCAGCCCCTTCGTCTTGGCAGGTCGCCCGCAGGCCGGGATAGAGCGCCACACTTGCCCCCAATTGCGACACCAATCCCTAGTGAGATCCCTCAGGTTGTTCAAGTTCAAGCTCTGTTCAAGTATACTGAACATCAAACAATCTTGAACGCAGGAGGTAAAGAATGAGGCCCGATCAGAGTCTGATCGAACATGTTCTCGAGCAGCTTCACGAGTACGGCGTCCAGATTTCTCCCAATAAGCCAACGAAAGAACTGCTGCCCGGCGAGGTATTGAACGCTGACATCTCTCACGCCAGGGGGTCCACAGAAACCCAACTCGTCTAT
>NZ_JBQSWX010000053.1:0-3322 GCF_052377615.1 Arthrobacter sp. AOP36-A1-22
CTGCGGATTATGCCGATGTTGCCGACGGCTCCCTTCTACGGTGCGGGTCCATTGGAATTGATGTCGGCATAATCAGAGCGCTCCGAGCCAGGCAAGGATGTCGTCCGGGGGACGATAGCGTCCCCGAGCGCTGTTCAGCGGCCGAGTCCGTTCGATGGCAGCTTCCTTCAACTTCAGGTCCGCGGTGATGTAGATCTGGGTGGTATCGACTTTTTCGTGGCCGAGCCATAAGGCGATGATGCTGGTGTCTACTCCAGCATGGAGAAGTCGCATCGCGGTCGTGTGTCGCAGGACGTGGGCCGAAACGTGCTTGTCGGCCAGGCTCGGACAAGTCCCAGTAGCGGTGCGGGTATGGATGGCGATGCGATGTTCGATCGCATCGCGGCTGAGGCGGTTGCCGACGCGGGTGGGAAAAAGCACCGTGATGCCCGTTGGGGATTGTTCCTTCTGCCAGTTCCGCAGTGTGCCCACCGTTTGCGCGGTGAGAGGGGTGATGCGGTCCTTGCGTCCCTTGCCCCGGCAGGACAGGTGCGGCCCGGCTCCCAGATGGACATCGCCTACGGTCAGCCCGATGAGTTCCGAGACACGAAGTCCGGTCTGCAGGGCAACGACCAGGAATGTGTGGTCGCGCCGCCCGGTCCAGGTTCCGCGATCCGGCGCTGCCAATAGCGCTTCGCACTCGTCGTCGTCGAGATAGTCGACGAGGTGGCGATCGACGCGTTGGGGCGGGATCGCCAACACCCGCGCGATGCTGGCGGCATGTTCGGGATGGTGCAGGGCGGCGTAACGGAACAGGCTGTGGATCGCACTCAGCCGGGCATTACGGGTCCGGGCACCGTTACCACGGTCCTTTTGCAAGTGGTCGAGGAACGCAGTGATCTCAGGCGCATCGAGCTGGTTCCACTGTAGCGACGAGGCCGTGACTTCATGGGTGGTAGCGATGAATCCAAGAAGCAGCCTCAGGGTGTCGCGGTAAGCGGCTATCGTGTGGGTGCTGGCGTCCTTTTGCCGGGTGAGGCGGTCCGTGAAGAACGACTGCAAGGTTGCGTTGATGGCGGTCATGACTGCTCCTCGTACGCGGCCAGGCGGTCGGCGGCCGTGGCCATGAGTTCAGGTGCGGCGGATAGGTACCAGTACGTTGCCGCGGGATCGATGTGTCCTAGATAGGTCGAGATCAAGGCCAGCTGTGCCTGGCCGTCAGCACCAGTGGTGTAGGCATCGAGCATCGAAGCAACTGCGAACGAGTGCCGGAGGTCGTGGATCCGTGGCCGGCATTTGCTCGATCGTGCCGACAGCCCCGCCTCGGCAGCCATCCGCTGGAAGGCATGGTGGACGTTGCAATACAAGAGGCGGGTTCCAGCCAGCGAGAGAAAAAACGCCGGGCAATCACTTGCCGACTGCCACTGACCGCGCTCGGTACGATACTTTTCCAACGCAGCGATGGCGCTCGGATGCAGCAGCACCTCACGGGACTTGCCGAACTTGGTGTCGCGGATCCGCAACAGCTGCCGACTCGTATCAACATCGGACACATCCAGCCGGATGGCCTCGCCGACCCGCATGCCCGTGGTCGCCAGTAGCCCAATCAAAGTGGCCATCGTTGCCTGTCGTTGGCGGCAGGACAGGATCGAGGCGGCATCCATCAACGCCAAGATCTCGGCGGCCGAATATAGATACGGCGTGGCCCGCGGCCGGCTGTAGGGCAGCAGGCCCATCGCCGGGACTTCAACCCCGGGGTCCGAATTGCTCAGGTAGCGGGCAAAGGAACGCACGACGGAAAGCCGGTAGTTGCGCCAACTTCCCTGGGCAGCCTGGGGCAGGTTTGCCCAGGACAAAGCGGTCGCCGTATTGATTCCGGCTGCGTCCGTGGCGAGAAGGTAGTCGATGAACTGGTTCAGCAGCTTCTCGGTACGCGCCAGCGCGTACCCGAGCGCACGACGGGTCCGCAGGTATTCCGCCAGTGCCAGCCGCAGGCGATCACCTGATCTGGCATTCATCACGATCCCCCCGGCCAGATGCGGGTAAGGCCTCTGAGGGCTTCACGGTCGACTTTGGCGTAGATCGCCGTTGTGAGTTGGCGTTGATGGCGAAGAACCAATCCGACGTCCGCCAATGACAATCCACCGCGCAACATCTGTGTTGCCGCCGTATGGCGCAATCTGTGAGCGTGGATCGTTCCCAGTCCTGCCCGCCGGGCCGCGCGGGCGACGGCAGAGCTGAGTCCAGAGGCACTCATCGGACCATGGGGTGCCTTATGTCCCAGGAACACCGCAGCGTGGTGGTCCCCGGGCGGACGGGCGTAGCGCAAATAGTCCACCAGCGACTCGCCCACGTCGACGGGAAGCGGCAAACGCGCCAGATGGTTTCCCTTGCCGCGCACCACGAATTCCCCCGCGGCCCAGTGCATATCGTCCAGCTCGAGAGCCGCGACTTCACCAGCGCGCAGGCCAATCCGACAGAGCAACAACATGACCGCGTGATCGCGGCGCCCGCCCGCGCTACTACGGTCGCAGCCCGCCAGCAATGCCGCGAGCACTTCGGGCTCCAGATCTTTGGGCAGAGCAGCCTGCGACCAGCCTGCCGCCGACGGCACCGCGTCCACCGACACAGACAAAGCAGTGCCCTCCAAATGCAGGAAACCCAGGAAGGAGCGCACCGCCGAAACACATAGCTGCGCTGAGGACACCGCCTCGCCGGCGCACCTCTTCGCGAGGAAACGTTCGACGTCGATAGACGTCAACCCATCGAATCCAAACCGGGAAACTTCCAGCCGGGCGAGAACCAATGGGCGTATCCGGCCGATGTAACAAGTGACCGTCGATGCGGCCAGACCCCGCACCTGCGCGAGATACCCGGCGAAGCGTTCCACCATGAGTTGCGGCGCAGTCGGTGCCGCCGTCGAGGTGACCACGATCCCACTGGTGGCCAATACCCGACACAAGGGTCGCGCTGACTTCAACGTCCGGTAGTTCACGAAACCAGCCGCCCGGCGAGTGGAGAAGAACTTCTCCAAGGCCTCGACTGTCAGATCCCCGACGCCATGATGCTCACAATCCATCCAATGGCTTAGATGGGCGACGAACGCCATGTGCTGGCTAGCCGACGAGGCTGTGTATCCAACCCGCTCCAATTCTTCGGCAAGCGCCGGTGCATAATCCTGTAACGGGCCTACGATCAACGATCTGAGAACCTTGATCATCCTGCTCTCCTCTCAACTGAATGAGAATCAAGCGTCTCCCCAAGGTCCGGATTATGCCGCCGTCACTTCCGCGAAACCCGCATGGAATATGGGCAATACCGGCGACGTCGGCATAATCCAGAC
>NZ_JBQSWX010000054.1:0-3050 GCF_052377615.1 Arthrobacter sp. AOP36-A1-22
ACTAGCGCGGGCCGAGGTCAGCGATGATGCCCACTACAACTATGAACAAGCCCCACGCGAAATGGTGCAACGGGCCCGGGAGTTGGCTTCGATCTGCCAGGACTTCGGGGTCGAACTACCGAAGGCTGCCCTGCAATTCAGCCTGCGCCACCCCGCCGTGGTGAACGTGACGGTCGGGGCCAGCTCCTCGTCCCAAATGGTCTCCAACGCTGAGCGGATGGGGCAGGACATCCCCGAGGCACTCTGGGAGGCCCTGACGGAGCGCGGACTCCTCTCATGAGCCGGCCCATTATCGACGCGCACCTGCACCTGTGGGAGCTCGACGACGCCGACACCGCGGCCGGCGGTGGCGATGCGCCGAAGGCCTACGCCTGGTTGGGCCCCCAGCACGGCATCCTCCACCGCAGCCACGGGGCCCGGGAGGCCCACGACGCCCTCGCGGGCGGAGGCGTCGAGAACGCCGTGCTGGTCCAGGCCGACGACACCGCCGCCGATACGGCCGCCATGCTCGCCGTGGCGCAGGAGAGCCCCTGGGTGCTCGGCGTCGTCGGGTGGATCCGGCTCGATGACCCCACCGGCGCCCGCGCCGCCCTGGACCTCCTGGGGGCCGAGACGAAGTTCAAGGGCATCCGCCATCTGGTCCACGACGACCCGCGCCCCGATTTCCTCGAACTTCCTGCAGTGCGCGAATCCCTGGAAGCCGTCGCTGCTTCCGGGCTGGCCTTCGACGTTCCCGACGCCTTTCCGGGCCACCTGGACCAGACCGTGCAGCTGGCCCGCGATCTCGACTCCCTGACGGTGGTCCTGGACCATCTGGGCAAGCCGCCGCGTTCGGACGAGCAGGCGATGCCGAGCTGGCAGCGGGACTTCAGGGCCCTGGCGGAACTTCCCCGGACGGTCGCGAAGATCTCCGGGCTGTTCATCCCGGGACTGCCCTATACGGCAGATGCCCTCCGCCAGGTGTGGGATGAGGCATTGGAGGCCTTCGGACCGGAGCGGCTCATGTTCGGGGGCGATTGGCCCATCAGCCGGCTGGGTGGTTCCTACGGTGAGACCGCTGGCCCGCTGTTCGAGCTGATCTCCACGCTCTCCGACTCCGAGCAGGAGGCCGTGCTGCACGGGACCGCGGCCCGGGTCTACCAACTGGGCGACGACCACTAACTGCGGACCGACCGGAAACCGGCTACATCGCCTCGCGCAACCAGGCTTCCACACCGCTGACGTGCACGGTCAGCAAGGCCCGGGTGAGTTCGGCATCGCCGCGCTCCAGGGCATCGGCAATGGCCTGGTGTTCGGCCAGGGTGCGCGCCACCGCGTGGTCCTGGGTCAGCCCCCGCCAGATCCTCGCCCGTACGGTGCTTCCAGAGAGCGCCTCGACCAGACTGCCCAGGTATTCGTTGCCGGCCGCCTGGCCGATGATGCGGTGGAAATCCAGGTCGTGGGCCACGAGTTCCTCGATGCCGGTGGTCTCGTCGATCCCCTCCATCGTGGCGCGCAGGGCTTGAAGTTCCTCGGCCGACATCCTCGAGGCGGCCATGAAGCCGCTGGCCGGTTCGAGGATGCGCCGGACTTCGAAGAGTTCGAGCACCGACCGGTCCTGGTGCAGCTCCACGATGAAGGCCACCGCCCCGTTGAGCAGGTTCGCATCCAGCGACGTCACGTAGGTTCCGTCACCGCGGCGGACGTCCAGCACCCGAATCAGTTCCAGGGCCTTGACCGCTTCTCGCAGTGAATTGCGCGAAAGTCCGAGCCGTTCGGCCAGCTCCTTCTCCGGGGGAAGCCGGTCCCCCGCCTTGAGCTCCTCGCGCAGCAACATGCCCTTGATCTTGTCGATCGCCTCATCAGTCACAGCCATGGCCACCATCCTACGGTCAATCATCGGACCTTTGCCGGTCAACCGCCCCGGATGGACTGTCCCCACGGCCAGTCAGCGACCGATTGACAACCCCCGGGAGCGGCGGGACAGTGGAATCGACGACGGATTCCCGCCGGCACCGTTCCAGTCAAAAGGACCACGTGAAATGCCCGCAGCTCAACGTCTAGACATCCACGGCATCGATGCGGCCGCCTACCAGCCGATGTTCGCGTTGGAGAAGTACATCCATGGTGGCAACCTCGGAGAAGATCTGCTGGCCCTGGTGAAGATCCGGGCCTCCCAGATCAACGGCTGCGCCTACTGTCTGGAAATGCACGACCGCGAAGCCCGCGCCGCCGGCGTGGATGACCGACACCTCGACGTCCTCGCCGGATGGCATGAAGCCTCCGGCCTGTATTCGGACCGCGAGGAGGCGGCACTCGCACTGACCGAGGAGATGACCCTGATCAGTCAGGCCGGTGTCTCTGATCAGACGTGGGAACGGGTCGGCAACGAATTCACGGACCAGGACACCGTCACGTTGATCATGGCCATCTGCGCGATTAACACCTGGAACCGGATGGCCATCAGCACCCGCCAGGCGCTGCCGGAGGTCGCTGCACCCACCCCGGGCCCGGCATCATGAGCACCGCCGGCATCCTGTCCGACGCACTCGAACGCGAACACCGCGAGATCGACGGCGGCATCGAGGCCTTCACCGCCGGGGCCACGACAGGGACCTACGACGACGCGGCCCTGTTGCGGGCACTGGCGGCCCTGCGTCGACATATCTATCTGGAGGAGGTCTTCCTCTTCCCGCCCCTGCGTGAGGCCGGGTTGATGATGCCGATCATGGTCATGGAACGAGAGCACGGAGAACTCTGGCAGCTGATGGACACCGTGCAGGCAGCCCACGACGGCGGGGCCGCACCCGCCGAACTGGTCTCCACCTGCCAGGAACTGCTCTCGCTGCTGGACCGGCACAACTCCAAGGAGGAGCCGATCATCTACCCCCAGGCCGATACCGCCCTGGAGGAGCAGGCCCACGCCCAGCTGCAGGAATTCATCGCCTCCGGGACCATGCCCGAAGGGTGGGTCTGCCACCGCGCGGCCAGTTAAACCGGCAGGCCACCCGCTCGTAGGCCGGTGGCCGGAGACACAGTGCGACGGCGGTGCCACGCAGGCACCGCCGTCG
>NZ_JBQSWX010000055.1:0-2557 GCF_052377615.1 Arthrobacter sp. AOP36-A1-22
TATGGCTCCACGCACCGCGTGGCGTCTGTGTTCGGATAATGCCTGGTTTTCTGCCTTCGGGAAGGGGCGGGGCAAGAACGGGAAAAGACCTGGTTCGCCGGTCCATGACGACCTGTGCGCCGTCACCGACTCCGACGGACGGGTCCGGCACGAGTTCATTGCCCAGTACCCGAACCAGTTGTGGCTGACCGACATCACGGAGCACGAAACGAGTCAGGGCAAGCTCTACATCTGCGCCGTCAAGGACGTGTTCTCGTCTCGGATTGTCGGGTATTCGATCAGCAGCCGGATGAAGGCCAGGTTGGCAGTTGATGCTCTGGAGATGGCCGTGGCCAGACGTGGCGATGTGGCTGGCTGCACGGTGCATTCAGATCGTGGTTCGCAATTTCGGTCCAGGAAATTCGTCCGTGCTTTGGCCAGTCAGGGCTTGGTCGGGTCGATGGGCAGAGTCGGGGCGGCCGGTGACAATGCGGCCATGGAATCATTCTTTGCGCTCTTGCAGAAGAACGTTCTCGACCGTGGCCGCTGGGCCACCCGGGACCAGCTGCGGATCGCAATCGTGACCTGGATTGAGCGGACCTATCACCGGCGTCGACGTCAGGTCCGGCTGGGTCGTTTGACCCCAGTGGAGTACGAAGCAATCATAGAGCCAGCTGCTCTCGCAGCATGACACTCAAACTGTCACCTCGACTTGCAGCAGTCCCTTTCTGTGAGTTCTTTGATCGGTACTCACTGACCATCGCACGATGGCTCGCTACTTTAAGTGCGCAACTCGCTGACTAGGGAAAGTACGCCACTCCAGGGGAAGCAACCCCCACGCACCTAGCGGATATTCGAGGATGCGCTGTATCGCTTGCGTTGCAGTGTCTGCTGATGAAGGCGTAATTCGGCCCAAGCCCAGCAGGATATGAGTACGGCAACGGCGGTCATCTGCGAAACGATGGATGTCGATACTGACCCGAGCACCCCAGCACACAGGACCACGGCGAAGGACTGGATGACGTAGGCGTCCAGGCTCTTTTGCCCGACCATGTAGACAGGGCGAAGAGTCCATTTTGGAAGTCGTTCGAGAAGCCATGCGGCCGCAACGTAGAGCGACGCGACGACAGCGTAGGCGACGGCAATTCGGCCGGGGGGGAACGTGTACTTGTTGAACATCCATTCGCTCGTTGGGATGAGGTAAGAGACGGCGCCAGCTAGCACTGTGATACAGGCCCCGGACAGGAATACCAGCAGCGAGTGTGCTTTTATCCATGCAGCCATGCCGAGGGGACGCCAGTACCAGCCCAAGATGATGGCTGAAACAAAGAGCAGCTGCCAAGCTGCCCAGCTCGCGGAGGGAGCGCCGCCAAACAATGAGAAGGATGTCTGGAATGGAAAGGTGTACCCGGTGCCTGCTAATAATAGGGAGAGGCAAAGGGTAGTGAGCCACTTCCCTTTCGCCAGCAACCAGTATACGCCCGGGGCCAATAGCAGGAACACGACATACAGGCGAAGGACGTCGCCGCCTGGAGGCGCGATGTTCATCGTCATGATGCCAGCAACGATCTCCGGATAGGACATTGACCCCAAGGCAGGAGGAAAGGTGTCGTGGCGCCAACCGGCAAGTATTACTGCTGCGACGCCCACGATGCTGAGGATGAGCTGCGCCAAATAGATCATGGCGGCTCGCCGGAACGTCTTTGTGCGGACGCTGGCGAATCCGCTGGTCATCATTCGTTTGGACTGCACGATCCCCAACACGAGTCCGGAGAGTAGGACGAAGCCGGATGCACCATCGAAGTTCGGAAATATATGGAGGACGTTTGCCGCTACGGAGGACGAGGCCACGTGGCCCGTGACCATGCTAGCGATGCAGTATCCGCGAACGACGTCGATCGCTCGGTCGCGGCCACCTACAAACGAACGCCGCTCAACCATAGATACCATATTTCCCCCGCTTTCAAACAACAAAACAAGCACAGACTATACGGTGGGCGAGCCTTCCCATAAAACGGTCAAGCCCATTTGCGTGGTGTAAGTCGTACGCCACGTGATTCTTGATGTTCGTTAGGCGCTCAGCGCCAGATCAGTATCGATTTCCTCCTTCTGCTCAGTGCCAACGGCGAGGGATTGCTGGATGAGATCCAGTCCGAGGTAGCGGCGGGATTCGATCCACTCATCGGGCTGTTCGGCCAACACCGCCCCAACCAGACGGATCAACGCATCACGGTCGGGGAAGATCCCCACGACGTCGGTCCGCCGCCGAATCTCCCGGTTCAAACGCTCCTGGGGATTATTGGACCACACCTGGCGCCACAACCCCTTGGGGAAGGCGGCGAAGGCAAGGATGTCATCACGGGCGGCCTCCAGGTGCTTGGCGACCTTGGGCAGCTTGTCCTCGAAGGCATCCAGGACCCGCTCGAACTGCGAATACACGCTAGCGGCATCGGGCTGGTCATAGACCGAATGCAGCAGCGTCTTGACCCATGGCCAGCTGCTTTTGGGCGTCGCCGACATTAAGTTTGCCGCGTAATGGGCGTTATGCCGACATCGGCATAACACCCATTATGCCGAT
>NZ_JBQSWX010000056.1:0-2251 GCF_052377615.1 Arthrobacter sp. AOP36-A1-22
GTCGGGCAGTTCGCTGATCGGTGGCTTCAAGAAAGCCCCACCCCCGAAACCACGCGCATCGTGTCCCGCGGCCTCAGGTCGATACGAGACTGAGCGATGCAAACCGAGGAAGTACTGGAGACGGAGTTCGCGCGCAGCACGACGATCCCACACGTCGAGGCGAGACGCTCCTCTCAGGAGAATTCCTGCTACCGCCCACACACGCATGACACGTTCTCGATCGGGCTCATCGATTCGGGTACCTCGGTGTTCGCTGGCCCGCTCGGCGGCAGCGTACACCTGCGCCCGGGTGATGTGATTGTCATCGCAGCCGACCAGGTGCATCAGTGCAACCCTTATGGTGGTCGGTGGGTCTATCAAATGATCCACATGGATCAGGGCTGGGCAACAGACCTCGCGCCCGACGGATCTGCACAGGCACTATTTTCTAGCATCACCGTCCTGCGCCACCCGAACCTGCACGCGAGGCTCAGCGCATGGAACAGCCGCATCTTCGAGGACGAGAGCCGAGAACGTCTCGAAACTGATTTTCGTATGCTGTTGCGTGACCTCTCAGCTGCAGCACCGGACCATGTGGTGACCAGCGACGCTGACCCCGACCTTCGTGAGCGTCTACACCCGGTGATGGAGCGCCTACGATATGACGAATCCAACCCGAGCCTCGACAACCTGGCGGCTCTGGTTGGGATGTCGCGGCACCAGCTGATCCGCTCGGTGAAACGCGCTACCGGGTTGGCACCGTTGGCGTGGAGACAAAACGCCCGCATTATCGAAGCGCGGCACATGCTCCGTGACGGGCATGCTCTCGCCGATACCGCCCACACTCTGGGCTTCACCGACCAGAGCCATTTTCACCGCGTGTTTCGTGCCCACGTCGCCGCCCCACCGGGCCAATACCGTTCCGCAACGTAAGCCGCAGCCGCACGAACGTACAAGACACCACCCCTCACCGTCGCCGAGACTTGACGAGTTCACCGTCAAGATCGGAGGGGAAGTATGGAGCAGTTTGCCGCAGTGGCTCTCGCACACTTTCTGGCGCTGCTCATTCCCGGGGTAGATTTCTTTCTCATCGCCCGCACCGCAATGACCAGCGGTTGGCGAAACGCCACCGGCGCGTGCCTGGGCATCGCCGCCGCGAACGGGATCTTCATCGCGGCAGCATTCTCAGGGATCTCGATCATCTCGCACCCGACCGTGCTCGTCGTGATTCAACTGGCTGGCGGTGCCTTTCTGGTGTTCATCGGAATCGCGTTTATGAGATCAACGCCCCGGCTCAGTCACGATGACGACATGACTATCGAGCAGGCCACTTGGGTGAAGAACTTCGGTCTCGGGATCGCTTCTGGCCTGCTCAACCCCAAGAACGCGCTCTTCTATCTCAGCCTCGCCACTGCGCTCGCTGGGGCAGCACCACTCACACTCGTTGCATACGGGACCTGGATGTTCACCATTGTGCTCGTCTGGGATGTCATCATTGCGGTCGCCCTCGGATCCCGCAGAGCCCTCGCCCGGTTGGCACGCGTCGTGCCCTGGCTCACGAAGATAGCTGGAGGCTTCCTCATCCTTTTCGGCATTGCCCTGATCGTGGCTGTCGTGCAATAACGCAACGATTCGCCAAGCCGAGGTAAGTTCGTGCTTCCACTGCGGTAAAAGGCCGCAAAAACTCAGCGAGCTACTCCATTTCGCTGGTCGAATGCCCGCGACGCAACTGCAGGATCAGTCCATCCCACCGCCGCCACAGCCTCTGCAACCTCAAGTCTTGTGGTTGCGAGAACCTGCGCGAAGCTGGCGAAGCAACGCCGCCGCTGAGACGCCGATCTGGGTACGAAACAAACGCGTCAACTGAGAGCTTGACAACGCCGCAGCACTGGCCAGATCAGCAATCTGCCATCCACGGTCTAGGGTTGCGTTCAATAAGGAAATCGCGGCGACAATCTCGCGGCTTGGCGAGACTCCAGGATATACGGTGGGGACTGATGCAAAGGAAGGTGACAGATGATCTGGCTTGTTTGTAGGCAAGCCTGAAAGGATAGTCACCATGCCACGCCCTTACCCGAAAGAGTTCCGTGACGACGTGGTCCGCGTCGTATTGGACCGGGACGCAAAGACCACGATCGGCCAGATCGCGAAAGACTTCGGTGTCCACGAAGGCACCATCGCTAAATGGCTCCGCGCAGCCGAGATCGATGCCGGCAACAAGCCCGGCAAGACCACGGACGAGTCGGCAGAATTGCGCGACCTACGCCGCCGC
>NZ_JBQSWX010000057.1:0-1609 GCF_052377615.1 Arthrobacter sp. AOP36-A1-22
TGTTATCTCGCAGGACATCGGTGACAGTTCTGCCTCAAGACATCGGTGACACTCCCGGGTGTTTTGGTGGTGACACTTCCCGGCGGTGTTAAGGGGCTTGGCAGCCCCCGATGCGGTCGGACAAGAATGACGGATGAATCCGAATGAGCCCGTCGACGCCCGAATACGCCTCGCGATTGCCCAATGGCCCGATGACGCGCCCCGCGGCGCGGTCACCACGTTCTGCGCCGAGCACGCCATCACTCGCAAGACGTTCTACGCCATCCGGGCCAGAGTCCGCACCGAGGGCCAGACGGCAGCCTTGGAACCGCGCTCGCGGCGACCCAAGTCTTCGCCCACCAGCGTTCCCGAGGCGCTGAAGGATGAAGCCGTGAAAGTGCGGGCCGCCATGGAGTCCTCCGGACTGGACCATGGTCCTATCAGCGTGCACGACAAGATGGCCTCCCTGGGGATGGAAACTCCATCCATTGCCTCACTGGCACGGATCTTCCGCGAAAGGAATGTGGCCCGGGCCGAGCCGAAGAAGAAGCCACGTGCCGCGTACCGCAGGTTCGTCTACCCGGCACCGAATGCCTGCTGGCAGCTCGACGCGACCGAGTACGTGCTCACCGGCGGACGCAAGTGCGTGATCTTCCAGCTCCAGGATGACCATTCGCGCCTGGCCATCGCGACCCACGTCGCCGGCTCGGAGACCAGCGAGGCTGCCTTGGCGGTCGTGAAGAAGGGCATCGAAGCCCATGGGGTCCCTCAGCGCCTGCTGTCGGATAATGGCATGGCGCTGAATCCCTCGCGCCGTGGATGGGAAGGCCAGCTCGTCGCCTACGTCTCCTCACTGGGCGTCGAAGCGATCACCGGCAAGGCGAACAAGCCGACCACCCAAGGCAAAAATGAGCGGTTTCATCAGACCCTGTTTCGGTGGCTGGACAAGCAGCCGATGGCGCAAAACCACGGCCAGCTCCAGGATCAGGTCGACCGGTTCGACCAGATCTACAACACGGAGCGCCCGCACCAGGGGTTGCCGGGACGCGTCACCCCGCAGCAGGCTTGGGACGCCACAGAGATTGCCGAGGCTCCTCGCCCGAAACCGGCGGCGGTGCTTTCCAAACCGCCGACCACGGCGCAAGAGGTCCAGGCCCAGCACCCCACCGAACCGCCGTCGCCGCCGCCGCCGCCGAAGGATGGCACGCGCGCGGCACCAGATGCTTACGACCTGCTGCGCATCCAGGCCCTGCGTGCGAACGCTGCGCCCAGGAAATTCAGCGGCAGTATCGGTCACCCGGCGCCCACCGGCAGCCAGAAGATGCAGGTCTATTCCAACGGCGTGGTCAACATCGGCAGGACCCTGTTTTCCCTGACCAAGCGGATGGGAGGACGGACAGTCACTGCCACGTGGGACCAAGAGAGCATCATATTCGCGAACACCGAAGGCGAAGTCATCGCAGAATACCTGTGGCCACCGAAGGGCACCGCCTACGTGGGTATCGGGAAATCCCGGACACGGTTCAGCAAATAAGCGGAGACATGTCCGGAACCATCACCGATGTCTTGATACACCGAACGCCACCATTGTCCTGAGGCAGAACTGTCACCAGTGTCTTGAGACATCACA
>NZ_JBQSWX010000058.1:0-1456 GCF_052377615.1 Arthrobacter sp. AOP36-A1-22
GGGGGGTGTCCCTATGCTTTTGGTCAAGCCGCTATCGGAGTCTTGGCCTGGTAGAGGGTCCCGTTCTTGATCATTGAATACAGAACGTCGCAGCGGCGCCTGGCTAGACACATTACCGCTGCATTGTGTCTCTTTCCCTCGGCTCGTTTTCGCTGGTAGTAGGCCATGGAGATCGGATCGTGGCAGCTGGCGACCCAAGCCGATCGGAACAGGGCGTTCTTCAACGCTTTGTTGCCCGATCGGGATGGGTGTTCACCATGGATCGAGGTGCCTGAGTATCTTGATGTCGGAGCGATCCCCGCGTAGGCCGCCAGATGAGCTGCGTCCTTGAATCCATGGCCGTCTCCAATGGCCAGGAGCACGGCTGCAGCGGTCTTGATGCCGACTCCTGGCATGGAGATCAAGACCGTGGAAAGAGGGAAGTCATCGACCAGCTTCTCCACTTCGGTGGCCAGGATCGCCCGCTGGGTTTTGAGTTCCTTGATCTGGGCCGCCACCCTCGGGACGACGATTTCGACCGCAGCCGTGCCGGCCACGGTCACCGTCTGCTCTGACAGGGCAGTGAAAATCTCTCCGACCAGTACGGAAGGATCCTTGCGGGAATGGTTCCGGGCGAATCGCAACACGTTCCCTTTACCCGCGGCGCGCAGCCCGGTGGGTCCGCCGTAGTGGATGAACAGCTCCAACACGAGCGGACGGGTGATCCTCGTTTCGGGGAAAACCCGCTCCAATGCAGGGAAGATCTGCAGCAGCAGGCCACGGAGCCGGTTGATGGCCCGGGTGCATTCATGAGTCAGGTCGGCATCAAAGCCGGCCAGGACCTTCAACGCCGAGAGGACCTCGCTGTCCCGGTCCACTTGGCGCAGGGTATGGGGCATTGAGCGGGCGGTATCGGCGATGATGAACGCGTCCCGGGCATCTGTTTTGGCTCTGCCCGGGTATAGGTCCGCGGCTTTTCGCATTGCGAGTCCGGGGAGGTAGGCGACTTCGCAGCCCGCGTCGCGGGCTACCGCGATGGGCAGGGCGCCGATGGTGTTGGGTTGGTCAACGATGACCAGTACGGGCCCATGGGCCTGCAACCGGGTGAAGACCTCTCGTAGTTTCGCCTCGTCCTGGGGCAGGGGGTGGTCGAAGATCCGGCCACCGTCCCGGTCCAGGGCTGTTGCGTGGTGACCCGATTTACCGACGTCGAGTCCGCAGAACACGGCGATTTCGTTGTTCATGGTGGCGCTCCTTTTGCACCGTGCGGTTGGCCGCTAGTCACGACACTCGATGCCACACCCACGTTACGAAGAGACCACGGTGTCTAACTCGCCGGGCCATGTCCCTATCAGCGGTCAACGCGTGCCTCCAGGTTCGGCGACAACACCCCCCGGATCATGAGTGACAGGGCAGGACAGTCATACCGAACCTAGCGACCAAACCCCGTTTATCGGGGTCCTACAAATGTAACGGG
>NZ_JBQSWX010000059.1:0-1431 GCF_052377615.1 Arthrobacter sp. AOP36-A1-22
CGGTATTTTTCAAGTCAAGCGGTACCAAGGTGAGTTAGGCGGCCGTTAGGCTGCTGGGTTTTCGGCGGTTTCGAGTGGCTGGTTGATCCAAGCCGGCCCGGGTAGAGCCAGGATCTTGGGATCAGCGGCTGTGCTGAATCGGTGGGGATGCTTCGCCCGGGCCGCAGCCAGGGTCTGTGAACGCTTCACGGCGACCCCATCGGCGAAGCCGTAGTGCACGTTGGCCGGGGTGTGGAACCCGATGCCGGAGTGCTGGTGGTGATGATTATACCAATCCACGAATCCGCTGATGAAGGTCCTCGCATCGCCCAGAGAGGCGAAACGCTCCGGGAATTCCGGCCCGTACTTCATCGATTTGAACAGGCTTTCGCTGTACGGGTTGTCGTTGCTCACCCGGGGCCGGGAATGCGATCGGGTGACCTCCAGATCCGAGAGCAACCCGGCAACGGTCTTCGATGTCATCGAGGTCCCGCGGTCCGCGTGCACGACGTCTGGTATCCCGTGGATGCCGAAAATCTCCTTCATCATCTCCACCGCCAGGGCCCCGGATTCGGTGGCGTGCACGTGCGCGCCGACGATGAACCGAGAATGGATATCGATCATCACGTAGCAATCGAAGTACTTGCCCTTGACCGGGCCGGCCAGCTTGGTGATATCCCAGCTCATCACCCGGCCGGGCGCGGTGGCGACCAGTTCAGGGATCGCCCGAGCCGGATGCTTGGCCAGCCGGCGGCGTTCCTTTACCTGCTGGTTCTCGGCAAGGACCCGATAAAACGTGGAGACCGAACCGAGGTAGATGCCCTCATCGAGCAGCTTGGTATAGACCTGTAACGGCGCCAGGTCCACGAACTGTGGTGAGTTCAGTGCCGCGAGGATCTCGGCCCGCTCCGCGGTGCTGAGCCTGTTCGACGGGACTACCGGCTCGTGATCTTCCGGCACGGCGGGCTTGCGGTAGATCGTGGTGCGCGAAAGACCGACCAGCACCGCTGCCTTCCGCGTCGGCACCGAAGCAGCCACCAGTTGGCGGTAGGCGGTGGTCATTTCTTCTTGGACTTCGGATCTTCCGGCAACTCGGCGATGGCGTTCTCGAAGAACGCCGAGAGTTTTCCCATCACGTCCAAGGCTGCCTCGGTCTGTTGCAACCGGCTCTCGCTCACCCCCAGCTGGCGACGCAGACGCGCGATCTCGGCCTGCTCCCGGGAGAGCTTCCCGATGGCCTGACCGGCCTTCTCACCTTCGAGGACACCGGCATCACGCAGCTTGCGCCACTCGGTGATCTGGGAGGAATACAGTCCCTGTTCCCGCAGGAAGGCACCACCTTGCTGACGGGTGCAGGCGTCCTCGTACTGGGTCAGGAACTCAAGCTTCTGCGCGGGGGTGAACGACCTTCGAGGGGTTGGTCCACCGGCACGGGGTCCGGAAGTACTCATG
>NZ_JBQSWX010000060.1:0-1239 GCF_052377615.1 Arthrobacter sp. AOP36-A1-22
AGCTCCGTGGTCAGGGCGGAGATCTGTCGTTGCAGGGCCATGACCTGGATCTTCTTGAATTGAGCATTCATCGTAATGATCGGACGCTTGGCCATCCCGGGATACCCGGCGGCCTTCTGGTACGCGGTGGCTGGCTTGTCGTGCTTCTCGGTCACCTTCGCCCCGTGACGGGTCTTCGAAACGAGTTTCTGCTGAGGGAGCAGGTAGTTCGTGAAGACCCGGTCCAGCTCCCAGATCCGATTCAACAACTCCAATTCCCGGGCAGTATCGAAACGCTGATAGCCAACCAGCTCCCGGACTCGGGACCAGTTCTTCTGTTCCACGTGCGCGCCATCATTCTTATGCAACGGACGCGATCGGGTGAAGGTGATCTTGTTGTCCAGGCAGTATCGGTAGAGATGGTCATTGATGAACTCACTGCCATTATCGGAATCGATCCCGATGATCGGGAACGGGAACACGTTCTTGACGTGCATCAGGGCCTCGAACACCCATTTTTGGGCCTTGTTCTGCACCGAACGGTTCACTGTCCAGCCCGTGGCGATATCGGTGACGGTGAGCGTGCAACAGAATTGCCCTGCCGGGTTCGAGCCCTCATGGCAGACCAGATCGATCTCCACGAACCCGGGGACTGCGTCGTCCCAATCAGCCCAGGTCCGGATCGGGATCTGGGACTTCAACAGTGATCCGGGCTTGGTACGCGAGCGCCCATGCAGGCGCATCTTTTCCCGTTCGTGGGCCAGGCGACGAACGATGGTCGCCGCGCTCATCGCCATGAGCAGCCTGGCTTGTTCACCAGTGACCACCAGAACGTGCTCGGCCCTGAGCATGGGAACCAGCTAGCCCGTCGCTGCCGCCAGCAGCTTCCCCGCCGGGGCCCGCAGCACCGCCCAACACAGGATCAGAGACGGCTGAAGATCCGCCGGATAGGTAGGCGCTCGTCCTTGTCGGACCAGCTTCGGTCGTGATGGTTCAACGGCCCGGCGCAGCGCGGCTCGGGCATGATCGCGGTGCCAGCCGGTTAGTTCCACGACGTGGTCCAGGATCTCGGTCTTCACCGGCTTATTGGCGTTTTGGTATCGCTGGGCCAGGTGCTTCGTTACTGCCTTACGCTCACTCATGGTCAGTCCCATCCATAACGGTCCCGCCTGATGTAGTCGTGGGCAACTCTGAAGCATGCGGAGGTTTTGCTATGAGGCAACGTATGCCCACAGGCGGAGGTTCTTTATGAATCAACGC
>NZ_JBQSWX010000061.1:0-1192 GCF_052377615.1 Arthrobacter sp. AOP36-A1-22
CGCTGGCGGAGCTTGATCCCGAGGTTGCTTCGCGGATCGATGCCGAGCTGGCCCGCCAGCAGGACGGTCTGGAAATGATCGCCTCGGAGAACCACACCGCCCAGGCGGTCATGGAAGCCCAGGGCTCGGTGCTGACCAATAAATACGCCGAGGGATACCCCGGGCGCCGGTACTACGGCGGCTGCGAGCATGTCGACGTGATCGAGTCGCTGGCGATCGAGCGGGTCAAGGCCCTCTTCGGGGCCGGTTTCGCCAACGTCCAGCCGCATTCGGGCGCCCAGGCCAATGCCTCGGTGATGCACGCGTTGATCCGTCCCGGGGACACGGTCATGGGCCTGAACCTGGCCCATGGCGGTCACTTGACCCACGGGATGAAGATCAACTTCTCCGGACGGCTGTACAACATCGTCCCGTACTCGGTGTCCGAAACGGATCTGCGGATCGATATGGACGAGGTCGAGGCGTTGGCGATCGAGCACCAGCCCAAGATGATCGTGGCCGGCTGGTCGGCGTATCCGCGTCAGCTGGACTTCGAACGCTTCCGGGCCATTGCCGATCAGGTCGGCGCCTACTTGTTCGTGGACATGGCCCATTTCGCCGGTCTGGTCGCTGCCGGGTTGCATCCTTCCCCGGTGCCCCATGCCCATGTGGTCACCTCCACCACGCATAAGACGTTGGCCGGCCCGCGCGGCGGGATCATCCTGACCAACGAGGCCGATATCGCCAAGAAGATCAACTCCGCGGTGTTCCCCGGTCAGCAGGGCGGGCCGTTGGAGCATGTCATTGCCGGCAAGGCGGTGGCGTTCAAGATCGCCGCCTCCGAAGAGTTCGCCGAGCGCCAGGCGCGCACGTTGGCCGGGGCGAGGATCCTGGCCGAACGCCTCACGGCCGCAGATGTCGCCGAGTGCGGGATCAGCGTGTTGACCGGGGGCACGGATGTGCACCTGGTGTTGGTGGATCTGCGGGATTCGGTCCTCAATGGCCAGGAAGGCGAGGACCTGTTGGCGAAGATCGAGATCACGGTCAACCGCAATGCGGTCCCGTTCGATCCGCGGCCTCCGATGGTGACGTCGGGGTTGCGGATCGGGACCCCGGCGTTGGCCACCCGTGGTTTCTCGGAGGCGGCCTTTACCGAGGTCGCCGACATCATCGCGTTGGCGTTGATCGCCGGGACCGCCGACGGCGGTGCCGA
>NZ_JBQSWX010000062.1:0-1090 GCF_052377615.1 Arthrobacter sp. AOP36-A1-22
TGTACTCGGCCATCAGGTTGGTGACAGGCGGCTGGTCGGGGGTTTGCCTCCGAGTGCGGTGTGGCGTCGGACAGTGTTGTAGACCTCGAGCCATGGGGCAAGGGCAGCGCTACGGTCGGCGTTGGTGGTGAACACCTGGCGGTAGGCCCATTCGGTGGCCAGGGTTCGGTTGAACCGCTCGACCTTGCCGTTCTGCCATGGGCAGTGCGGTTTGATGAACTTGTGCTTCGCGCCCAGATCGCTGATGGCGGTAGCGAAGTCTTCTGAGCGGCGGTACGACCAGTGGTTGTCGGTGATCACCCGCTCGATCTGGGCGATGCCATGGACATCAAAGAACACCGCTGCACGTCGCAAGAACCCCGCACAGGTGGTGCCCTTTTCGTCACCGAGGATCTCGGAGTACGCCAACCGGGAGTGGTCGTCGACCATCGAGTGCACGTAGTCATAGCCGATCCGGGCCTTCTTCTTCGCCGCGGTTGACCCCATCTGGCGGCCATGGGCTTTCCACCCACCGCCGTCAGGGATCTTGCCGATCTTCTTCACATCGACATGGACCAGCTCACCGGGCCGGTCGCGTTCGTAGCGCACCGCTGTGGTCTTCGAGGCCCGGATCACCTCACCGGTCAACGGGTCACACTCGCGTAGATAGGGGACCGCGTGGCGGCGCAGCACCCGCGAGACTGTGCGAGCTGGGATGTTGAGGTCAGCGCCGATCCAGTCCTGGCCGTGTCGTTGCTCGTGGCGCAGCGCCACGATTCTTTCCTCAACCTCGACCGAGGTCTGGCGTGGACTGTGGTGCGGGCGCGAGGACCGATCGAGAAGGCCCGCAGAACCCTCACTACGGAACCGATTGATCCATCGGTGCGCGCACTGACGAGACACACCCTGGGCTCGCGCAGCATGCGCGACTGCCCACCCCTGGACACAGACCCGCTCTACGAGCAATTGCCGGCCACGCAAGTTCAGCCGGGCATTACGGTGGGACATGAAGACCTCCGGACGGTTGGCGACTTAGACATCACCCACCGCACCCGGAGGTCTTCGCTACGTCAAGAGCCCGGGACCGTCACCAACCTCCCGGCCGAGTACA
>NZ_JBQSWX010000063.1:0-1075 GCF_052377615.1 Arthrobacter sp. AOP36-A1-22
TGTATTGACCACTGAGGTTGGGTACGCGGGCAGCGGGTGGAAGTCCTCGTAGTGAAGTGTGGCCTCGGTGATGATTGTAGTGGTGTTGCCACTGTTCGAAGGCGGCGATGCGTTCGGCCTCGGAAGTATAGGGGCGGGCGTAGGCCCATTCGTCGAGCATGGTGCGGTTGTAGCGCTCGACCTTGCCGTTGGTTTGAGGGCGGTAGGGGCGGGTGCGCTTGTGCTTGATGTCCTCGCCCAGGGCGTCCCGGAAGGCGTGGGAGCGATAGCACGACCCGTTGTCGGTGAGGACTCGTTGGACCGTGATGCCCACGCTGTTGAAGTAGTCGTTGGCACGTTTCCAGAACCCGGCGGCGGTCTCCTTCTTCTCGTCGTCGAGGATCTCGGTGTAGGCCAGGCGGGAATGGTCGTCCACGGCGTTGTGCAGGAACATGTAGCCGGGTCGGCGGTTGGATTCGGCGCCGGTCTTGTTCCGCACCCCGTCGAATCGTCCCAGCATCTTGTGGCCTCCGCCGTCGGGGATCCGGCCGAGTTTCTTGATGTCGACGTGGACCAGGTCCCCTGGGTTCTCGTGTTCGTAGCGGCGGATGTTCCGCCCGGTCGCCCGGTCCTGCCAAGCCAGCTTGGCCAGCCCGTAGCGGGAGAGGACCTTGTGGACGGTCGAGGGGTGCATGCCCAGCAGGTAGGCGATGCGTGCCGGGCCCCAGCGGCGGTTCACGCGCAGGGCGATGATCCTTCGCTCACGCCGCTTCGGGGTCTGGTTGGGAGAGCGCTGGGGCCGGCTGGATCGATCGCGCATTCCTGTGGGGCCGAGCTCCCGGTACCGTTTGGCCCACCGGGCTGCGGTGGTCACGGAGACCTGGAAGCGTTCGGCGGCGCGGCGTAGCGGCCAGCCCTCGTCGACGATGCTCTGGGCAAGGGACAGGCGGCCCTTGGGGGCAAGAAGTGCGTTAGCGTGGAGCATGGAAGACCTCCGGTGTTGGAACGGACTCTGAACAAGCCCACCTTCACCCGGAGGTCTTCCCTATTTCAACTACCCCGGAGCGTTACCAACGTCCGTGGTCAATACACCTAG
>NZ_JBQSWX010000064.1:0-1065 GCF_052377615.1 Arthrobacter sp. AOP36-A1-22
CCCCGGGGACCGTTGAGCATCATGTCGGTGAAGACATCGGCCCGCAACTGATCCAAGGTACGAAACTGTCCGGCATCATCACCGGCCCCGGCCCCCGGCGCCGGATCAGCAGCACCCTGGCCAAGTAGCTCCCCAACACGGCCCGGGGCCACTTCCTCAATGTCATGACCGGGGCCGGTGTTCCCGGCGGCGTTGGCTGCTGCCTGGCTGACCGCGGCCGCCGTTTCGGGGTCGGTCTTCAGCAGCCGGGCCATGGCATCGACCTTCGCGAAGATCGCCTGGCAACTAGCCGTGGGTAGATACCCCGAGAACCACGTCATCCCGTCACGGGCCTGTTCCAGCTCGATCCGGCGGTCCCGCAACTCGGTCCGGGAGCGTTTGGTGAAGGAAAACCCGTAATACTTCTCCAGGACCTGCCGGCCCCGGGCCCGCAATTGCGTAGGCGACTTCCCCGCAGCGATGGCCAACATATCGGCCCCGAAGTCCCGCCGATCGGCCCGGGCCCGGGCCGCTGCGGCGGCGACGTCGCGTTCGAACTCCTCCTTGCGGGCCTCGTCCGCATCCCGGGCCGGCAAGGCCGGTGGTTCGGCGGTGATGTGGTGGGTATGTTCCAGGATCCGTTGGACATGGCTGGCCCCGATACGCCCCAACGCCAACGACTCCAGGACTTCGGGGGTATCCATCACCAGGGTCTCGGCCTGATCCAACACCCGATGTCCCTGGCCCGGGGACAACCCGGCGATCAGGGCGATTTCCATCGCGGCACTATCGGTGGCCGCGGAAGACACGATGCGTCCGGTCCGGAGCGAGATCCGCATCCCGGGCCGGTTTTGTAGTGCTTCCAGACGGGGATCTATCGCTTCTTGGGCCTCGTCGTGGAGCATGGCCGCGGCACGGAACTTCTCGGCTTCAGCGAAACGGGCCAATGCTTCCGCGGCCTTGAACCGGGTGGACCCGTCAACGGCCGTGGCGCTCTGACGGGTGAGTTGCCACCCGTTGACCGACACTGCTTCGTTGATCGCGTCCATGACCCCACTGTGCCAGTTGCCACCGACAGGTTGGACG
>NZ_JBQSWX010000065.1:0-922 GCF_052377615.1 Arthrobacter sp. AOP36-A1-22
CTTCACAAACAGGAGGCCTTCATGTCCCACGCTAATGCAGCCCTGACCCCCAAAGCACGTCTGAGAATCGCCAAGCTCATCGTTGACCAGCAGTGGAGCGTCTCCACCGCAGCGAAAATGTTCATGGTCTCCTGGCCCACCGCCAAACGCTGGGCCGACCGCTACCGAGCCCACGGCGCGGCCGGGATGGCCGACAAGCCCAGCAGACCCCGGACAAGTCCTGCACGCACCCCGCAGGCAGCGGTCAAACAAATCGTGGCACTGCGCTGGCGCAAGCGCTTGGGGCCCGTCCAGATCGCCTACCGGCTGGGCCTGGCTGCCTCGACGGTGCACGCAGTGCTGGTACGTTGCCGGATCAACAGGCTGCGCTATATCGACCGGGTCACCGGTGAGAAAATCCGCCGCTATGAGCACCCCTATCCGGGATCGATGATCCACGTGGACGTCACCAAATTCGGCAATATTCCCGACGGCGGCGGGCACCGGTTCGTGGGCCGGCAGGCCGGAGACAAGAACCGTGCAGCAACCCCGGACAAGCCCCGCAATGCGAACCACACCCCGAAAATGGGAACCGCCTTCGTGCACACGGTCATCGATGATCACTCGCGTATCGCCTATGCCGAGATTCATGATGATGAGAAGTCGGTAACGGCCATCGCGGTACTGGAACGGGCCGTGGCGTGGTTCGCTGCCCGTGACGTCGTCGTGGAGCGCGTGCTATCTGATAATGGGTCCGCCTACCGCTCGCATGCCTGGCGTGACGCCTGCGCCGAGCTGGCCATCACGCCCAAGCGGACCCGCCCTTACCGGCCCCAGACCAATGGGAAAATCGAGCGGTTCCATCGGACCCTGAACGACGGTTGGGCCTACGCCAGGTTCTATGGCAGCGAGGCCACCCGCCGCGAAGCACTGCCGGATTGGA
>NZ_JBQSWX010000066.1:0-899 GCF_052377615.1 Arthrobacter sp. AOP36-A1-22
GGTGTTTGGGGTTTGGGGCGTAGCGGGTTGTCCCGGTCATCGGGCCGATGGATCGCCGGTGGCCCGTAAGCACCGGCATTACGCTTCAAACGCCGCTTCCTGGCCGCGTGGGCGTGGGTGGTCATCGCGTAACGGCCCCGTTCGGGACACGGGGAGGAAGGATCCGGCACGTCTTGGACCCGACCCCATAAACAGATCTGCAGGTCCTGATACTTCTCGTACTCGTACTCGATCTTGCTCGACTCGATCGTGAAGGCCTTCGGCGCGATGACCGCTGGCGGTGAGACCGTGGGGATCACCGCTTCAGGATCCGCAGGCGGCGCCGCCACCCCACCGGTGGTTCGGGAGCTCTGCCAGGGATCCGCCAAGGCCCAGGGAGCTGCCGGGTAGCCAACCCGCCTGGTTCCGAACAGACTCGTGACCAGGATCGTGCCCCCGGCGCGTTGTTCGACCTCGAGCAACCCCAGCGACTTCAACCGGTGACACCGCTTGCACCCCAAGCGCAGGTTCGCGATATCCGTCCCTCCACCGTGTTGCCACTCCCTCGTGTGGTCGATCTCGCAGGTCCTACCGGGCCCGGTGCATCCCGGGGTGGTGCAGGACCCGTCCCTGAATTGCAGGATCGCCCGCTGGGCCGCGGTAGGCCGATACCTGTTCTGGCCGAACTTCACCACCGCCCCGGTCAAGGGATCGGTGATCACCCGCCACCAGGTCTTCGCCGCGACCATCAACCGGGCCGCTGAGTACTGATCTATCGGGCCCCCACCAAGCATCGTGGGCACCGGGGCCCCGGGCTTGAGCTCGGCCACCGCCAGGGCACCCGGGGCATCCACCCCAGCCGGCCCATCCACCACAGCCGAGCCTTCCGATCCACCCGGGCCAGGACCCGCGCTGGGGGT
>NZ_JBQSWX010000067.1:0-881 GCF_052377615.1 Arthrobacter sp. AOP36-A1-22
AGTAGTGCCCCATAAGGTGGTGTAGCGTCCGGTCACCCGCCGATATGGAGTGCGGCCACCGGACGTATCCTTCGAGGAATCTCCTACAACCCACTCGAAAGGACATCGCCGCGATGACCGCTACCCAAATTATCGACCCTCAACGCCTGCTTGTCGAAGCACTCTCCGATGCCTCACCGGACCTGATGCGCTCGATGCTGCAGACCATGATCAACGCTCTGCTGTCCGCTGATGCCAGCGCCGTCTGCGGCGCCGAATACGGCACCGCATCCCCGGAACGGGCCAGCCAGCGAAACGGATACCGGCATCGACCCCTGGACACCCGGGTCGGCACCGTTGACGTCGCGGTGCCGAAGTTGCGGCAGGGGAGCTACTTTCCAGAGTGGTTGCTCGAGCGCCGCAAACGCGCAGAGACCGCGATGATCACCGTCGTGGCGGACTGCTACCTGGCCGGAGTCTCGACCCGCAGGATGGACAAACTCGTGAAGACCCTGGGCATTCATTCCCTCTCCAAGTCCCAGGTCTCGCGCATGGCCGCGGACCTCGACGAGCAGGTCGAGCAGTTTCGTCACCGGCCTCTGGGTGAGGCGGGACCCTTCACCCTCGTGGCAGCCGACGCGTTGACCATGAAGGTCCGTGAAGGTGGACGGGTCGTGAACGCGGTCGCCATGGTTGCCACCGGGGTCAACGCCGACGGGCGTCGTGAAGTGCTCGGGGTGAAGGTCGCGACCAGCGAGACCGGGGCGGCTTGGAACACGTTCTTCGCCGATCTCGTCGCACGCGGACTGGACGGCGTGCAGCTGGTGACCTCGGACGCCCACGCTGGGTTGGTTGAGGCGATCCGGGCGAACCTGCCAGGGGCCAGCTGGCAGCGGTGCCGT
>NZ_JBQSWX010000068.1:0-545 GCF_052377615.1 Arthrobacter sp. AOP36-A1-22
ACCCACTACGCCGCTAATTTGATGGGGATTTGCCCGAAGAATCTGTGGCCTGCGGTGAAGGCGATGCTGCACTCGGTCTATGACCAGCCCGATGCCGAGAGCGTCCACGCCCAGTTCGACCGGCTGCTGGACTACGTCCAGGAGAAGCTGCCCAAGGTCTTCGAGCACCTCGACGAAGCCCGGGCCGACATTCTGGCGTTCACGGCGTTCCCGAAGGATGTGTGGCAACAGATCTGGTCCAACAACCCCAACGAACGGCTCAACCGCGAGATTCGCCGGCGCACCGACAGCGTTGGTATCTTCCCCAACCGCGACGCGATCATTCGGCTGGTCGGCGCGGTGCTGGCCGAGCAAACCGATGAGTGGGCAGAAGGCCGCCGCTACCTCGGATTGGACGTGCTGGCCAGATGCCGGCTCAGCCTCGTCAACGACGCTGACAACACCCTGAATGCGGAGGAGGCGCCTGCAGATCCCTTCCAAGCGTTGACCGCCTAAAAGCAATCACCGAAGGAAACCACCGCTACACCACTTCCCGGGGCTTGACC
>NZ_JBQSWX010000069.1:0-442 GCF_052377615.1 Arthrobacter sp. AOP36-A1-22
CGTCGGCGGCTTCGAGGACCTCGGTGATGCTCTTGCGGGACATTCCCTGTGATGTCGCGATTGCACGACCGGACAGGCCCTCGGCGCGCATCTGCAATACGAGCTTGGCTCTGATTTTCCGTACCATTGATGTTCGCTCCTTCCGCCGCGTGCCCTATACACGCGTCGGAAGGAGCCTAAACCGGGTGGCCCCCAACAACGCCATAATCGGCCCCCAAGCCCACCAATGCCGAATATGTCTACTGGCCCCCGAAGGCACGGCCGGTGGCCCCAGTGAAGCGAAGATTCACCTGACCGGCTCTTTGCTTCGCATTTGTCGCTTCTATTCTGTGAGTGACATCGATCCGTGTCTGTAGAATCGCGAGCCTAATGTGCGTCCGGGCATTTCAGCCCAATGAGCCGGCTAAGGTGAGAGCCTGGCCCAAACTCGTTTAATTTAGCT
>NZ_JBQSWX010000070.1:0-307 GCF_052377615.1 Arthrobacter sp. AOP36-A1-22
GGATACCCGGCGGTTTCCGCCTCGTCGGTCAGATATCGGTACCCGAACTCCGGGTCGTCCCGGTGGGCATCGAAGAGGGCGTTCGCCCGGTAGGCGGAGACCAGGTCCGCTTCGGAGACAGGAGCGGACAGCCAGCGGTAGTAGGGCTGGCGGGAGAACTTCAAAACCCGACACGACACCGCGACGGGGATCCCGTCTGCGGCGAGCTCTCTTACGAGCGGGTAGAACCTTTTGAGGGCAGATTCGCCTGAGATAAATAGGCAGCAGCACGGCGGAGGACTTCGTTCTCCTGCTCGAGTAGGCGTGT